>DUBW01000001.1 GCA_012960135.1 Methyloprofundus sp.
TCTTGATTATAAAATACAAAGTAGTCAGTTAACCCAATTAACAAGCTCTGTACGTTGTCATGCTGTTTTAAATAGACTTCTTCATATTTCACCGTTCTCCATAGTCGTTCGACAAAAATATTATCTAACGCACGACCGCGTCCATCCATACTAATCGAGACACCGTTTTTTATTAATACATTTGTAAAGGCATCGCTAGTGAATTGAGCCCCTTGGTCTGTATTAAATATTTCAGGCACCCCGTAGGCTTTGATAGCCTCTTCCAAACAATCGATACAAAAACGGGTGTCCATTGTGTTAGATATACGCCAAGATAATACCCTGCGACTATACCAGTCGATAATGGCCACTAAATAAACAAAACCTCGCGGCAGCCTAATATAGGTAATATCAGTACTCCACACCTGATTGGGCTGAGTGATATCAACACCCCGCAATAAATAGGGGTAAATCTTATGCTGCGGGTGCGCCTTACTGGTATTGGGACTAGGTGCCATGCCAACCAAACCTTATGTTTTCATCAAGCGTTGAACTCGTTTGCGATTAATTTTGTGCCCAAGCCCACATAAATATTTCGTCATACGCCGTGAACCATAAAAAGGGTGACGCGTGTACTCCTCATCAAGTAATTGCAACAACATGCTCTCAGTCTCATCAACAGCATTATCTGAACGCTTTTTCTGCGCATACACAACAGACCGTGTAATCTTGAGAAGTTTACATTATTGAGACAGTGCCACATCATCATCGACATTTACCCATAAATATCGCTCCTCTATTGGCTGAGCCCAGACTTTTTTTTAAGCCAGTCTAGTTCCATATTCAGTTGACCTATCTTGGCATACAATCGATCTGGGTCACTGTGTGGATTGATTCGCTTAGGCCCTCGTTTACCTTCAAATAGGGTGCTTGCATTGTCCAGTAAATCCTTTTTCCATTGACTGACCTGAGTCGGATGTACATTGTTATCTTGTGCAATCTCAGCCTTTTGTGTACCCGTAAAAACCTTCCGTTTAGTTTCGCTCATTTTTGATCCATATTTTTTGATAGAGTCTAGCTTATACTATTGTCTTGATTTCGGGGTCCACTATAATCATAATGAAGTGTCAGGCTCTTTGAACCTAAAAACATCAGTTAAACACTAGCTATAAGCATATGTTGTCGAAAAAATGTCTTTCACTAAGTTTTCGTTTTTGCTGCTAGCATCATAAATAAGAGAATCTATCCTCGACGCTTTAGTTGATAATAATTAGGAAAAAAGAGGTGGGGTAATTCACAGGAATCCATCAATTAATCAATAGCCTCCTCTTTTAAAATTAAAAAGAAATGACGAAAAGTGCAATGTCGACTAAAATACTCTGTTAATTTAATCATATGACTTCATCCTAGTTATCACATTTTTTAATGACAAAATTTATATTTATTACCGGCGGTGTCGTTTCTTCTCTTGGTAAAGGAATCGCTGCCTCTTCTTTAGCGGCTATCTTGGAAGCACGTGGTTTAAAAGTAACCATGACAAAACTGGATCCATATATCAATGTTGATCCTGGCACCATGAGTCCGTTTCAACATGGTGAGGTGTTTGTTACTCAGGATGGCGCTGAAACTGACCTGGATTTAGGCCATTATGAGCGCTTCTTAAAAACCCGATTAACCAAGAAAAATAACTTTACCACAGGGCAGGTTTACGAAAGTGTGTTGCGTAAAGAGCGTAAAGGTGACTATTTAGGGGCGACGGTTCAGGTTATCCCACATATTACCAATGAAATGAAGCGCCGGATCTATGCCAGTGCTGAAGGCATGGATGTTGCCATTATTGAGGTGGGCGGTACAGTAGGGGATATTGAATCCTTGCCTTTTTTAGAAACGATTCGTCAAATTGGTATCGAATTAGGTCGTGATCGGGCGCTATTTATCCATCTTACATTGGTGCCTTATATTAAAACGGCAGGTGAAATTAAAACCAAGCCAACGCAACATTCTGTTAAAGAATTACGCACTATCGGTATCCAGCCTGATGTTTTGATATGCCGCTCAGAGCAGAGCATTCCTGCGGCTGAACGGCGTAAAATTGCTTTATTCACTAACGTCCCTGTGAATGCCGTTATTTCAGCCATTGATGCGGATACGATTTATCGTATCCCTTTGTTGTTAAATGAACAAGGGCTAGATGATATTGTTGTTAATCAACTGCGTCTGGATGTGCCTGCAGCAGATTTATCTGAATGGAAAACCGTTGTCGACTCTATCACACATCCTCACGACACCGTAATAATTGCAATTGTGGGTAAATATGTAGGACATAGTGATGCCTACAAATCTTTAAGTGAAGCCCTGACTCATGCCGGAATAAAGACGGGGAATACTGTCAAAATTAAATACGTAGATTCTGAAATTATTGAGCAAGATGGCGTTGCTCCGTTAAATGGTGTTGATGCGATTTTAGTGCCAGGTGGTTTTGGCGAGCGCGGTGTAGAAGGTAAAATTTCGACAGTGCGCTATGCCAGAGAAAATAAGATTCCTTATTTAGGAATTTGCCTGGGTATGCAATCTGCTGTTATTGAATTTTCGCGGAATGTCGCCGGATTAGAAGGGGCACACAGTACTGAATTTTTACCTACCAGTCCGCACCCGGTTATTGGTTTAATTATCGAATGGCAAGATCATGAGGGGCAGACTGAGACTCGGGATGAGAGTTCTGATTTAGGTGGCACTATGCGTTTAGGTGCACAGAAATGTCGAATTGAACCTGATTCAAGAGTTTTTGATATGTACCAGAAAGATGTTATAACCGAACGTCATCGCCATCGTTATGAATTTAACAATAATTATATAGACACTTTGGAAGCAGCAGGCTTACGCTTTTCAGGTAAATCTATGGATGGCCGTTTGGTAGAAGTGGTAGAGCTAGCAGATCATCCATGGTTTATTGCCTGCCAGTTTCACCCTGAATTCACCTCAACTCCCAGAGACGGGCACCCCTTATTTTCTGGCTTCGTTGAGGCTGCAGAAAAACATAAACAGGATATTGAAAAATGAAGTTATGTGATTTTGAAGTCGGTCTAGATCAACCGTTTTTTTTAATAGCGGGGACTTGTGTTATAGAAAGTGAGCAAATGGCACTTGATACAGCGGGCACTCTAAAAGAATTATGCGCAACATTAAATATCCCGTTTGTTTATAAATCCTCATTTGATAAAGCAAATCGATCTTCGCATAAGAGCTATCGTGGCCCAGGCGTAGAAGAGGGCTTGAAAATATTGCAAAAAGTGCAGCAACAAATTGGTGTGCCGGTTTTAACTGATGTTCATGAGGACACTCCGCTAGCCGAAGTTGCCAGTGTTGTGGATATCATGCAGACCCCTGCTTTTTTATGCCGCCAGACAAATTTTATTCAGGCAGTAGCCGAACAAGGCAAACCTGTTAATATTAAAAAAGGCCAGTTTTCAGCACCCTGGGATATGGTGCATGTAGTCAATAAAGCAAAAGCAACCGGTAATCAGCAAATTATGGTGTGTGAGCGTGGCGCATCCTTTGGTTATAACAATCTGGTTTCTGATATGCGCTCATTAGCTGAAATGCGCAATACATATTGTCCGGTTGTTTACGATGCTACCCATTCGGCACAGCTTCCAGGAGGACAGGGAACATCATCAGGCGGGCAGCGCCAGCATGTGCCTGTGTTAGCCAGAGCAGCAATAGCCGCAGGTGTTGCTGGCTTGTTTATGGAAACCCATCCAGATCCTGATAATGCCTTAAGTGACGGTCCAAACTCATGGCCATTGCATCGTATGCAGGAATTATTAGAAACCTTAATGGCCATTGATACGGCTGTTAAAGCAAATGCATTAATAGAAAATACACTTTAAAAGTTTTATACACCAGTGCGGTGTGTAAGACACATGAACACCGAATTATTACTTTACGTAAATATAATAAAGGAAAAAAAATGGCTAAAATAGTCGATATTAAAGCAAGAGAGATTTTAGATTCACGAGGGAATCCAACCCTAGAAACAGATATTATTTTGGAATCAGGAAATATTGGTAGTGCCATGGTGCCATCAGGAGCATCTACTGGAGAGCGTGAAGCAATAGAATTGCGGGATGGTGATAAATCACGTTATTTAGGAAAAGGAGTTTTAAAAGCGGTTGAGTATGTTAATACTGAAATTCGTGCCACTGTAGTCGGGATGGATTCAGCAGATCAAACTGCGCTTGATAAAGCAATGATGGATCTGGACGGTACTGCAAACAAAGGCCGTATTGGTGCTAATGCAATACTAAGTGTTTCACTGGCTGCCGCTCGTGCATCAGCTCTGGAAGCAGGCGTTCCTTTATATCGTTACCTGAATACTAGCGGTAAATTTATTATGCCGGTACCGATGATGAATATTATCAACGGTGGTTCACATGCGGACAACAGTGTAGATCTACAAGAATTCATGATTTTGCCTGTGGGCGCACCTACCTTTCGTGAAGCAATTCGTTACGGTGCTGAAGTATTCCATAATTTAGCCAAAGTATTAAAAGCCAAAGGTTTAGCGACTACAGTCGGGGATGAAGGGGGCTTTGCACCTAACTTATCTTCTAATGAAGAGGCGATTGAAGTGATTTTAGAGGCGATTGTTAATGCTGGTTACAAACCTGGTGTAGATATCTTTTTGGGTATGGATGCTGCTGCGTCTGAATTCTATAAAGATGGTAAATATGAACTCACATCTGAAGGTAAAACCTTAAGTGCAGCGCAAATGACTGACTTATTTGCAGACTGGGTAGCAAAATATCCAATTATTTCTATCGAAGACGGTCTATATGAGAATGACTGGGCAGGCTGGAAAGAACTTACGGATAGATTAGGCGATAAGATTCAGTTAGTAGGCGATGATTTATTTGTTACTGATCCCGCTACGTTGAAAGATGGTATAGAGAAAGGCGTTGCTAACTCAATCTTGATTAAAGTAAATCAAATCGGTACGTTAACAGAAACGCTGGAAGCAATTAACACAGCACACGCTGTGGGTTACACGGCGGTTGTTTCACATCGCTCGGGTGAAACTGAAGATACTACAATTGCAGATTTATGTGTTGCGATGGGTACAGGACAAATTAAAACAGGTTCACTGAGCCGTTCTGATCGTGTTGCAAAATATAACCGTTTAATGAAAATTGAAGAAGAGCTAGGTGCAGAAGCGAGTTACGCTGGACGTAGTGCGTTTAAAAAACTATCTTAATCTCCTCTTAAGTTAGGTTTGTGATTTAGGGTGGGTAGTTTATTGCTACCCACCCTAGATAAGATATTTGCCAATAGGTGATTTATTAAGCTTCTTATAGTCTTTCTTGTTGTCCTGATTTCACTACTGCAATATCGCTTGTGGCATGGAGATGGCAGTTTTAAGCAAACCCGGAAATATCAGCAACAACTAGATCAACTCCAACAGAAAATGGAACTTAAACAGTTGCGAAATAAAGCACTCGAAGCTGAAGTACTGGATTTGCGTAAAGGCAAAGAAGCAATCGAAGAAACAGCCCGTCATGACCTGGGTTTAATCAAAAAAAATGAGACTTTTTTCCAAGTCATCGAATAATATCCAGAATTTAATTAATTAAGCATGAGCGAAATAAATAAATACTGGGGTATAGTACCAGCTGCAGGCGTTGGTAAACGTATGCAGGCGGACCGACCTAAACAATACCTACCATTAAATAATATAACTGTAATTGAGCAGACCTTAACCCGGTTGTTAGAGGTTAAGTCTATAAGCGCAGTTGTCGTTGCGATTTCAAAAGAAGACCCGTATTGGCCAACGCTTGAAATATCTTCAAACCCACGAATATACACTGCTGCAGGTGGCAAAGAACGCGCCGATTCGGTTTTATCCGCTCTCAACTTTATTGCGGATAAAGCGGATGATAATGACTGGGTGCTGGTCCATGATGCTGCGCGCCCCTGTATTACCCAAAGCGATGTCGAATATCTAATCAATGAATTGCAAGATCATCCCGTTGGTGGGATTTTAGGGCTGGCTTCTCATGATACTTTAAAATCGGTTGATAATAATCTAGCAATTTCCGATACTGTTGATAGAAGTAAAATATGGCGCGCATTTACGCCACAAATGTTTCGTTATGCCGCGCTAAAACATGCCTTACAAGAAGCGGCAGATAAAGGCTGGATTATGACTGATGATGCCAGCGCGATGGAGCTACAAGGTATGCAACCAAAAATTATCGCCGGGCGTGCAGATAATCTAAAAATTACCCGCCCGGAAGATCTAGCATTAGCACAATTTTATTTGGAGCAACAATGATACGAGTTGGACAAGGGTATGATGTACATCGTTTTGTCGATCAGGGCGATGTGATTTTAGGCGGTGTAAAAATTGATTATGAACAAGGGCTGGAAGCGCATTCTGATGGCGATGTGGTGTTACATGCTCTATGTGATGCACTGTTAGGAGCAGCTGCTTTAGGTGATATCGGAAAACATTTTCCGGATACCGATCCTGAGTTTAAAGGAGCAGATAGTCGGGTTTTACTGCGTTTTGTCTACGATATAGTACAAAAAAAAGGTTATAGCCTGGTGAATGCGGATATTACCATTATTGCGCAAGCGCCAAAAATGGCACCGCATATTGTTGCCATGTGTACTAATATTGCAGCAGACTTATCAGTAGAATTAGACTGTATTAATGTTAAAGCGACAACGACTGAAAAACTGGGCTTTGAAGGCCGTAAAGAAGGTATCGCCGTGCAAGCTGTCGTACTGATTAGCAAATAGCCCCGGACTGTAGCGCGAGGCTATATAGCCCCTCCCAATAATAGAAAAATCCATTGAACTCTACTCACTCTCTACCTGACTGGGCATACGCGAATGGCGGAGCCCAAAGTCAAGGCATTATCCGCACTATTCCAGATGACTTTATCGTCAATGAAATTCAGTCTTTTGAACTTTCAGGTACTGGCGAACATGCTTTTATATTAATAGAGAAGTGCTCTGAAAATACTGACTATGTCGCCCGGCTACTAGCCCGTTTTGCCTGCGTTCGGCAAAGAGATGTCAGTTATGCGGGTTTAAAAGACCGGCATGCGCGTACCCGACAATGGTTTAGCGTATGGCTTCCGGGTAAACCTGACCCAGATTGGCAAGAAATTAATTCTGATACTATCCAGGTGTTAGAAGCCACCCGGCATAGTAAAAAACTTAAACGTGGCTCACTTGCGGGAAATCAATTTAACATATGCGTGCGCGATTGGATAGGCGATAAAGCTATTCTGGAGCAACAATTACAAACGATTAAAACTCAAGGTGTACCCAATTATTTTGGCGCACAACGCTTTGGGCGCGAAGGAGCTAATATAGCCAAAGCGATGGCTTTATTTTCAGGCGAAAAAGTTTCACGCAATCTGCGTAGCATTTATTTATCCTCAGCTAGATCTTTTCTATTTAACCATATCCTTAGTAAAAGAGTAGCTAGTCAAACCTGGAATCAGGCGCTGCTCGGTGATGTATTTATGTTTGATAATTCACATAGTTTTTTTACAGCCGAAACTCTGGATGAATCGATATTAAAACGAGTAGCGCAACTAGATGTACATCCTACTGCTACATTATGGGGCAAAGGTGAAAACCAGGCTACTGCAGAAGTCGCATTGCAAGAGCAAGAGATTGTCGAGCAATTCGAACAACTGGCAAAAGGCTTGTGTGCTTTTGGCGTGGATCAAGACCGTAGGGCATTACGCAGTCATATACAAGAGTTACAATGGCAATTTATTGATAGTAAGACTTTGGAATTAAGTTTTACTTTAAATCCTGGCTGTTATGCGACCGCTTTGCTTAGGGAGATTGTTAAAGTTGCATAGAAGTTATTCTTGTATATAAAATGAATTTTCGTTTTATTTCATTGCCTTATCAAGGCTAGATTATGCGTCTGAAAAAGCGCGAATTCTAATGCTTAATCTTAAATATAACCTTATACATTATCACGATTTTTATTTTGAGTTCTCATCAGATAATCAAATAGTGGATAGGTAATGCACCCGTTGGCTTTCAATGCCAGCGTAGCTAGGGTCTCGCCTAGTGTATGTCGGTAGGCGCTTGTCAGATGTAGCTAATACAGAAATGGTTATGCCCCAGGCATAGGCCATTAAGTAGGCTGAAAAAGGGCGCGTTGAGCAATGTAATATGGCACAAAACCAGTAATTCTTTTAACCTGGATCGTGCATGTTTAATTGCCCTGCTATCTAATATGCTCAGAAGCTACCACGGCGCTTACCAAGTCGATGCAGAAGGTAGTGGTGAATAAACTATTCGCCGGCATTGGCTACCAATAAGCTCAAGAAAAATTGCAGTCCCCAGAGCAGCATTTGATTCTTTACCTCGGTATTATGCTTTAATCCATTATTGTCGTCTATCTTTACACACTTCGATACAATCGGATGAAAGCCACGTCTTATGTCGTTTTATTGATTGTCTCTGGTTTCTATAATACCGCCACCAAGACATATTTCGCTAGAGTAAAACACAACCGATTGGCCTGGGGTAATTGCACGTTGCTGTTGTTCAAAAACAACCTTTATTCTATTATCAGCCAGAGGAATGACTTTACAGCTCTGGTCTGCTTGGCGATAGCGTGTTTTGGCGCTACATATTATCGTTTCGGTCAGTGGTTGATTACTGCACCAGTCTAGTTGATTTGCTTCTAAGGTATTATGAAGCATTAAAGGATGGTCGTGGCCTTGCCCGACAATTAATATATTATTATCCAGGTCTTTATCCAGCACATACCAGGGTTCATCTGGGGCATTTTTTACGCCGCCTATCCTTAATCCCTGACGTTGACCATAAGTGTAATACATCAAACCGGAGTGTTGCGCGATATATTGTCCTTCTGGGGTATGCATTTCACCTGGCTGAGTGGGTAAGTAACGTTGTAAAAATTCCGTAAATTTTCGCTCACCTATAAAACAGATGCCAGTGCTATCTTTTTTATGATGATTAGCAAATTCGTATTTTTCTGCTATCTGGCGGATCTCAGTTTTATGCAGATGACCAATAGGGAATAACGTTTTGGCTAGGGCTTTTTGGCCTAAGGTATATAAAAAATAACTTTGTTCCTTAGTCGGGTCCAGGCCTTTGAGTAAAAAATATTGTCCCTGTTCCTGGCTAATACGTGCATAGTGACCGGTAGCAATATATTCAGCGCCTAGATCTTCAGTGGCGTAATTTAAAAAAGCCTTGAACTTGACGTGTTTGTTGCACAGTATATCTGGATTCGGGGTGCGCCCAGCTGCAAATTCGGCAAGAAAGACTTCAAACACTTCATCCCAGTATTCACTGGCAAAATTAATTGTTTTTAATTCGATCCCCAATGTATCGCAGACTTGTTGTGCATCGGCCAGGTCTTCTAATGCAGTACATTCATCTGTACCATCATCTTCATCCCAGTTTTTCATAAACACGCCAGTGACTAGATGGCCTTGTTCTAATAGCAAAGCAGCGGTAACTGAGGAGTCTACGCCACCTGACATACCGACGATAATATTTTTACTCATTATTCTAAATCTAAAAATGTTTTTAATAAGCTGAGCGGGTAATGCTCAGCGTTTAAATATTGATCTATAGTAGTTAACACCAAAGGACTGCGCAGTTGAGATTTTCTAGCGACAATTTCTTCGCGTGTTAACCAGTGAGTGCTAATTATGCCTTCATCAAGAGATTGATCAGACTGATGATCATGGCAAGAGCCTGCAAAGCAGACTCTAAGAAAAGAGGGAGAGTCGGGGGTTTTTCGCCATAGTTGTATTGAGGTAATAAATTCAGGTTTAAACTGCCAAGCTGTTTCTTCGTTTACCTCTCGCTGCACTGCATTGATAAGGCTTTCACCTGGCTCCAGGTGCCCTGCAGGCTGGTTGAATGCAATACCGTTATCGGTTTCTTCTTTAACCAACAGAAATTGATGTT
The DNA here is from genome assembly GCA_012960135.1 of Methyloprofundus sp. GTDB lineage: Bacteria > Pseudomonadota > Gammaproteobacteria > Methylococcales > Methylomonadaceae > Methyloprofundus. The sequence continues at coordinate 9,964 of DUBW01000001.1, forward strand.
CGCGCTCTATAATAGCTGCAACAGTAACATGAGGTTTCCAAACCATGAATTATCCTGAAGTTTAAAAAAAGGCTGTAGTCTAATTGTGTATAGGATATTATACGTTATATATTGTTGAATATGAGGAATGCACCTCAATATTAAAAGTTAATTTAGACTAATATTTATTAAAAATAGAAAGAGATGAGTGATTCTAATCCATCCATAGACCATGATGATGCACTAGCGGTACAAGAAGCAGCACCTAAGTTAAAAAGGCCACCGTTATTTAAAGTTATTTTATTGAACGATGACTTTACTCCCATGGATTTTGTTATTGAGGTATTGATTGATTTTTTTGCCATGACCGAAGATTCCGCTACACAGGTTATGTTGCATGTACATACTAAGGGCATGGGAGTTTGCGGGGTGTTTTCCAAAGATGTAGCAGAAACAAAAGTTGAGATCGTAAATGATTATTCGCGTGAAAACCAGCATCCTTTAATGTGTGCAATGGAAGAAGCCTGATGCTTGAGGAGTATTTGACATGTTAAGTAAAGACCTTGAAGTTACACTAAACCTAGCGTTTGTCTCTGCACATGAAAAGAGACATGAATTTATTACCGTGGAGCATTTGTTATTAGCCCTACTGGATAACGATAGCGCACTGCAGGTGCTGTCAATTTGTAGCTGTGACGTTTCTAGTTTGCGGGCTGAATTAAATCAGTTTATTGATGAAACGATCAGTTTATTAACCGTAGATGGCAGACATGAAACTCAACCTACATTAGGTTTTCAGCGAGTTTTGCAAAGAGCTGTTTTTCATGCGCAGGCTTCTGACAAAAAGGAAGTCGACGGCGCTAATTTGTTGGTTGCATTATTTAGCGAGCAAGATTCACATGCTGTTTATTTATTAAATAAGCAGGATATACAGCGCCTGGATGCAGTTAATTTTCTATCGCATGGTATCTCAAGGGCCGACCATGAGGCTCCAGAGCAACAAGAGAGCACTAGCAATGTAGAGCCTGAAGTTGCCGAGAGTCCCTTAGATAAATATACGACCAATCTAAACCAGGAAGCGGTTAATGGTAAAATTGACCCTTTAATCGGTCGTGCACTGGAATTGGAGCGCACTATTCAGGTGTTGTGTCGACGCAGAAAAAATAATCCTTTACTCGTTGGTGAAGCGGGAGTTGGAAAAACCGCAATTGCAGAAGGCCTGGCCAAGAAAATTGTCGAAGAAGATATTCCGGAATTTTTGCAGGACTGTGTTATTTATTCCTTAGATTTAGGTTCTCTGGTAGCGGGAACTAAATATAGAGGGGATTTTGAGAAGCGTCTTAAAGCGTTGATGAACCAGTTAAAACAAGATGAAAAAGCTATTCTATTTATTGATGAAATTCATACTATCATAGGAGCGGGCTCTGCTTCAGGCGGAGTCATGGACGCGTCTAATTTAATTAAACCTGCCTTGGCATCGGGCCAGTTGCGTTGCATAGGGTCTACGACTTATCAAGAATACCGGGGTATTTTTGAAAAAGATCATGCTTTGGCACGACGTTTCCAGAAAATAGATGTGATCGAGCCAACAGTTGATGAAACATATCAAATCTTAAAAGGCTTGCAAAGCAGGTTTGAAGAGTATCACGAGCTTAAATACACCCTGGATAGCTTACGCGTTGCTGCAGAATTATCGGATCGACATATTAGTGATCGCTTTTTACCTGACAAAGCGATAGATGTTATTGATGAAGCAGGAGCAAGGCAACGCCTCGTACCTCATGAAGAGCGCAACAACGAGATTGATGTGCATGCGATAGAAGAAGTTGTCGCCAAAATTGCACGTATCCCACCCAAATCTGTTTCTAGCAATGATCAGGATAAGCTGAAGAATCTTGAGAAGAACCTAAAAATGTTGGTGTTTGGTCAGGATGAAGCGATTGCATCCTTATCATCTGCTATCAAGCTGTCCAGAGCGGGTTTACGCGATGTCAGTAAAACCATTGGTTCATTTTTATTTGCTGGGCCTACAGGCGTTGGTAAAACAGAAGTAACCAAGCAATTAGCCAGTCTGATGGGGGTCGAGTTAATACGCTTTGATATGTCTGAATATATGGAAAGCCATACCGTCTCGCGCTTGATCGGTGCACCTCCTGGTTATGTAGGCTATGATCAAGGTGGCTTACTAACCGAGCAGGTGAATAAGCATCCACATGCGGTATTGTTGCTGGATGAGGTGGAAAAAGCACACCCTGATGTGTTCAACCTGCTTTTACAGGTAATGGATCATGGTACGCTCACCGACAATAATGGGCGCAAGGCTGATTTTAGAAATATTATTCTGGTGATGACCACCAATGCAGGGGCAGAAGAAGGAAGTCGTGCTTCGATAGGCTTTACACAGCAAGAGCATTCCAGTGATAGCATGCGCGTAGTTGAAAGAACATTTTCACCAGAATTTAGAAACCGTCTGGATTCGATTATTCAATTCAAACCGCTGGATATCTCTATCGTTGGAAATGTTGTCGATAAGTTTATTTTTGAACTAGAAACATTATTACTAGAAAAGAATGTTACCTTTAGTCTCGATGCAGAAGCCAGGCTCTGGCTAGCAGAGCATGGATGTGACCCTAAAATGGGGGCAAGACCGATGGCGCGATTGATTCAGGATAAAATCAAAAAGCCCCTGGCAAACGATTTATTATTCGGCAAACTGAAGCAGGGAGGGCATGTACGTGTGACGGTACAAAATAATGAATTAGCCTTTACTATAGAAAGTAAACAGCTGAGTATTCCGGAAAGTAATTAATATCGATCCATGCGTTAAGCATAAACTTAGCGCATACGGAATGTAATACGACCCTTGGTTAAATCATAAGGTGTCATTTCTACTTTAACTTTATCACCTGTCAGAATGCGTATGTAATGTTTGCGCATTTTGCCAGATATATGTGCCGTAATTACGTGGCCATTTTCCAGTTCAACTCTAAACATGGTATTGGGGAGGGTTTCGGTAATCGTACCATCCATTTCAATTTGATCTTCTTTTGCCATCTCTCTCTTTACTCTAAAATAGGTCTATAAATTTTTTCAATCTTAGCAGATAAACTCATCTAAGGACAGTAATATAAGAAAAAGGGCATAGCGCTTGATGTTTTACGCTATGCCCTTGCTTCTTTAGTCTTCGGTATTTGTAGCAGGTGGTTGTGGTTTAGATTCTGTGGGTGTTTTTGCGGCAACTATATTTTTTTGATAATTTGCTGCATAAGATTGTGTTTCGGTATTTTTATCATAGTTCGCTTGTGCGTCTTTTGATTCCTGTTGCATGACTGGCTTGCCATTATCCTTGGCTGGTGAAGACTTATCAGAGGCATTGTTATTATTTTCTGCTTCTTGTTTTTCAGTTCTCGGCTTTCTGTTATAGCCTCTACGATTAGGTTTTCTATTCTGGTTTCTTGGTTTAGGAGTTGTTGACTCACTATTAGTCTCAGCCGGTTTTACAGCTGACTCCTTTGTGCCTTTTTCCGGGCTAGCGTTTTGCGTTGAAGTCGTACCACTGTCAGTAGAGCTGTCACTCTGTGATTTGTTACGATTACGATTACGATTATTAGCGTTCCTATTCCGGTTTCTATTATTAGAATTTCTCCGGTTATTAGGATTTCTACGATTGTTCTGCGACTTTTCGTTTTCAGCTCTGGCTGGTTTTGCAGGTTCTTCGATAGTTTCTGCAGTATCCTCTGTAGAGGAACCAATGAGCTTAGTCCAGAAACGATTAATTAAGCCGGCCGAAGTTTTCTTGTTTTGTACCGGTGCAACAGGTGCAGTGGGTGCAGGTGCGTCGGGTAAAAATTCCTTAATTGCCGCTTGTTTGGCTATAGGCGCTGCTTGCCTGGCAAACTCGGGTAATGCAAGATCATCCGCTTTTATTTGAGTGTAACTGGAGTTATCTTCAGTCCCGTCCTCATCTTTAGATTTGATACGCTCTATATCGTATGCTGGCGTTTCCAAGTGCTTACTAGGCAAGACAATAATGCGTACATTCAAACGCGACTCAATCTGGTCGATAGAAGGGCGCTTCTCATTGAGTAAGAAGGTAGCGCATTCAATAGGCAAGTGAGCAACAACCTTATCAGTGCCACTCTTCATTGCTTCTTCTTCAAGTATACGTAATACCGACAGAGCAACGGATTCAACATTTCGTATCTCACCCTGGCCATTACAGCGAGGGCAAGTCAGCTGTGTTGTATCACCCAGAGAAGGGCGCAATCTTTGCCGTGACATCTCTAGTAAACCAAAGCGTGAAATACGACTGGTTTGGATGCGGGCACGATCAATTTTTAAGGCATCTCGAATTCTATTTTCGACGGCACGCTGGTTTTTATTGGCCAGCATATCGATAAAATCGATCACAAACAATCCGCCTAAATCACGTAATCTTAATTGCCGTGCAATCTCATCTGCGGCTTCCAGATTAGTATTAAGCGCAGTGTCTTCGATATCACTGCCTTTCGTTGAGCGCGCAGAGTTTATATCGATTGAAGTCAGTGCTTCGGTGTGATCAATCACCAGTTCTCCACCTGATGGGAGAGGTACTTCGCGGCTATAGGCAGTCTCAATTTGAGATTCAATCTGATAGCGGTTAAACAAAGGGACGTCATCACTGTATAACTTGGCTTTTTGCAGATAGTGCGGCATAACCTGTTTAAGGAAATTATGCACTAGCTTAAAGGATGACTCTTTATCAATCAGGATTTCATCTATATCGGCACGTAAATGATCGCGTAAGGCCCGAATAATGACATTGCTTTCCTGGAAAATTAGAAAGGGCTTATTTTGCTCTTTAGATGAGCGGTCAATTGCTTCCCATAACTGCAGCAGATAATTCAGGTCCCATTGCAATTCTTCGGTGCTTTTTCCGCAACCTGCAGTGCGCACAATGAGCCCCATATCTTCAGGCACTTCAAGTCCTGCCATAGCATCACGCAACTCATTACGTGTATCGCCTTCAATGCGTCTAGAAATACCACCTGCTTTGGGGTTATTAGGCATAAGAACCAGATAGGTGCCAGCCAGACTAATATAGGTAGTGAGCGCAGCACCTTTGTTACCACGTTCTTCTTTTTCAATCTGAACGATAATTTCCTGTCCTTCTTTTAACCGTTCTTTGATTTTAGCGCGACTTAAATTTAGGTCATCTGAGCCTACTGCGCTGGGTGAAACTTCTTTCAGGGGTAAAAATCCGTGTTTATCAACACCGTAATTAATAAAGGCTGCTTCCAGGCTGGGTTCAATACGGGTAATAATACCTTTATAGATATTCGATTTTTTTTGTTCGTGTGAAGGGTGTTCTATGTCAAAATCATAAAGTTTTTGACCATCTACCAATGCTACTCGCAGTTCTTCAGGCTGCGATGCGTTGATAAGCATTCTTTTCATTAATTTATCCTTGCATGACCTTGATATTCCGTGCAGAAGATAAATAAGTCTATGTATTATTAAAGGTTACTGGCTATCTAATAGCGACTAACAGATACAATCTATGCAAACTAGTGTGATAGCACATAGCAAGCTATGCGTATGATTCACACAAAATAAGTCCATAAAAAGACACAAAGTTGAAACGCTGATTTCTAATATCAGTTATTGCGTTATGGCAATAGTATTTTCGTTTCAGCTAAGTGATTGACTGACTGGTTGAAAACACATATTCAGGAGCAGGCTAGGAAATAATGTAGCGCTCTACTGGTGTTAACTATCAACCTATTTGCAGCCTGAAAACACACGATCTTATTTATCGTTCGGCCTTTATCAGGTCGAGTATCGCTCGTCATGGGTCGAGCGAAAAAACCCAAAATCTGTTCTTGCTTGATTATTACGTTTTTTGTCTACGTGTAGGACCACGTATATTTCTTTGTTATACTTTGCTCTTGCCAGATAATCCCTTTTGTCGGGAGATTAGGTTACTTTCATTGTAGACAGTTAACTTATCGGCACAAAACAACACTAACTCGTCTTTGTGTTATGCATTGTTAATAACAAGCTGTGTATAAACTACATTTATTTTCAGTTTATACCTTATTAATTATAACCTGTTATACAGTTGATTGTAATAAACTTATAGTATATAGCCGTAAACTCTACTATTATGTGCCGATGAAAAAAGAGGAAAACAACGCGATACCAAAGGTATATTTCATTGAAATTACAGATGCGCATGAAGGACAGCGCTTAGATAATTTCTTAATGAAAGTGCTTAAAGGGGTGCCAAAAAGCCGTATTTACCGCATTATCCGCAAGGGTGAAGTCCGAATTAATAAAGGACGCTGTGATGCAAAACGCAAATTACTCCAGGGAGATATTGTCAGGATTCCGCCGATACGCGTTGCCGAAGAAAAGGAGTTTATAGCTGCTCCCGCCTACCTGACTGCGCGGCTAAAACATGATATTTTATTTGAAGATGATGCCATCTTAGTGATCAATAAACCCTCCGGGTTTGCAGTGCACGGTGGTTCAGGAATAAGCTCAGGCATTATAGAAGCTTTGCGTGAAATACGCCCTGACAGTCGCTTTCTTGAATTAGTGCACCGCCTAGATCGAGATACCTCAGGGTGCTTGATTATCGCTAAAAAGCGCAGTGCTTTACGCACATTACATGAATATTTTAGAGGTAGTGGTGTCAAGAAAAACTATCTCGCTTTATTGCAGGGGCGCTGGGAAAAGAAAAAATTAGTCGTTGATCAACCTTTGTTAAAAAATGTCAGTCATGGCGGTGAGCGCATGGTAAAAATTAGTTCAGCAGGCAAGGCGTCGCAGACCTTATTTAGACGCCTGACCCTATACAACGACGCTACTTTAGTTGAAGCTTCGCCTTATACAGGGCGTACTCATCAAATACGGGTACATGCGGCTTGGCTAGGACATGGGATAATAGGAGATGAGCGTTATGGCGAGCATGAAATCAATAAAAATTTCCGAAAACGCGGCTTTAAACGCTTGTTCCTGCATGCTCACAAATTACAATTTGCACACCCTGTCACTGGAGAGTTGCTTAAAATAACGGCACCTTTACCCGATGATTTGCAGCTTTTATTAGACAATGAAAAATAGCAGTTCCTAAAGACTGGAATTAATTAAAATTTTAGTTTTTATGCGGAATCGGGGTGATTACTCTGCCAGGCCTGCCCGCACGAAGTATAATAACGCCCAAACAACTAGTTAAAGACTACTGAAAAATTAAGGAGACCATGCATGAGTGAAAACCAGTGGGATAGCCCAGATTCTAAAGATAAAGATATGCACAATGGCTGGGAGCGAGAAGCCATAGAAAAGCTTGCTTTTGCAGCTGTTACCGAGCAACGCCGTGCAAGACGCTGGGGTATATTCTTTAAAAGTTTAATGTTCATCTATCTGGCAGCTATTATAGGCGTAGGTATGTATCCATCGCTCAAGCAAAGTATGTGGAATGGGGATGGAGATGATAAAGGGCATACCGCCGTCATTAATATCTCCGGCGTGATTGCAGAAGGTAAGGAAGCGAATGCCGATTCAATTATTAAAGCCTTGCGTAATGCCATTAAAGATGAAGATACTAAAGGCATTATCCTGCATGTGAACAGCCCTGGTGGGAGTCCGGTTCAGGCATCTTATATTTACAATGAAATACGCAAAATTAAAGCCGAACACCCTGAGTTGCCAATTCATGCGGTCGCATCCGATATTTGCACATCTGGTTGTTATTACATTGTTTCTGCTGTAGATAATATTTATGTTAATCCAGCGACACTGGTCGGGTCTATCGGCGTTATTATGGAAGGGTTTGGTTTTGTAGGTGCTATGAAGAAACTGGGTATTGAGCGCCGCCTGGTTACAGCGGGGGCACACAAGGCATTAATGGATCCTTTTTCTCCCGAGAAAACAGGTGAAAGAAAATATATGCAACAAGTGCTGGCACAAGTTCATCAGCAATTCATTACCGCAGTAAAAGATGGTCGTGGTGAGCGTCTTCAAATCGATGACGATACTTTTTCGGGGCTAGTCTGGACAGGAGAACAGGGTATAACGTTTGGTCTGGTTGACGGTTTTGGCGATGATGATAGTGTGGCTACCGATATTATTGGTGCTAAAAAGCGAGTTGACTTTACTATCCAAGAACGCTTGATTGATCGCTTAACTGGACAAATAGCATCTTCATTTACACAATCAATCAGTAACGTCAGTCAGCAATTGATGCTGCAATAATTGGTTTTTTAGGATAAAAAAAGGATAACATTTAGGGTAAGTATGCTGTGCAGTTTTCCGCGACGAAAAAACGTTTAGTACAAATATTGGCAGATGGTCAATTTCATTCAGGAACTGACCTTGCTGAACAATTAAGCATCAGTCGCTCTGCTGTGTGGAAGAATATCAATGGCCTAGAAGAGCAGGGCATTGATATTACTGCAGTGAACGGAAAAGGTTATCGTCTACACTCGGAACTTGAATTGCTGGATAAAAAGCTAATCTTTAGCTTATTCAATCACCCAACCCGGCAGTGTCTGGCAGAGCTTGAAATCCACGATCAAATAGGTTCTACCAATAGCCATCTTGTTGCATTAAGTAATGACCAACCTGAGGCCTCAGCTATTGTCTGTCTAGCGGAGCAACAGACTGCGGGTAAAGGCCGGCGGGGCAGGCAATGGGTGTCTCCATTTGGCAGTAATATTTATGCTTCATTAGTCTGGCAATTTGAGCAGGGACCGGCAAGTTTATCCGGCTTAAGCCTGGCTATTGGCGTTGCCGTTATTAAAGCACTGGAAATACATGGTGTACATGGCGCAGGTCTAAAATGGCCAAATGATATCTATTGGCAGCAACGAAAACTGGGTGGCATTCTAGTTGAAGTATCAGGAGAAGCTGATGGCCCTTGTCATGCTGTCATTGGCTTAGGTTTAAATCTTTATCTGTCTGATCAGCATGGCTCCAAAATCGAACAGGACTGGGTTGATATAAACTCAATTCTGGATGAATCTCAACAGGTTTCTCGAAATCAATTAGTCGCAACATTGATTGAGCAACTCGTGGCTGTAACCCGGTCATATACGCCATCCTCCTTTGCCCTTTATCGCGATGAATGGCGGAAATTTGATTGTATGCAAGGACAACAAGTCAGTTTATTTATGGGTCATACAAAAATTAACGGGACTGTTTTAGGCATCAATGATGATGGCTTGTTGTTATTGCAAACAGCAACAGGTGCAACGCAAAGCTTCGCCTCTGGAGAAGTAAGTTTCCGCAGTTATGCTACTGATTGATATTGGTAATACCCGCATAAAATGGGCACAACAGCATGCTGACCAACCGGAAAAAATGCATGCTATTGTGCATATTAATCAAAATATCGATAATTCCTTAATAAGTGCATGGCAAGATTTAAACAAGCCAGACAAAATTTACCTAGCCTGCGTAGGTCCACAAAATATTAAGCAACAAATAGTACACTTCGCAGAGCGATTATGGCCAGCTGTCAACGTTCAAGAAATTTATACCCGAAAATATGCTCATGGCGTATGCAATGCCTATCCAAAATATAATAAACTCGGAGTGGATCGTTGGCTTGCCCTACTTGCCGCTTATCATTATTATAATGCGCCCGTGTGTATCGTATCTTGTGGCTCGGCATTAACTCTGGATATCGTCGATAGGCAAGGGCAGCACTTAGGTGGGATGATTATGCCCGGCTTGAATTTGATGCAACAGGCATTGTCGAGAGGGGCAGCAAATTTGAACTATTGTACTAAGCAATACCCTTTAGGCTTAGCCAATAATACTGAAGCTGCGATATATAATGGCAACCTTAGTGCAATTCAAGGCTTTATCGAACGAGGACTGTCAGAATATAAAAAGCCGCTGCAGCTAATATTAACCGGAGGCGATGCGGGGTTTGTGGCGGCGAATTTAAAGTTAGAAGCAACTATTGATACCCAATTAGTACTCAAGGGCCTGGCCTTAGTTGCGAACGAGTAGGTATATTGTGAGATTTATATTTTATCTGACTTTATTGATCAATATTATTTTTTTCCTTTGGGAATACCGCAAAGGCGCACCTGAGATTTATTTTCCACAACGTTTGGAATATTCACAGGGTAATGCGCAAAACATTATCTTACTTAACAATTCTCCAGAGATACCAGAAGAGAAAATTAGGCGAATCAGGGCATCGTAGAATTTAATCAATCCCGTTACATTGTGGGCTTGGATGCCGGGCCTGGAACTTAGCCCGGCGCACAATAAATTACACCACAGAGTTTTTTTGCCTCCAATTGCGGCGAATACAATGGGGAGCATCATAGTTCGCCCTATCAAATAACGCTTCACCAAACACTAAAATGGGTGTAAAGCTTCTCATCTGGATTCCTTTATTTGTCACCGTTTCCATTACCACATTAACACAATACATTAATTGTTAAAATTAGATGGTTTTAGTGCTGACCATATTATATTCGAGTAAAGGCAGGCAAAAAATGATATTAATTGAAATCAGTTAACCCTTTAAGTCCTTGATGTTACGTAAGTGTATAGAGAAAATAATTAAATAGTTTAATTTTATACATGAAAAAACAATCACCTACTGCTATAATCTAATTAAGTTTATAAACTCTGCAGGAGGGGATATGCGAAGATTAAGTATTTTATTGATTCTGGTTATTTTAAATATCTCAGTCGGCTTTGCATCGCAAACTAAAATCAAAACATTACGTATTAGTTCAAGTAGCGATAATACTCGCTTAGTCTTTGATGTGTCTGCCATACCGAAACATAAGGTGTTTCAACTAAGCAATCCAAATAGATTGGTGATTGATTTTAGTAATGCTTATTTAGAAAAAAATCTCAATCAACCACAAAAAAACCATCCACTATTAACCGGATTACGCACAGCGCATCGCAATAAAAATGACTTGCGTGTGGTGATTGACTTACAGAGCAGCGTTGTAGCTAAAAGCTTTGTGTTGAGTGCCAATAAAAAATATGGCCCACGCATCGTTGTGGATTTGCCGTTAAAAAATCAGGCTGTAATCGCGAAAAGAACATTCTATAAAAAAAGCAGCTATACAAAAACCAGACCTGTTAAAACTACTAAGCGTTTTGCTAAGCCCTTTGTAGTTGCTGTCGATGCGGGACATGGTGGCAAAGACTCGGGTGCTAGAGGCAAACACGGTACTTTAGAGAAAAAAGTAGTCTATCAAATAGCGAGAAAATTGGCAGCACTCATAAATAAGCAACCCGGGATGAAAGCAATTATGGTGCGTAAGGGTGATTATTATGTCAGTTTGCGCGAGCGTATGAAAATTGCCAGAAAAGCAGATGCCGACTTATTTGTTTCAATCCATGCGGATGCATTCAAAAAGGCAAATGTCAGTGGCGCATCGGTCTTTACCTTATCGCGTCGCGGTGCGACAAGTGAAGCAGCCCGCTGGTTAGCAAAACATGAAAATGCCGCTGATTTAATCGGTGGGATTAGTTTGGATGATAAGGATGACGTATTAGCTTCTGTATTGTTAGACCTATCCCAGAGCGCTTCTCAGGATATTAGCCAACTGGTTGCCAAAGAAGTATTAAAGAATTTTGGCCGTATAGGTAATTTACATTCCCATAAAGTACAAAAAGCCGGATTTATGGTCTTAAAATCTCCAGATATACCATCCATTCTGGTTGAAACCGCTTTTATATCCAACCCGAAAGAAGAGCGCCGTCTAAAAAGCAGTAAATATCAATTGAAAATGGCACAGGCGATTAAAAAAGGTATTATGTCTTATGCCGCGAAACATTCTGTTGTCTTAAATACATTATCCATTGCCGACGCATCCGCACATAAAATTTCTAAAGGTGAAACATTACTGGGTATTGCACTAAAATATAGACTGACTTTAGACCAGCTTAAACAGGCGAATACCATTTCAAAAAACAATAATATTAGGGTAGGGCAGGTATTATCGATTCCTGTAGGAATATAGCAAATAAAGAATAGGAATTCCAAACTACAAACTGAATTTTTCACTTTTTTAGTTTTGAAGCTGATAGAAACTTGTTGCATGTTCCGGAAGAACTTGCAGATTCAGCCTGTTTAGAAAGCTACTAGCTTACCGTTTAATCAAACTCATAGTATACGCTCTGTCGGGTTAACTGCGTTATCATCCCAATACGGAGTTTGATCTATCTCCGCACAGAATATAGGCGGGTCACAAACCGGAGAAATCGTCGGCGCATTAGGCGCTAATACACCATGATAGACACCACGGGGGGCGGGATCAATACCGCCATTCGCTCAAGAAACTCCACTGGCGTGAGCCGCAGTATAGTTTGCCCAATACCTTGATGATCACCGCCTTTTAATATTTAAATTAATGCATCTATAGTTTTCTTCATAATTTATTTCCCCAACCATAATATTGATGGTTTGTCACTTCCATTGCTTACCCAATACTTTAAAGGTATATTTGATGTTAACTCAAGTTTTACAAAGCTACCTCCTATCATGCAAACTTTATTTGTTTGTAAATTATTTTTTGTAAAGCAAACATACAACTGTCTGTAAGTAAGATTAAATCCACCTATTCCACACTTTTGAAAAAATTATGAATCATTCACTGAAACACTGAGATCAGACTACACGCACGATTTATTGTGAACAATAGAGGGTATTACCCGTGAGAGCATGAACAACGAAGAGTCTAATTGCAGATTCCAGGAGTTTAAGGAGCTAATGGCTTGATTCAAACTAATACGTAATTGCAAAAGCGACTTAATTTAATAACGTTACCGAAGCGGCTTATTTATTAATATAAGGTCTGCCACCATATAGACATTGTTTATACCCGCTTTAACGCGGTTTGTTTGTACCTACCATTATTTTAAACATGGACTGTAACGTGGGATGAGAATTTATAATTCTTATTAGTTATTATTAAACAATAGCTTAAAAACCATAGAGGCGGGATTATAAGCTTCTCTTCTTTGTCTCCATTAGATTTGAATAGAAACTAAAATTGTGACGCAATTTGGCGCTGAATTTTTTCTGCCATTGCCTTGCTATTTTCTGCATCGCGAATCGGGCGGCCAATAACGATATAATCAGCGCCATTCTGGAATGCCTGTTCAACTGTAACCACTCGTTTTTGATCATCTTCAACACGATTATCAACTGGCCGTACTCCTGGAGTAATTACCAATAAATTATGATCCAGGCTCTCTCTTAGCATGGGGACTTCCAGGCCTGAAGACACTATACCATCACAGCCAATAGCTAACGCCCGTTTAGCACGTGATAGAACCAGTTGTTGTACATCACACTGAAAACCCAGGTCATCCAAATCACCACGATCCAGGCTGGTTAAAGCCGTGACCGCCAGTACTTTTAAAGCACCTTTATTTTTGGCTGCGGCCTGCATAATAGAGTCGTTGCCATGAATTGTTGCCATATCCACACCTTTGCTACTCAACGCTTTGATAGCGCGTCCAACCGTCGCTGGGATATCAAAAAACTTTAAATCGACAAATATTTTTTTATTCCGGGCTTTTAGCCATTCAATAAATGCGAAATAGTCGCCGGCCATAAATAGTTCCATACCCACTTTATAGAATACGACAGAATCGCCGAGTTCCTCGACCAATGCTTTTGCTTCTTCTATACTGGGGAAGTCCAGCGCCATAATGAGTCTTTCATTAGTCGGGATAGGTTTAGTAGAGAGTGTGTCTTGATTCATAATTTATGCTAGTGTCAATGTATGCTGATTGTTTTTATTTGCAGTATTGCTTGAACCTATAAAATGCGAGTATTTTAACCTATGTAGTTGGAGTTTAATGGGTTAATTATTAATTTTCGGGTATCAACGCAATTGCTTTATCTATTTCTGCTGTCGAATTATAATAATGTGCGGAAAAGCGGATACCATCGCCACGCATGGCACAGACAACATGGTTTTGCAGTAGATGTTTATATAATGCCAGTTGATTTATTTGAGTATGTTTAAAAACCACAATACCGGATTGTAACCCCTGTCTTTGCTTAGTCAGTAATTGCAAACCTGGGTGCAATTTAATTATTTCCGCTAAAAAGCAGGCATTTGCCAGGACTTGTTTTTCTACCGATGCCATACCAGTGTCTAGTAATAAAGATAAACTGGCTGATAAAGCATGAATTCCCATTGTATTTGGGCTACCGCACTCAAATCGCTGCGCGGTAGGGTGAATATCCCAGGGCTTATTTTCGTAATTATGCGTATTATCCATCATATGCCAGCCAAATTGGGTCAGCTTTAATTGCTCTCTAGCAGTCGGGGTAGTATAAAAAACACCCAGACCTTCAGGTCCCAGCATCCATTTATGACCGTCGGCCATGACAAAATCAGCCTGACATTTTTGTACATCAAATTGCACTGCACCGATACTTTGAATGGCATCAATACAAAAAAGGATTTTATGGTCTTTACAGAACTGGCCAATTCTATCAATATCCAAACGTAAACCACTGGCAAACTGAATAGAACTAACCGTTAATAAACGGGTGTTTTTATCCACTAATGCAAAAAGTGCGTCTTCGGGTGTCTCAGCACTGAGTAAGTCAGCTTCACGAAATTCTACACCTTGGTCTGCCAACGACTGCCAAACTATACGATTGGAAGGGAACTCTTCATTACTGGATACAATATTATCCCCAGTCTTCCAATCCAGGCCATAGGCAACAAAGGACAGAGCTTCCGAGGTGTTTTTTACCAACGCAATATCGCTAACCGCAGGGGCATTTAACAGGGCTTTTAATTGTTCTCGTAGCTGGGCTTCTTTTTTTATCCAGTCTAAATAATATGATGAACCGTAAACAGTGTTTTGCTGTGCAAATGCACAAACAGCCTCGCTAGTCCTTTTGGGCCAGGGGGCAACAGCAGCATGATTCAGGTAAATAAGCTCTGCGGATAAGGGGAATTCTGGATGTCGCATAGTTAAGTCGGTTTATTATGATTATGCCTGTTTAGTAGGTATCGATTTTACCACTCTTAAAGCTAGGTCATAAATTGATTCTAGAGTGGATTTGGTTTTATAGGTCATTTATCGCTGACATCAGAATTAATTGATGGCGAACTCGGTCACATATTCTCCAATTTCCTAGTGGACGTTATTTCAGCCGTTGTTGATAATATTCCTGTGATGTTTGCGATCTTAATTATGAATCCAGTAATGGATCAAATTCAGTGGTTACTGGTTACTTTACCGGCAGGCGTTGGGGAGATAGTTTGTTATCAATCGGCTCAACAGTCGGTGTAGCTCTAATGGCGTATTTGTTTTTCCTTTTAGCCAAGCCAGGCTTTGTATTGTGGAAAGGAGGGACCATTAATATTGATCATGTCTGCATTATTCTGATTATTAGCATACCGGCCAGACTGACGACATTGGAAACTTATGCTGAAGATAAGTGTCTTATTATTGATTGCTTGTCTGGCGTAGGGTTTTCAGCCTGGATGATTGCTTTTTTACTTCGGCTTCAGCATCTATCGCTTTTTTATCAGGTATTGCCTTGTTGAATGATCATTTGAGCAATTATTTTTATCTTTTGTTGTCTAACGTATTGATCCACTATACTTCGCATAATGTATATTATGTTAAATTAAGGCTATTATAGAATCCCATAAAATCTTAATCCCCTAGCAAAACAATAGACCGACATCTACACTTGCGTTAGTAACGCCATATGAGTAAGCTGCATTTTGCCCAGGCGATTAGTGTTTTTTAGCGCTAAAGATTACAAATAAATTATAATACTTTATTTAAACAAGTTTGTAGCTAATAAGTCCCTTTATTGCATAATATTCATATGACCAAATTAAACTTTTTATTACATCATTCCAGCCTGATGATTTCTGACCTAGAAGCTTCGGTAAAGTTTTATACTGAAATTGTTGGTCTACAACAGGTTCCTCGGCCTGATCTTGGTTTTCCAGGTGCCTGGTTTCAATTGGGAGAGAATCAACAGTTACATATACTTTTACTGGATAATATTGACCCAACTACAGGCCGCCCTGAACATGGTGGTCGGGACCGCCATGTTGCCCTAACTGTTGATGATTTTGCTTATGTCCGTGCAAGCCTGGATGAGAATAATGTCTTGTATAGCATGAGTAAATCAGGTCGAAAAGCCTTATTTTTCCGTGATCTAGATGCCAATGCAATCGAAGTGATCGGTCGTGAATAGTATAAACGCTGACCTTTTCAAGCTTATAGATTTTTTTCCTGTACATCTTGCCTAATATTATTAGTATTGACTGGTTTACACCCATCAGCACAAGTTATGTGCTGATTCTCGCTGCTGAAATGGGGGATAAAAGCCAGCTTGTTTGTATGACACTGGCAGCGCGTCATCGTGCAAAACCGGTTATATTAGGCGCTATTACGGCATTTGCTTTGCTCAATACACTGGCAGTATTATTTGGTGTCGCCATTGCTAGCTGGATTCCTGATTATATTGTTGCTGCACTAGTCAGCGTGCTGTTTGCATTCTTCGGCGTGCGGTCGCTGTTTTTTAATGATGAGCAGCAGAACACAGAGATACAGGAAAAAAGTGGGCATAGTCTTTTTCTGACGACTTTTTTATTGATTACAGTGGCTGAATTTGGTGATAAAACGCAACTTGCCATTATAGCACTGAGTAGTACTGCCCTGCCCTTAGCTATCTGGATTGGTGCTACGCTTGCATTAGCGACTACGTCCATTCTAGGAGTTATTGCAGGTAGGGTTTTACTAAATAAAATTTCACTAACTTTATTACATCGTTTGAGTGGATTATTTTTTCTGATTTTAGCTGGCATTGCAGCTTATCAAGTTTATCTAGACTTTAGTGCTCGGTTCACTATTGCAATATAAATCTATTTGTATGACTAAGGCATCTGGAAATAAATAATCATCCATCCTTGCTAGTCTTTTTGTCTGTCATCAGCACGGTAGCAATAGTTACGTAGCTAGCTATGCGCCTCTTACTACAAGCACTGATGACAAACATATTGGACGGTTATTTATTTCCAGGCGTCTAAGTTCTTGCATTGCGCATGGTTTGCTTCATATCTCTGACAGCTGTTTCCAGTCCGGATATAACTGCTTGAGCAATGATCGAATGACCAATATTTAACTCTACTATTTCTGGTATTTTACAAATATCTTCAACATTATATAAAGTTAAGCCATGACCTGCATTAACTTGCAGACCCGCACTGTGAGCATAATTGGCAGCTTTCTGAATACGCTGGAGTTCATTTTTCCGTTGCTGTGGATTACCTGCATCTGCATAAGCTCCGGTGTGTAATTCAATCACCGGCGCACCCGCGCTAACAGCAGCATCAATCTGCTGTTCTACAGGGTCGATGAAAAGTGAAACTTCGATATCAGACTCGGCAAGATGTGCACAGGCGCGTTGCATTTTAACCAGACTGGAGGCAACATCCAGGCCCCCTTCTGTAGTTAATTCTTCGCGCTTTTCCGGTACCAGACAGCAGGCAAAGGGTTTTACCTCACTGGCAATTTTAAGCATTTCGTCTGTTACGGCCATTTCAAAATTTAGCCGAGTATGAATCATGTCTTTTAATAAGTACATATCTCGGTCCTGTATATGCCGCCGATCTTCCCTTAAGTGCGCAGTGATTCCATCAGCCCCTGCTTGCTCTGCTATTAATGCCGCTTGTACAGGGTCAGGATAGCGCGTTTTTCTTGCCTGTCTTAGAGTGGCAATATGGTCAATATTGACCCCTAATAAGATTAATTGCTCTTGCATGTTTGTTTTTCTATAAGTTTAGAAATTAATATTCGACTTTTAAGCTGCTTTCCTTGTAAGTAAAAGTCTATTACCTGGCGCATTAACAGCTTGGCCTCATTTAACTGGCGTACATTTTGATAGTTTCCCTGTTGCATGGCCAGCAATGTAGCACCTTGAAGCTGACCCTTATCATTAATCGTAGCGCCCTGCTCTATATCATATTGATAGCTAGCAGAGGATTGAATAGGCAACTGAGTCAAGTAATCAATCTGTAGTTGCAAGCCATAACCTGTCGCATACAGTAACTGGGTCTCAAAGTTACGTAAGGCTGCTTGTATCTGCTCGCTGGACTTCAATTGCTGTAAACAGATCAAATAATTAATGAATACTTCGGGGTAAGGCTCATCTACAGGAATAAAATATCTTAATAGTTCGTTAAGATAAAAACCGCAGTAGGTATTAAGACCGGGCAGAATGGTGTCTGATTGCCCTGTTTCCACATAAGTCAGCGTTTTAAGACTGCTGGACCCTGTATAGTCAATATTGAGCGGTATAAAGGGACGTAACAATCCCAAGTAGGGTGATTTTTGTCGCCTAACGCCTTTAGCTATCAGGGAAACACGGCCAGAACTTTGCGTGAATACATCTATGATCAGGCTGGATTCACGATAGTTTTTCTGGTGCAATAAAAAACCTGCCTGCAGGTTTTGGGGCATAAGTTTATTCTTTAAATCCCAGACTTTGTAATGCCCGTTCATTATCAGACCAACCTGACTTCACTTTTACCCAGAGCTGTAAATAAACCTTGGAATCTATTAGCGCTTCTATATCCTTTCTAGCTTCCATACCAATGCTTTTGAGAAATTCTCCCTGCTTGCCAATGACTATATTTTTTTGTGTTTCGCGCTCTACCCAGATAAGTGCATAAATTTTAGTAATATGCGGCAACTCTTCAAATTTCTCAATTTCTACGGTGAGCGCATAAGGTAACTCATCCCCTAAACGACGGGTTAATTTCTCACGAATAATTTCAGCAACTAAAAATCGTTCCGGGCGGTCAGTAATCTGATCTGCTGGATAAATAATATTACCTTCCGGTAATAACTGCATAATAAGATTGTCTAGTAAATCCAGATTGGTCTGCTTTAAGGCAGAGATGGGCACGATCTCTTTAAACGGAAATTTCTTTTGTGCATCGGCAAAGAAAGCAAGCATCGCCTGTTTATTTTTTACCCGGTCAATTTTATTAACTGCCAGTATCACTGGGATATTTGCGCGTTCTAATTTTTTAAAAATAACTTCGTCATAGTCCTGCCAAGCCAGGCTATCAATAAGCCAGACTACCAAGTCCACTCCAAGGAGTGTGGTATCTGCTGTTTTATTCAGATAACGGTTAAAAGCTTTCTTGCTACTCTCATGCATACCCGGAGTATCCATAAAGATTGCCTGGCCTTTATCAGTGGTTTTAATACCTAGGATTTGATGCCGGGTGGTTTGTGGTTTACGTGATGTAATGCTAATTTTTTGCCCTAATAAATGATTCATCAGGGTTGATTTTCCTACATTGGGCTGACCTATAAAGGCAACGTATCCACAGTTCATTGGTCATCTCCGGCTATTTGAGTAAGCATTAATTCAGCCGCATGTTGCTCGGCTTTTTTTCTTGATACACCCGATCCGACATGTTTTTTGTCAGATAAGCTAATGGAACACTCGACTTTAAAAATTTGCTCATGCGGCAAACCTTCCTGACTGATCAGCGTATAGTGAGGAATGTCTAATTGTCGGGCTTGCAAGTATTCCTGTAGACGTGTCTTGGGATCTTTTTTCCAGTTATCCAGACACAGTGCATCAAGACGCTCGGAAAATAAATCCAGAATCCAGGCCTTGCTACTTTCAATACCCTGGTCTTTTATAATCGCACCCATAATTGCTTCAACCGCGTCGGATAAAATAGAGGCGCGCCGGTAACCACCGCTCTTTAATTCACCAGAACCCAGAATAAGATAATCACCTAGTTTATGCTTTCGTGCCAAGTCGGCTAAGGATTCCTGATTAACCAGACTTGCTCTAAGCCGGCTTAATATGCCTTCAGGGGCTTGAGGGAATTTATCAAACAGTGCTTCAGCAATAACAAAACCAAGAATAGAGTCGCCTAAAAATTCCAGGCGTTCATTGTTTTTAGCACCCATACTACGATGGGTCAGCGCTAAAACAAACCACTCTGGATGATTAAAGTTCAGGCCAAGTTTTTTACTGAGAAGTTCTGGCGCTTTAATCACTTAACCCCAACTTCTATCGAGTCATCAAAATCCACCCAGACACTTAAATTACCCAAAATTAATTCTTTGACATGGTACACAACTTGAACTTTTAAATAACCGGCGCGAGAAGTGATTTTTACATTCTTCTTTTTAACGTCATAAACAGAATTCATATTGAACTGTTTAGATAGAGATACCCACACTTCTCGCTTACTTTTTTTCTCAATATCGGTACGATGGTTTAAGGTTTCCAGTGCATGAACGACTTTACTATGGTTCATATAAATAGGGCTTATTTTTAGAACCAATAAAGTAAAAAAAGCGATCATCACTAAGATAAAAATCAGGGGGATTAAGGTTATCCCTTTTTGTTTTTTATGAGTCGTGTGCATATTATCTCCTTTTTATTTAATAACGGTCCCTATACGATTAAATCCAATGCCAGTATTTTTCCAGTCCCAGTTCATCCAGATAAAAAAGGCTCTGCCAACCAGATTTTGTTCAGGGACGGTTCCCCAGTAACGGCTGTCATTACTATTATCCCGATTATCACCCATCACAAAATAATGTCCTTTCGGCACAATAAAAGTCCCTTTAATATTAGGTGCGTTAGGATTGATTAAAATATCATGTTCAACGGATTGTAAATCTTCAGTAACTAGTTCAGACCCAGTCATCGACTTACCCTGCCCTACCCCTTGATAACGGCCTAGTGACACTTGCTTCATGGGTATATCATTAATAGTCAATTTTTTATTGATATAAGAAATACGGTCACCAGGTAAACCAATAACACGTTTAATATAATCGACAGTGGGATTTTTAGGATAACGGAAAACCATGGCATCGCCACGTTGCGGCTCATTGACATCAATAATTTTTTTATTGATAACAGGAAGACGAATACCATAAGTGAATTTATTAACTAAAATAAAATCACCAATTAATAAGGTTGGCATCATCGACCCCGATGGAATTCTAAACGGTTCGGCAATAAATGAACGCAGGATAAATACGATTAAAACTACCGGAAAAAATGAGCGAGCATATTCAACGATAAGCGGCTCATTGGCTTCAATATACTGCCTATTATTGCGCTTGAGATAATATAAATAGCCCCACCAGATAATGCCAGTGACGACAGTTGCTGAAAATAGAAAAAACGAAAAATCAAAATCCATAAACTGTCTTACCTATGTTTCTTTATTAATTTGCAGAACTGCCAAAAAGGCTTCCTGAGGAATTTCAATATTGCCGACCTGTTTCATGCGTTTTTTTCCGGCTTTTTGTTTTTCTAGCAGTTTTTTCTTACGACTGATATCACCGCCATAACATTTTGCAGTCACATTTTTACGCATCGCTTTAACTGTAGATCGGGCGATAATTTTAGCACCAATAGCGGCCTGGATGGCGACTTCGTACATTTGCCGGGGAATCAGCTCTTTCATTTTATCGACAAGATCCCGTCCTCGTAGCTGACTTAAGTCTTTGTGTACAATAACGGATAATGCATCGACTTTATCACCATTAATCATGACATCCAGTTTCACCAGAGCCGCCTCTTCAAAGCGCTTGAATTCATACTCAAATGAAGCATAACCACGGCTAACTGATTTCAGGCGATCAAAAAAGTCTAACACAACTTCACTTAAAGGCAGTTCATAATGCAGTGATACCTGACTGCCCATGTATTGCATATTGGTTTGTACGCCACGCTTTTCTATACACAGACTAATCACATTGCCTAAATATTCTTGTGGAACCAGTATATTAGCCTGGATGATAGGCTCACGAATTACTTTAATCGAACCCGCGTCGGGTAAGTTAGCTGGGTTATCAACCTTTAATACCTCACCGCGATGGGTTTCAACTTCATAGATAACGGTAGGTGCTGTGGTAATTAAGTCAACATCATATTCACGTTCCAGGCGCTCTTGAATAATTTCCATATGCAACATACCCAGAAAGCCACAACGAAAACCGAAGCCTAGTGCCTGGGAAGATTCAGGCTCAAACTGCAAAGCAGCATCATTAAGATGTAATTTATTTAATGATTCCCGCAAGTCTTCATAATCATCGGAGCTGACTGGGTAAAGCCCCGCAAAAACGCGTGGTTGCACCTTTTTAAATCCGGGTAATGCTTTTTCACAAGGTCTATCCGTTAGTGTAATAGTATCGCCAACAGGCGCACCAAAAATATCTTTAATAGCTGCTACGATAAAGCCTACCTGTCCTGTTTTCAGCTCTACTTCGTCTTGTCGCTTAGGGGTGAAAATTCCAATTCTTTCGGCAACGAAACTATTGCCGGTAGACATAATGGTGATTTTCTGTTTTTTACGCAAAGTGCCATTGATGACTTTAACAAGAGACACGACACCCAGATAATTATCAAACCAAGAATCAATGATCAAAGCCTGTAATGGTCCTTCCTCATTACCTGTCGGTGCTGGAATCACATGTATCAGTTCTTCTAGCACATCGGCAACGCCTAGCCCTGTTTTAGCACTTACACGTAAAGCCTGTTCTGCAGGAATGCCAATGATTTCTTCAATTTCATTGATGACTTTTTCGGGGTCAGCCGATGGCAGATCAATCTTATTTAAAACCGGCATGACTTCCAGACCCAGTTCTATCGCTGTATAACAATTTGCTACACTCTGTGCTTCCACTCCCTGAGCCGCATCAACAACCAGAATAGCACCTTCACAGGCGGCTAAAGAACGCGAAACTTCATAAGAAAAATCAACATGCCCCGGTGTATCAATAAAATTTAACTGATAAGTTTCACCATCTTTTGCAGTAAAGTTTAGTGAGACACTCTGCGCTTTAATGGTAATTCCTCTTTCTCGTTCTATATCCATAGAGTCGAGAACTTGCGCATTCATTTCACGATCAGACAAGCCATCGCATAATTGAATAAAGCGATCGGCTAAGGTAGATTTCCCATGATCGATATGAGCAATAATCGAGAAATTTCGTATATGTTGTAAATCCATTGTTTATTAATAAAAAGGTGATTAGCAACTAGGAGATGTATTTTTAATCGCTATCTAATATAGCTATTTTAGCAGAGTAGGCACGACATGTGCTAAGTAAATACTCCACACGACCATAGATGTGGATTCCTATCGGCTGACTTTTTGCTAATGGCTGCGCTGCTGAAACAGCTACGTAGCCGGGGCTATGCGCCAGTTTCAGTACCTTGCTCTAAAAAAATCAACTCGATAAATAACCGCATCCGTGACAGCCTGAAGTACAACGGATTTAGCCTAAAACAAAATCAAAGGAATTGAGTGTTGTCGGGATTTCCTCTCTGTTTACTAACGTTGTAGGAAGCGACAGATCATCCTGAGTTAGCCCGCGCTGTGCTAATGACTCTTTTTCCAAGTAGATATTTTCAATATCATATATTTCCAGAGAACGATAAATCGCACTAATATCTTTACTGGAAATTTGCTCGCTACCCTGGTTTTTATGTAAGTGATAGACAGCATCATCTAATAATAATAAACTGATTTTCTGGTCAAACGCTGCGCTAATTAATACCTGGTCTAATACTTCCTGGGTTTTAGCACCGCAATATGCATCTGTTTGCATAACGAATAAAAACGACTTCACTGATGTTCGCTCATATTCTTGTTGGATAAATAACTAGAGGCACTCACCTTGACAGATTCCAGCATTAAAAAAGCCCCTAACTCCATCATCGCTTTACGGTAGACCTTACGCTTAAAATAGACTACCGTTTTTAAGGGCTCCCAATATTCTACCCATTGCCAGTTGTCAAATTCTGGTTTTCTATCGTGGTTCAGGCTAACATTGGTTTCATCTCCTACCAGTTGTAGCAAATACCAAATCTGCTTTTGTCCGATACATAGAGGGTGTGAATTACGCCGAATATATTTTTCCGGCAACCTGTATCTCAGCCAATAGCGCGTGCGCCCTAGAATTTTCACATACTTGGCATCCAGGCCAGTTTCTTCACGAAGTTCGCGGTACATTGCCTCTTCAGGCTCTTCCCCTTCTTCCACTCCGCCTTGCGGAAACTGCCATGAATTGACACGCGAGCGTTTAGCCCAAAAGACATGCCCTTGCTCATTACAAAGGATGATGCCGACATTGGATCGGTATCCTTTTGAATCAATCATTTTTAAAACCTATTTTTTACTGTTCGCAATAAGACGGGTAATGATAAAATCTATTGCTGAACATATAGGAATACCTGTTTTAGGTTCCTATGCATTACTCATACTTACATTGTTCCATAAATGTCTAAGTGATGCTATCAGCTAATTAAATTAAACGGAAAATTAGATTAACAATGAGTTTAGCTATCTTTGATTTAGACAATACCCTGCTTGCTGATGATAGTGATTATCTATGGGGACAATTTTTAGTTGATCGGAAAATTGTCGATGCAGATTATTATGCCCAGGAAAATGAACGTTTTTACCAGGAATATAAACTAGGTAAATTAGATATTTTGGAATTCCTCAACTTCTCTTTAAAGCCGCTGGCTGACAATACACTGGAAGACTTATATCAATGGCGCGCGCAATTTTTAACAGAGGTAATACAGCCTATCTTATTAGCGCCTGCGCACGAGTTAATCAGCAAACATAAGCAAAGAGGTGATATCCTACTGGTTATTACAGCGACTAATCACTTTGTTACTGAACCGATAGTAAACCTTTATGGTATTAAACATTTATTGGCTACAACACCTGAGTTGATAGCTAACCGATATACCGGGAGAGTTGCTGGGACACCATGTTTTCAGGAAGGAAAAGTCACCCGCTTGCAGAAATGGCTCAAGGAAACGGGCAATGACCTAAAAGACAGCTGGTTCTATAGTGATTCACATAATGATTTACCGCTATTAAAACAGGTGACTCATCCTGTTGCAGTCAACCCTGATGACTCTTTAAAAAACTATGCCAAGCAACAAAACTGGCCAATTATCAGCCTGCGCGAAGAGCAATGTCCAGTACATCATTTTAAGTAAAGCCCTACCTAACTTTCGATATTAGCTTATCCTTTTTCAGGAGCTAATAACTGGACTTTCAAGAAATAGCTGATTATCATGACTAAAAAATTTAACGTGGAAAAATCATATTTCCTCAATCAAAGCCGGCTTACGCCACATAGCGACAAAACTTATTAGCCGTTTTAACTTTAAAAAAATAATAACAGTCCCCTTGAACAAGACATATAAAACCTCCCTTGGATCACCGTATCCAATGGGTGCTAAATTAAAGCGTGATGGCGTTAATTTCTCCATTTTTAGTCGCCACGCTACCTCTGTAGAACTTTTTCTCTATGATAGTGCAGATAGCCTTGAACCGATCCAGACCATACACCTGGAAAATGAACTCAATAAGACCTTTTATTCCTGGCATGTTCATGTGCATGAACTTCCAGCAGGTACATGGTATACATGGCGTATGGACGGACCAGATAACTCCTCAGAAGCTGGCTACAGCTTCGATAAAGAAAAACACCTACTTGACCCATTAGCTCGCGTTGTTAACGATAAACTCTGGAACAGAAGTGATGCATGCTTACCCGGTGATAACGGCCATACGGCTATGCGTAGTCTGGTAGCCGATAACAGCTACGACTGGGAAGGAGATACACCGTTTTCATTCAAAAGTGAAAATGCCATTATTTATGAAATGCATGTTGGAGGGTTTACTCGTGATAAATTATCCGGAGTCCAAAATCCGGGTACTTTTTCTGCGCTGATTGAAAAAATCCCCTACCTGAAAGCGCTCGGCATTACCCATGTTGAACTAATGCCTGTTATGGCTTTTGATGAACAGGACATTCCTCGTGGCACAGCTTCGCTAGGGTTAAAAAATTACTGGGGTTATAGTACCCACAGCTTTTTTAGCCCCCACCCGGGATACTGTGTAACACCCGAAAAAGGCACCCATATAGAAGAATTTCGTGACCTGGTTAAAGCATTACATAAGGCGGAAATCGGCGTCATTATGGATGTGGTTTTTAATCATACATCCGAAGCAGGTTCTGATGGCCCGGTGATTAATTTTAGAGGTATCGGTAGAAGTATTTTCTATCATCTGCAAGAACACGATAAAAGTAAATTCCGTGATTATACCGGCTGTGGCAACACCGTAAATGCCAACCATCCGGTGGTGGCCAATTTCATTATCACTTGCCTGGAATACTGGGTTCGAGAAATGCATGTTGATGGTTTCCGCTTTGACCTGGCAAGTGCACTTGCGCGTGGTCAAAATGGTGAAGTGCTGCAAGATCCCCCTATTTTATGGGGGATTGAATTATCAGAACAACTGGCAAAAACTAAATTAATTGCCGAGGCATGGGATGCCGCAGGTTTGTATCAAGTGGGCAGTTTCCCCGGCTACCGTTGGGGAGAATGGAATGGTAAATACCGCGATAGTATGCGGGGCTTTATTCGAGGAGATAGAGGACTGACGGCAGAAGTTGCTACCCGGCTTTGTGCTAGTAGCGATTTATATAAGCAACAGGATCGCTTACCCATCAATAGCATTAACTTCATTACCTGTCATGATGGTTTTACCCTGAATGATCTGGTTAGCTATGATCATAAACATAACCTGAACAACGGCGAAGATAACCGTGATGGCGGCGATCACAATATCAGTTATAACTGTGGCGCCGAAGGGGAAACCCATGATGTCAGAATACTGGAACTGCGTAAAAAGCAGGCTAAAAATAGTTTCGCTATTCTATTATTAAGCCAAGGCGTACCTATGCTACTTGCTGGTGATGAGGTGCTTAATACCCAGAGTGGTAACAATAATGGCTACTGCCAGGATAATGAATTAACCTGGTTTGACTGGAGTCTGACCAAGAAAAATGCCGATATGCTGTTTTTTGTGCAGCAAATGATAGCACTGCGTAAGCGCCACCAGTCATTAATGCGGCGCCGTTTTCTCACGGGTGAATGCGCACCTGGTCGACATATGCCTGATATCCAGTGGCACGGAGTTAAACTAGGTGCCCCCCAATGGTTAAACCCTGAATCTCAGGTACTGGCCTTTACCCTTGCTGCTTTTTACGACGATGAAGCTGACCTGCATGTGATATTGAATATGTCAGAAGATCAGCTCACTATGCAACTGCCGATTATTGAAGAGCGTCATTGGCATCTAGCGGTGGATACTGCATTAGATTCAGAGCATGGTATTATCAAGCCAGAAAATCAAAAAACTGTAGGGAAAAATAACTACTTTGTGCAAGCGAGGTCAGTTGTAGTATTTGAAGGCAGTTAGTTAGGTTATCGCTGAAAATACTGGTACCGGAACTTAAGCTCCGGTACCAGTATTTTCAGCGGCGGAAATCTTATTCTTCTATCTTTAGCAACCAGCCATCACTGCCCTTGCAATTATTTATCCCTTTCGCATCAATTTTAATTCTAGCAAAAGTTCCTGTTAGCGTCTCTGGAAGTCTTCCTGAGACTGTGTAAGCATTATTTACTTTACTGATAGTGACCTCTACCGGCTGTTTTTTTACACTGACTTCGATGCTGTCTGGATTAGTCAGCATTGACGCTTGAAAAGAAAACTCGGATTGTGCGGCTACGGCCGTTAAATGTGGAGGCGTAAATTGGGTGAATTTAGGTTTTTTACACGCTTTTTTACTACTGCTACTGCTGCCATAGGCGTATAGGTTAGTACTAAAGATGGTGAGGATAATAAGGCTTACAAATTTAAAATTTTTCATCGACTTGCTCCAATAATGAGTTTAGGCACCTGGAAATAAATAACCGTCCAATATTTGGACAGGATTTTTGTTTGTCATCAGTGCTGTAGTAAGAGGCGCATAACTGGCTAAGTAACTATGGCTACCGTGCTGATGATGGACAAAAAGACCAGTAAAGGTGAAGATTGTTTGTTTTCAGGCACCTTATCTGAGAGCTTTCACTATACTCTTTTTTTGCGCTGCCCAAATATAAATATATTTGGGCAGCCATCATTATTCCTGAACCTTTTAACCGTAACTTTTTAAATTCTATTTAGGTTCGATGCAGTATTTTATTGGTCAGGGATTGACTGTGTAGGATTTAGTATAGGTCTTACCCAGTTTGCAAACACTACGGCTCACAGGGCTTTCACAGGAGGTATCGGTAAATTCAGCCTTTAATACCCCTTTTTTAGTTGGTATAAAATAAAAACGGAAATTGGGATCGCTACTGATTGCAATATCGGTCTTGGCTGTCAGTATCGGTTGGTCATTAAAGGTAACTTTAATCTGCTTGATAAAATGTGCTCTTCTCTTAAATCGAGTCACCTGATCCATTTGCATGCCGGTAACATTAGGATGACTAATGAGTAATTGTGCCATTGTTGGCTTGCCATCTTCTAATTCATTATCCAGTCTAAATTTCATTTTACCCAACCGTTGCATTGCTGCGTCATAATCAGCACCGATAGGTGCAGAACAACCCCCACTGGCTTTCACAAACTTTTTAACCATATATAAATCACCATTATTCATTTCCGCAATGGCGCGTATATAACTATAGGTGTTTACCCGCACGCGCATGGCAATATCAGCCCTGCCACTCTCGGGAGTAAAGTCAAATTCACCGATTAATGGCACCGGATTCTTATCAATCAATAATATAATCCGCTTTATATATATTTTATTAGTCTGTACTAAACTAGTGGTTACTTTAATAGGTACTAAGGCAGGATCTTCAGCACGTTTTGGCGTTGTTAGCTGAATGATTTTATCGCCATCTTTTATACTCTTACCAGCAAAGTACTGAGGTTTTAAAACCTGCCTCCATATTGTGTCATCTTTGGCTGCATGAGATAAAACGGGCAAGCAAAAAATAAGCAGTAGCAGTAAATAGTTTTTTTTCATTTTCTTAAATACATTCTAGGTTAGATTTAGGGATTGACCATACCAGACAATAAAGCAATATGAGTAAGCTCTGCAACTGTAGCAACATTTAATTTTTTCTTTATCTGCGTACTATAATTGGCAATAGTTTTATAGCTAAGACACAGTTCTTCCGAAATTTTATGAGCAGTTTTACCTTTTGCTAACAATAAAAAAACATCAAATTCCCTGCTTGATAAGCTATCAATAATCTTGTGATGATCGACCTGTCTCGCATTATTATCCTGATTCACCGTATGGGTCAAGCCCGCCTCAATATAGGTGCCACCATTCACAATTTTCTGTATGGCATCAACTAAGATATCAGCCGCACTGTTTTTACTAATAAATCCTTTTGCCCCGGCCTTAATTGCCTGATTAATAAAAACCTGTTCATTATGCACACTGAATACCAGGATTTTAGCGTGACTATCACGGGCATATATACGGCGAATAGCTTCTAGACCGCCAATACCAGGCATGGAAATATCCATCACCATAATATCGGGTTGCTTAGTATTATAAAGCTGCATGGCTTCCTCACCCCGCTCGGCTTCAGCAATGACTTCTATCCGCTCATCTGTCGCTAGCAGCATTTTAAATCCGGCTCGCACAACCGCATGATCATCGACCAGAATAACTTTTATTTTCATAAACATGGAATTATCGCTGTTACTGTCATACCTTGTTGTACACATGAGCTGATGCTCAGTTCGCCGCCCATTGTTTTAATCCTTTCCTGCATGCCGCGTAGACCAAAGCCTGATTCTATAGTATTTAGATCACACCCTATACCGTCATCGATGACTGATAAATAGATTGTATTGCTATTCACATGCAGTTTTATATTAATATGCTGCGCCTCTGCATGGCGTACCGTATTGGTGATACATTCCTGAATAACTCTATACAAATGAATACTCATTACTTCTGGTAATGTGTCCATTTCATCACTGCATTCTACGGCAATGCTTAAGTGAGAATTTCTTTCTTTCCAGTGCTTGATTATGTCATCCAGAGCCGCAATCAATCCAAGCTCGGTCAATATATGCGGATGCAATTGGTACATCATGGTACGAACAACATGTATTAAATGATCACAAATTCCAGTGATTGACTGAGTGATTTGTAATATATCTGATTTTGGGTGGCGTGCAGTCACAGTCATTACTTTTATGGCAGTCAGGGATTGGCCTAATTCATCATGTAATTCCTGAGCAAGATATTGCCGTTCCTTTTCCTGTATATCTAGGGAATGCTTCGTTAATTCACTATATCGCTGCTCGGCTATACTTAATTCGTCGGTCATTTGATTAATAGCTTTGGCAATAGTGTTATATTCCCCAATCTTGAATTCAGGTAACTTATGCTGGTAGTGCCCTTTTTCAATTGCTTTTAGCCCGCCTACAATTTTCTCGATAGATCTGAGAGCCTGATTAAATGTGAGATGCACAGCAAAAAATGACAGTAGGGTTAGTAATACGATTGAGATAAAAAATATCATCGTCTCTTGCCACACTTCGGTAATTTCATCTAAAGAGTTTGCCTCGATACTTAATATCAGCGGCGTACCATCAGAACTGGTAAAGGGGAATTCGGTCACTGGATAGCTACTGCCTACGAGGCTCACGAACCACTGAGGGGGTGCATCCTGTTTATCCTTCAGTACATTTTCCTTTAACAGGCTGATAAATTCCCCAGAGGGGGTCTTTAATTGAATGTTTAGATGACGTATAGCTTGCAGAGAATTAAGCTGAGTTAGCCAGCCACTATTACCAAAATTAATAGAGGGTTTGTCTGTATACCTAAACTCGATGAGTTGTACAGCCAAATTGATTGAGGATGCAACTTCATCCTTAATTGCCTCACGAGCCTGCCAGATAGTGATTGAACCTCCGAGTACGAGGATAACAATCGCTGAAAAGAAAATTCTAAGATTTATTTGATAGCGTAAGCTCATTGATGCAAACTCCCTGCTTATAGTTGCTAATCCTGCCTTTTGGCTGTGTGACATTTATTAAAGTGTCGTGAGTCTTCATGTAGGTGTTTTAAGATCTAAAAATAGTCAGGGTCGATAAACTTGCCCCTGTATTAATCAGTGATAAAACATTATTCCCACTCTAGTTCAGCATAAGCACTGCTAAGATTTTTTTTATGAAAGTCGTTAAATAATTGCCATTGATCTTTAGCAGGATAATTAACCGTTATTAAAACATCTTCCAGATAAACACCATTTTTAATTTTGCTACGGACAACTTTTTGTAAATATTGCAGATAGTGTTTTTGTGGCTGTAGACTTTCTGGCCAGTCACGCACAATTGGACCATGTCCCGGAATGACCACATCAAACCGACGTTTTTCTAATTTATTAATTACTTGTAACCAGCCCTTTAAACTACCATCTAAAACTGGCAAATGGCCTATAAATAACAAATCCGCTAACCATAGGCTATTGGTTTTCTGATCAAAGACTGTTAAATCATTATCGGTATGTGCTGTGGGGTGTGCCGTCAAGGTTATTATCCGATTACCCAAATCAAGCTCGAGGGTATTTTTAACGTTCATCGTCGGTAAAATAATATCATCAGCTGTCAATTTAATAGCGATTTGCTCTTCTGAGCGCGCCAGGTAAAAAGGTCCACGCTCGCTCATTGCCCGAGCTAGTTTTTTATGGCCAATAAATTGTATATCTGTAATATCTCTAAATGCGCTATTGCCAAATATATGGTCAGGATGAACATGGGTATTAATGACATAACAAATGGGAACCGAAGTAATTTTCTGGATGATCTTTTTTAATTGCTTTCCCTGCGCCGGGGAGCCTCCGCTATCAACCACGGCAACACACTTTTTACCGACGATAAAACCTATATTGGCAATAGCATCATGATTATGCGCATCGGGTAATTCTATTAGTCCCTGGTGAACGTATATACCTTGAGCAACTTGCTTGATGTTAAACGCTGCCCATGCGGGCGTTGTAAACAGTGATAAAACTATCAGAAATGCATAATGCACGTGGCTACTCCAGAAATGGGCTAACAAACTATGACGTACCCTCTTCTAAACAAAGTTCCAGAAATGCTTTAGTTGCCCGAGATTGCAGTGCGGGTTTCGGTGCAATAATATTCAACTGCCATGTGAGTCCATGTCCCTGATTAGATCGAATTCTACGCGATACTAGACCCTTAGTTTCATTCTTTAACGCCAATGATGAAGAAAAGCCAATACCTAACCCTGCTCTGACGGCTTCTTTCACTGCCGAAACACCGGTTACTTCAATATTAACAGGGGCGTTAATACCTGCTGCAAACAAGGCAGATTCAACCACTTGCCGCCCGCCTGAACTTTGCTCGCGCCAGATTACCTGATACTGGGTAAAAACTTCTAAGGGTACGAAATCAGTATATAGCTGGGCGAGCTGGTGATTTTCAGGTATGACTAAAACGACTTCATCTTTCTGCCAAGGGATAATTTGGTAATTATTCGACAACTCAATTCCTTGTAAAGACCCTTCAATAAACCCCAGGTCCAGACTATATAGGTTATCTAGTATTCCCGCTGTATCCAGGGTTTGCATAAAAACCTGCACGCCGGCATGATTTGTTTGCAGTTCAACTACAAATTTAGGCAAATAATAACTGGCAATAGTCATGGTTGCGCCGATTCGCAAAACGCCGGTACTTATTTTTTGCAAACTTCGTACATATTCCAGAGATTTGCTATAACAACTATTCATCTTTTCAGCGTACCTTAATAAGCCTTGACCCGCTGCAGTTAACTCAATCTGATGTCCTTTTCGTTCATAAAGAGGCTCACCCACAAAAGTTTGTAATAGTTTTAATTGACCTGAGACTGCCGGCTGGCCAATATTTAACTGCTGAGCAGTTAGGGTAATGCTTTTTAATTTCGCAACGACGGCAAAAGTCAATAAATGTTGGGGGTTCAATGCAAATTCCTGAGTTTTGAAGCAGTCAAATTATCTTTTTGGTGATAATATCACTATTTATGATATACATCTAAAGAAAAGATTACTTGAATAGAAGAGAGCAGTTTTGGTAAAGTGGATCAAATTTGCCAAAGTAATAACAACCAAAGACAATATTTGGCGAAAAATTTATAGCTATTTTCAAATAACGAAAGAGTTGGGGGAAAACGAGTGGCAGTTATTACTATTAGCCCGGATCATATTACCAAGAAAAAACGCAAAGGACCTAAAGGCCATGCGGTTGATCTTACGGCACTGGACGAAGTTCAAAAACTTCTGGGCAATGAGTCCAGACAACATGATTTATTGATCGAACATCTTCATAAAATCCAGGATCACTATCAGCATATCTCCTCTAAACATCTTGTGGCACTCGCACACGAAATGAACCTATCCCCTGCTGAAGTTTTTGAAGTCGCTTCTTTTTACCATCATTTCGATGTTATCAAAGAAGGTCAAACTCCCCCGCCCGCTTTAACCGTTCGGGTCTGTGAATCCCTTTCCTGTTCTATGGCGGGTTCTAATAAACTCACAGAGGCCTTAACTAGCGGCTTAAATTCTGAGCAAGTACGCGTGCAAAAAGTCCCTTGTGTTGGTCGTTGTCAACATGCGCCTGTTGCTGTCGTCGGACAAAAAGCAATTGATAACGCAACGCCTGAAGTTGTCACTACTGCTGTTAATGCTAACGATATAAAAGCCGACATCACTGATTACATCAGTCTGCAGCAATACCAGGCAGATCAAGGCTATCAAACTCTTGAAGGCATTCTAGACGCTAGCATCAGTACCGAAAGCGTGATTAAAAAAATGGAAGACTCGGGTCTTCGTGGCCTGGGCGGTGCCGGTTTTCCCGCTGGCAGAAAGTGGCGTATTGTAAGCAGCTTTGACGGACCACGTTTGATGGCTGTTAATATAGATGAAGGCGAACCAGGGACCTTTAAAGATCGTCACTATCTAGAATTAGACCCACATCGTTTTTTAGAAGGCATGGTAATTGCTGCTCTCTGCGTAGGTTGTGAAGAGATATATATTTATTTGCGTGATGAGTATGCAGGTTGCCGAGAAATTCTGACTAAAGAAATTGCCTTATTACAAGCAAGCATTCCTGCTGGTTTGCCCCCTATACATTTACGCCGTGGTGCTGGCGCTTATATCTGTGGTGAAGAATCTGCAATGGTTGAATCTATCGAAGGAAAACGTGGTATGCCTCGGTTACGCCCTCCTTTCCTCGCAGAAGTTGGTTTATTCGGTCGCCCTACGCTGGAACACAATATGGAATCGGTGTATTGGGTTCGAGATATCGTAGAAAAAGGCCCTGAGTGGTTTACTTCACACGGTCGTCATGAGCGCAAAGGCTTACGCTCGTTTTCTATTTCCGGTCGTGTTAATAATCCAGGCGTTCACCTCGCCCCTGCAGGTACGACCATGCATGAATTAATTGCAGAATTCTGTGGTGGTATGCAAGACGGACATGAGTTTTACGGATATTTTCCAGGGGGTGCATCGGGTGGAATTTTGCCCGAGTCAATGGCAGATATTCCTATGGATTTTGATACCTTGAATGAGCATGGTTGTTTTATAGGTTCGGCGGCCGTCGTGGTTTTCTCTAAGCAAGACAGTGCCAAGGAATTAGCCATTAACGCTATGAAATTCTTTGAAGAAGAATCCTGTGGTCAATGCACGCCTTGTCGCGTGGGTACAGCAAAAGCCGCTGTACTTATGGAACAGAAAAACTGGGATACCGACTTGCTGGAAGAGTTATCCTCAGTCATGGTCGATGCGTCTATTTGTGGTTTAGGACAGGCTGCGCCTAATCCGTTACGCTGTGCTATCAAATATTTTTCACAAGAAATCTAGGCAGATAAGCTAATGATTAATTACAATGCTGACTTGTATGGCTGGACACAGGAGCAAGTCACTTTACTTAAGTGGCAATACCAACCCATACGCCGTGGACGAAGTTGGCAGTTAACCATTGAAGGATATCGTATCAATTTTTCAGAAACCTTAGAGGTAATCTCAAGTCTCACACCGCAACTTGATACTATCCTGAAAAAATCTTATGAAAAATCTATTATCAAAGCCTCTCAAGAAACGGCACTTGATATACAAACTTTCCCGAGCATTTGTCCCTGGACATTCTCTCAGATTCTGGACGATAATTTTTACCCCAATGCAGGTGAATAAATACTATGGCTGCTAACCCAGACACACTAAACGAACCGATGATCAACTTCACTCTAGATGGCGAAGAAGTCTCAGCATTTGCTGGCGAAACGATTCTGCAAACAGCAAAGCGCCACAATAAAGAAATTCCACACCTGTGTTACAAAGAAGGCTTACGCGCGGATGGTAACTGTCGTGCTTGTGTCGTAGAAGTAGCAGGTGAAAGAACCCTAGCTCCATCTTGCTGCCGTATGCCTACTGAAGGAATGGATGTGCAGGCAAGCAGTGAACGCGCCGTTAAATCGCAAAAAATGGTTTTGGAATTACTTTTATCGGATATGCCCGAGCAAGGTACATCACCTTATAAACTAGATTCTGAATTAGACCAGTGGGTTCAAAAAT
Organism: Methyloprofundus sp.; assembly: GCA_012960135.1. Taxonomy (GTDB): domain Bacteria; phylum Pseudomonadota; class Gammaproteobacteria; order Methylococcales; family Methylomonadaceae; genus Methyloprofundus. The sequence goes on from DUBW01000001.1 coordinate 45,428, forward strand.
TACAGGTGGGCGAGCCGCGCTTTGAGTCACGCGCACAACCCGCAGCTGATTTATCCCATCCTGCAATCGCAGTAAATATGGATGCCTGTATTCAGTGTACCCGTTGTCTACGTGCCTGCCGTGAAGAACAAATGAATGATGTGATTGGTTTTGCTAATCGTGGTGCGCATGCTGAAATTGTCTTTGATATTGCCGATCCAATGGCCGCTAGTAGCTGTGTCGCCTGTGGAGAATGTGTGCAAGCCTGCCCTACCGGCGCACTAATGCCAGCTAATAATGTGGGTCTTGAAGTCGCTGATAAAACAGTAAACTCGACCTGCCCTTATTGTGGCGTGGGTTGCTTGATTAAATATCATGTTAAAGACGATAAAATTCTGTACACCGAAGGCCTCGATGGAGACACGAATAAATACCGTCTCTGTGTTAAAGGGCGTTACGGCTTTAACTATATCCATAACCCGCTACGTTTAACCAAGCCGTTAATTAGACGTGATGGCGTGGCTAAAACCACTGAGTTATTAGACCCGAATGATCTCGACACGGTATTCCGTGAAGCCAGCTGGGATGAGGCGCTTGATTTTGCCGCCGGTGGTCTGAAAAAAATTCGTGATGAAAAAGGTAAAAAAGCCTTAGCTGGACTAGGTTCAGCTAAGGGCAGTAATGAAGAAGCTTATTTATTCCAGAAACTGATTAGAACAGGCTTTGGTTCAAACAATGTCGATCACTGTACGCGATTATGTCATGCGTCTTCTGTCGTTGCTTTACTAGAATGTCTTGGCTCCGGTGCTGTATCTAACCCGATAGAGGATGTAAAATTAGCTGAAGTCGTCATTATTATTGGTGCTAATCCAACGGTTAATCACCCCGTTGGCGCAACCTTTATGAAAAACGCGACTAAAACCGGAACTAAAATCATATTAATCGACCCCAATCGAACGGCTATCGCAAAATATGCATTACATCACCTGGCATTCCGTCCGGATACCGATGTGGCAATGCTAAATGGTATTATGCATGTCATTCTGGATGAAGGTTTGCAAAATAATGATTACATTAAAAAGCATACCGAAGATTTCGAGTTTATGAAAGAGCACTTGAAAGATTACAGCCCGGAAAAAGTCGCGCCAATTTGCGGAATAGCTGCAGAGACTTTGCGCGAGGTCGCAAGAGTGTATGCAACATCCAAAGCATCAATGATTCTCTGGGGCATGGGTATTTCACAGCATATTCATGGCACCGATAATTCTCGTTGTTTAATTGCCTTAGCCTTAATGACCGGTCAGATTGGTAGACCAGGAACGGGGTTACATCCACTACGCGGACAGAACAATGTACAAGGTGCATCTGATGTAGGTTTGATTCCTATGGTTTACCCTGATTATGAGCCAGTTAACGACCCGCTTAATCAAGCAAAATATGAACAGTTGTGGGATGTAAAACTTGACCCGGAGCCCGGTTTAACAACCGTAGAAATGATCCATGCAGTATTGGATAATGAAATATTCGGCATGTTTGTCCAGGGTGAAAACCCTGCCATGTCAGATCCAAACCAGAATCATGTACGTGAAGCATTCGCTCACATGCAACACTTAGTGGTACAGGATATTTTCTTAACTGAAACGGCTGGCTTTGCTGATGTTATCCTGCCGGCCTCAGCATTTTATGAAAAAAATGGAACTTTCTCCAATACCGACCGCCGAGTTCAAATGGGACGTAAAGCAGTTAATCCACCTGGTGAAGCAAAACAGGATCTATGGATTCTGCAGGAAATTGCCAACCGCTTAGGCTGCGGCTGGAGTTACCAGGGTCCAGAAGATGTGTTTAATGAAATGCGTCAGGCCATGGGCAGTATTGCCGGTATGACCTGGGCTCGATTAGAAAATGAAGACTCGCTTACTTATCCATTGGAAAACGAGGGCGATCCTGGTGAACCGATTATCTTTACCGATGGCTTCCCGACTGAGTCAGGAAAAGGTCGCTTTGTTCCGGCTTCCTATATACATGCAGATGAAATGCCGGATGATGAATATCCGCTAATTTTTATCACTGGTCGCCAGCTAGAACATTGGCATACAGGCAGTATGACTCGTCACTCACCTACCTTGGATGCGATTGAGCCAGATCCAGTAGTGATGATACACCCGGAAGATATACAAAAACTCGGTGTAGAACCGGGAGATATAATCACTATCGAATCCAGACGCGGAAAAATTTCGGCTTATGCCCGTGCCGATATAGGCATACAAAAAGGCAGTCTGTTTATGGCTTTCTGCTATAACGAAGCGAGCGCCAATTTAATTACTAATGAAGCCTTAGATCCATCTGCTAAAATACCGGAATTCAAGTTCTGCGCGGTGAAGGCCAATGCGGGCGGTGAGATTGCGGTGCGTATCAACTAAACTGTAATACAGCTTATTCGATAGATAACATCGCTTTATGTGATGTTATCTATTATTGGTTCTGCAATAATTAACACAATAGTACGCTTACATTTCTACCAAATACTGTTTTTCGATCTTTGCTGAAATTCAACAGGTGTAATGAAGTCGGTGTAATCAAATCAGGTTTAATTCATCCTGATTAATAAACCTAGTGCTACAACCTATTCCCCAGAGGACTCCATTTGTATTTTCTATATTGGCCTATTTTTCTAAAATTAATGGCGCGGATGTTTACGCCACGGTATTTTCGTCCAAAATTTGTGTTCTTTGTCGGTTTTATTATTATCCCTGCGATCCTGGTACTGCGGCTTCTAGTTAGCTTTTTTCAAGCACTGGATTACATTCTTTACCCTGGTTTCAAACATCAAGAGGTTAACCAACCGGTATTTATTTTAAGCAACCCACGTAGCGGTTCAACCTTTTTACACCGGATGCTAGAAAAAGATCAGCAATTCACTTATTTATCCTTATGGCAGTCTCTGTTTAACTCCGTAACTATTTATAAACTGGTCGCATTGATAAACCGGATTGATATGAGCATCGGCGATCCGTTAGGGAAAATAGTCGATATCCTGGATAATCATTTTTTCAAAGGCTGGGATGGGCTGCATAAAGCTGGCTTGCGTTATTCAGAGGAAGATGAATTCTTATTTGTCAGCTCTTTTCTAGCGCCTGGGCTTATTCTCTTTTTTCCCTATTTACATGAAGTCGCTGAAATTTTTTCAATCGACAAACTACCCGAACAAGTACGAAAAAAAATCATTAAAAATTTCCGTTTATCTGTCCAGCGCCATGTCTATGCATCAGGAGGGCAAACGTTTCTGGCTAAGAATGCGGTTGCCGGAGGAAGACTCGGCCTCTATCAGGAGGCTTTTCCAGATATGCGTGCAATCTATATACATAGCGATATCCTTAAGTCGATTGCGTCATCACTAAGCGTATTTTCCAAGCCCTGGTCCTTCCATTCTCCCGCCTGCTATCAAAGAAAGTATGAAAGCATTAGTGTAATTGAAATGGTACGCACTAATCATCAAGGTATCATTAGCCACCGACTTAACTTCACGCCTGAAAATGCAGTGGATATTATCTATGACAAGCTGGTTACCGACCCACAAACAACAGTTGAATCTATATATCAACACTTTTCACTATCTATGGATGATGAGTATAAAGCCAGTTTACAACAAGATAGCATAGCCGCTAAATCCTATAAAAGTGTTCATGTCTATAAGGTTGAGGATTACGGGTTTACTAGCGAAGAAATCGAACAATATATTGCCAATCAATCAGCCGAAGAGCAGGTATTTGAAGAAAAATACCATATGCTGGAGTAACCATAGAAGCATATAGCACAGCGAATCTTTTACAATCTAGATTTGCTTATCTAGAGCTTGAATGAAAAAGTCATTTTTTAAAAAAATATCACACCCAATCGAGTGAAATAATTTTCAAATTAACTCAGTTGGGATTAAAACCCACCCATTGTTACGAGTTTTGTCGGTGCAGTGCTATTTGGACACTTTTTAAACGTACCAACCCCTAAGTGTGTTGACTTCTTTAAAAAAGTTGGCTCTATGTGAAATACAGTGGATTAATCAAATTTCATTTTTCCGCAGAGAAAATAAATCATATTGATAAAGTTGTTGATATTACGGTAACCCCTAGCGCGTCTTTTGGCTAATTGAACCTTGCTATTAATGCCTTCCAATAGACCGTGTGTGATGTGTGATTCAACGAAGTGAACAATGCGCTTTAACTGTTTTTTCAAAGATCAAAAAGGCCGTTATTTTAACGATTTCTACTTCGTTGTACCACTATCGCATGTCTCTGATTTATTGGGAATTTCCCATAGATCATGGAACAGAACTTTCAGTCAATAGGCTTCACCTAGCTTTGTATAAAGTGGAATCATTTCTACCCGTGATGCTTCTTATTTTAACCGAAAGATTTTCTCGATTTTTTGGGACCGTGTATTTTAGCCCTTTTAATACCTCATGCTCTTTACGCTCATCTTTACGTACTTTATCCATATCCTTGTTGAGTAATTTGGCGACATGAAACCGATCGAAAGTAATTTCTGCAACCGGAAAGTAGACGGCTGCGCCAGCAATAAAAGCGGGTGAAAGATCCATGCTCAGCCCCGTGAATTGATCCTCTGGAACACTTTCTTTCCAGATGTTGCTGAATACTTTTCAGGGTTGCCCTGCCTCTTCCTGCGCAGACTTGGATGACACGTGATGCATCCAGATCAACGAACATCAATGGGGTCAGCCTCGATTGATTTAAAATGACAGGGCCAGGTCTTGCAATGTCACATCGTTGATAATTTGAAGCGCGCTTATTATTCATCCCAACAGTCAGGATATAAATGAAATCGGCTTAGTAGAAATAAATAATCCGGGTAGCCCTGAAAGATCAATTCTCTGGCATCTTCTCTTTCTTTCGGGTTCTATGCTTCCGCTGCCAGCTATGGAGAGCGAACGCGAGGGCTGGTAGTCCCCAGAAGGCGTAGGGCCGTTGTTTTGTCGGAA
>DUBW01000002.1:0-4029 GCA_012960135.1 Methyloprofundus sp.
GCATTATCCGGGTTAAATAAGGCTAAAGCCAGACAGCTAGGAAATGCAGGCAGACAACTTATGCAGCAGTTAAATCTTAACTGGGATTACATTATTGAAGCCTTAATGGCTAATTAAATGCCAGAGAACGGTGAAATTAATTTTGACAATAATTGGGGCACGGATCTTTAGTCTACCTTTCTTAATACAGGATAAAGACCTGCACCCCATATTAAGGGGCATAGTTTATTTCATGCACTGACTCTATGTTACATCTTCCTAATCACTACCCTTCTTAAAATAAGACACCTTATGATTGCTTATATTTCTCCTCTCATTCCTAAAAAAACAGGTATCGCTCAGTACAGTCATCACTTAATTATGGCTTTACAAACAGAGTTAGCGATTAATCATGAGACGATTGATATTTTTGATGATCAAGTGGCAAAAACCAATAGTTGCCAGCAAAATTATCAGGCAAAAGAGTTACTGCCATTGCTATTTGAGCCTTCATCAAGAGTTCAGTATCGGCAGTTTATCTACCATTTTGGCAATAACCCTGAATTTCATCTGTCTGCACTTAAACTATTACAACAACAAAAAGGTATAGTGGTATTACATGATACGGTGTTATTTTTTTTACTTGCAGGGCTTGGTACAGGCGGCTTATGGCAAATTCTGGCAAAACAATCTGCTACCACTGGATATACCCGCTTACAACATATTTTAGCCGACTGCCCCCAGCAGGATATCCTGCGTTATCCCTTTCCCGAAAAACAACCCTTTTTACAATCCGTACTGAGTCAAGCGACTGCTGTCGTTGTGCATAGTCTGTTAGCTGAACAATTAGTACGAGAAGCAAACTATCAAAAAGCTATTTTTCGTGTCCCCCTAATTGATTACCAACAACCCACTTCGATAGATATTACTAAAATACAGGGTCATGCAACCCAGTCGCTTTTTGATAGCAAAACCTCAAAGGATTTATTTTATATCGGCTTATTTGGTTTCTCTGGCAACACCAAACGTAGTGAAGTGTTATTTAAGGTGTTATCTGCTTTACCTGCAGATATTAAGTCCCGTATTAAATTAATCATCGTTGGGGCCGCTTTTTATCAAGATCAAGTGACCGCCATGGGCTTGTCCAAGCAAGTTCATTTTATCGGCTATATCAGTGATGACGATTATGATCAGTGCTTAGCTATGTGCGATTTAATCGTTAATTTACGTTACCCATCTATGGGCGAAACCTCTGCGGTACAAATTCAAGCAATGAGTGCGGAAAAACCAACATTAGTGAGTAATCATGGCTGGTTTAGTGAATTACCTGATCAGGCAGTTTATAAAATCCCTGTTGATCAGCAAGAAGCAGAATGCCTAACACAAGGCATCATTAAAATGTTTGATGATAATGCTTTTCGCTTGACCATGGCTAAGCATGCCAAGCAATACGTTAAGCACTATCACAACCCTGCAAAAGTGGCTACCCAGTGGGTTGATATACTGTCTACTCCGTATTAAACAACCCTTAACCACCAGTAATAAAGGCTATTCGCCGGCAACATGCATCAATTAATTTTGACAACTTTGGAACCCAAATCCAGTTTCATTGAGTTAAGTTTATGATCTAGGATGTACTGAGGATAGGAAGTGCGTTATGGATTCCAGCCAAAAACATGCAAGTATGACAGAATCATATCATTGCTTTTTTATGCAGCAGAAGCTTATGGGGAATTTAAACAGCGGCTAATACTTTAAATGTATTAGCCGCTTGACCGAGGATAGCTCCTGTTTCTTTAAATTATACGTTACAGAGACCCGCTTCAATTCTTTGTATTTCCTGAACAAGCATTTCGGCACTTCTTTTCCAGGTAAATTGCTCAAGGTCAAATTTTGCTCCTTGATTTAAGGGTACGTTGCCGGCTTCAATTCCTGCAATTTTCTGCACCAGGTCTTGTTTTTTATCCAAATCAAAGTACAGCACGCTATCCCCCCCCACTTCTCTATGAATCGGGGTATCACTTGCTAAAACAGGTAAGCCAAAGTGTTGCGCTTCAATAATAGGTAACCCAAAGCCTTCTACAATTGAGGGAAAAACCAAGGCTTTACTATGCTTATAACAATACACCAGCTCGCGATCATCAAGATCATTCCATATAAAAAGTTGTTTATTTAATTGGGGATGCTGTTCTATTTGTTGCAATAATGCATCCACTTTCCAACCAATATGCCCAACGACATGCAGTTTTATTGTCATCCCTTGTTCCCATAACTCACTGAACACATCAAGTAAATATTGATGATTCTTCCTTGGCTCTATGGTACAGACGATTAAATAGGTATCTTGTTTTGAGATACTTTTCTTAAGTGCCTCGCGTGCGTATTCGTTTTGCTCCGCAATGTCAGCGCCAAGATAAAAATAACCAAACCGCTCTACATCAAGCTCGTGACCCATGGCAAATAAATAATCTTGAATGCTTTGCTGCACTGTCTGAGAAATTGATATATACCCATCGACTTTACTATTCGCTTGCTTAAACCAGGTGTTAAATACTTCGGTTAAGTGTGCATTACAAAACTGAGGATGCGTAATCGGAATAAGATCATAGATGACCGAAATCACAACTGCGCCACTATTTTTTGCAGTATTAATCGCATTCCAGGCTGGCAAGTGCCATGATGAATCAAGCATCAAGACAGTATCACCTTGTGAAAACTCTATCGTATTTTTCATTAAAGCTGTTTTCTTCTTGAAACCAGCTCTCTGTAAGGGTTTTACAAATAGAAAATAGAGGATGCTACTCAAGCCAAACTCAGTTCTGGGTGCTGCTAAAAATGAATGCAAGGGCTTCCAGGTTATTTTTTCAACAATCATCAGGCGCTTGCACCTGATGAAGTCTAGTACTTTAACTTTAAAACTACGCTGCTCAGGTTTACCTGGTAACGCTTGCGATGATAAAACAACAGCTTCTGGTTTGGTTTTTTTTTCCTGTCTTAAATCAGGTAATGAGGCAAGAGGATAAAAAGCCCCATCTTCAATCATAACTAATGTAATCGGTGTATCATCCGCTAACGCATCACCTAACTGATTTATTATTTTTCTTACTACTCGTTGTATTCCTGTGTTTAGGCCCGACTCCGAAGTATGGGTGCATTCTATATAAAGCTGTTTTATCATATTACTTAAAGCATCTCTTTTAATGTGTTTTTAAAAGCCATAGGTTTAAGTAAAGTAGGCGCTAGTTGATATAAATTTTGATTATCACCACATTGTCGCTGCATATCTGCCGACCTTATAAAACGAGCATCCGTTGCAATTTCAAGCGTATGCCCTGTTAATTCTTGTAACATATTAATAATTTCCCTAATACTGGTTAAGCGACCCGAACATAAATTAATAACTTGCTGTTTTTGCATGGGCACCGCCAGTAATTCGGTATACACCTGTGCCACCCAGCGCACATCAGAAAAATCACGCCATATATCGATATTCCCCAACTGTATAGTTTCGGCCTTTTGCTTAAAGTGCTGAACTATTTTAGGGACTAAAAATTTTTCTACCTGACCTGTTCCGGTGTAATTAAAAGGCCGGGTAATCAATATATTGAGTTTATCATGATAGGTTTTAGCTATTTGCTCCATCGCCCATTTGCTGCAGCCATAATGATTAACCGGATTTACCGGACAGCTTTCATCAATTACTTCTCGTGCCTGCTCACCATAAACATGCGAGGTGCTGGCCAGGATGATTTTCTTAGGTGCTGCCGGCAGCTTTAAACAAGCATCGAGTATATTTTGCGGGCCAAAGGTATTAATCGCATAAATGTCAGCGCTACCTCCATCTGGCACAAAGCTAATAGCCGCCAGGTTTATGATATATTGCGGTTGAATATCTAACATTGCCTTTTCGACTGCCTGAGCATGGGTGATATCAACATGAGTCGTTACCACCCGATAAGCTGACTTTTGCAATGCAGGCACTAGATATTTCCCCGTAAAGCTATTGGCACCAATCACCCAAACAGTCTGCGTATGACTCATTTTAAAATG
>DUBW01000002.1:4278-8213 GCA_012960135.1 Methyloprofundus sp.
GGCAAATGCCAGTTCAACAAATTTTCGCACGGTATTGGTTTGATTGGTTGCTAGCACAAAAGTATCCGCTGTATCGTGCTGTAGCATTTTGTACATGCCTTCTACATATTCTTTGGCATATCCCCAGTCACGTTTGGCATCCATATTACCTAACTCAAGGGGCGTACCATCCCCTTGTGCTATTCTAGCGACTTTATCGGTGATTTTTCGAGTCACAAATTCACGACCGCGCAAAGGCGATTCATGATTGAATAATATGCCGCTACTGGCAAATATATCATAGGATTCACGGTAGTTAACCACACTCCAGTGAGCAAACAACTTGGCGACTGCATAAGGACTGCGCGGGTAAAAAGGCGTGTTTTCATCTTGTGGAACGGCTTGAACTAGTCCATAAAGTTCTGAAGTACTTGCTTGATAAAAACGAATGGATTTATCCACAATTCTAATTGCTTCCAGCATATTTAATACCCCTATCCCGGTAATCTCAGCCGTGGTTTGAGGCTGTTCAAAAGAGACACCAACAAAACTTTGAGCCGCTAAGTTATAGATTTCATCAGGTTTTGCATATTGCAACAGACGAATGCTGTTGCCCATGTCAGTCAGGTCATGCTCTATTAACTCTAGATTAGGATGATTTAGCGAAACACCGATAAATTCTAAGCGCCAAAAGTTAACTGAACTGGTTCGGCGATAAGTACCCAACACTTTATAACCTTTTTCTAACAAAAGCTGCGTTAAATAGGCACCATCTTGGCCAGTAATTCCTGTAATTATTGCTGTTTTCACGTTATCTAATCCTAATGTTTATATCTTGTTTTGTCTTATGCGGGCATACACCTGTTGCTAGGTTTACCTAGCGTCTGCTCGGTGAGTCAGTTCACGCTGTTCACAAAAATCGTCTGAAAATCGAAAAAATTTCTATCCATAGCAACTCCAGATATGGCCTCTTTGTTGCTTCGGCAATATCAATGCTATTATGCCATTTTTAAAATGCGCAAAAAGAATTGTTTCAGAGTCAATAGATTCATGACCACGCAGAAAATGTAACCAGAGAGGGTTCCAATAATTAGGCAGCCTGTTCCAGGCTGTGCTTTTAATGGTTGTATTTCTTCCCGGGCATGTAGGGATTTTGCTGAACTGTCTTGCTTTCTGAGACGCTGCCTTGATGTTTGATACTGACGGCACCAGTCATTCCACCTGCATCTTCTACGGGATGCCCCGTATCTGCCGAAAACCCTTGCTAGCACCCTTCTGCCAAATCATCCCATGGAATGAATGGGCGCATTTTTACCCAGCAGCTGTTTGCATCCAGAGCTGCTGCAAAGGATCAGTCAAATTCTTTCAGGGTGAGTTGTGTGGAGTGGCAGGTTCGGGGAATAGCTGCAGGGGTTTTGAGTTATTGGGCTTATTTTTCGCACACCCTTATAACAAAAAACACTATTCATTAATAATATCAGTACATTATGACTTACAAGCAGGCTCTATTTAAAGAACTGCATGAGGCGAGGAGAAAAAAACAATTCTATTTTTCAAAATCTTGTTTTTCAGACTTTTAATCACGTCCTAAACCCTACTCTTAACCATTGATTAATACTTTCTAATGATTGCAGACTTAAAGTACCAGAGGCTTGTTCAAAACGAACGCGATTTATAATATAGGTGTATTTGGCATCTAACACATCTTTTTTAGCAGAAAATTCACGTGACTGTGAAATTAACACGTCACCTATGGATTGCATGCCATATTTAAATCCTTTCTCCATTGCTTCACGTGCTTTTCCTGCTGTTTTTAAGGCTTTTTTTGCCGCTTTGATACGTTTAACACTGGCATTAGCACTTAAAAAAGCATCCCGGGTTTCCTTTTCTATTGCTCGTAATATACTTATTTTTCTTTGTTTACTAATTCTTAGTTGTTTAGCTGCTTCTTGAGCACGCTGATAGGTTGACCCGCCTGAAAAAATAGGCACTGTAATATTAATTGCAGCTACTTTAGTATCAACTACCGGAGTCATGCTATTTTGGAAACCGTTATTGGTATTGTAATATTGCAACTGTATATCCACCACAGGCAGATGTTTTGCCCGTTGGCTGATGACATCATAATCTGCGGCCTGAATTTCTTTATTTTGAGCATGGATTAAAGGACTATTCAGTTGAGCCAGCGCAGCTACTTGCTGTACCTCCCCTAATAATACGGACATATTAGTTAAAGGCATTCCTGTTAACTCCATTAAACTTTGCCTGGCAATATCCAGCTGAGTTTCAATTTCTATTTGTCCTGCTACCAGTGAATCCAGCTTGGCTTCCAGCTCATACACATCGGTAATTTTCACAATATGTTTTTCATATTGCCGCTTAACCTGTTCTAACTGCTGCTCAGTCGTCGTCGCTTCTTGCCGACTTAAATCTAAACTGTCACGCTCTGCAAGCACGTTAAAATATCGCTCAACCACCTGATACATTAATATTTGCTGTGCCTGCTGATAATCCGCCAGTGATTTATCGGTTAATGACTGATATCGCAACCAATTAGAGAATTTGGCTACATCAATGACACTTTGCGTTAAACTGACTGAATATCGCTCACCCTTATACTGGTCAGAGCCTTGAGTATCTATTGAACGGTAGTTATAAGATAAATTTACATTGGCACTGACCTGAGGTAATAACGCGCCCCCTGCTTGTGCCTGCTGTGCTTCTGAAATCTCAAACTGTAACTGTGCCGCTTTTAAACTAGGGTCAGAATACAATGCTTGCTGATAGACATCCAATAAATTTTCTGCATAAGCCGGTGCCATGACACCTAATAAACAGCTGTAGAGTAAACTTAATCTTCTCATCTTTATTCTTCTATAAGTGAACGGGCAAAAGCATCTGTTAAAGGCTGGACTAAATACTCAAAAAGCGTTCTTTTGCCAGTATTTATCAATACTTCTGCTGGCATGCCTGGAATAAGCTCCAATTGCCCGAGACGATGCTTACTGGCTGAGGTTAATTCAATCGTGGCTTGATAATATGACAAGCCAGATGCTTGATCGTATAGGCTATCTGCAGAAATTGTTTGGACTTTACCTTCCATCACCGGGGTCGTTTTACTACTAAAGGCACTAAACCGAACCTCAGCTGTGGAGCCTACTTCGATTTTATCAATATCCATGGGGGATACTCGAGCGGTAATTATCAATTCTTCATCTTCCGGCACTATATCCAAAATAGGACTTCCGGGAGTAACAACACCGCCTTCTGTATGTGCAGACATACCTAATACATAGCCATTAACCGGGGCTTTTATCACACTACGTAATGCTCGATCCTCAGCAACAATCAATTGTTCATTGATGCTATATAATTCGGCATTCACTTCTTCCAACTGGGTGGCAATTTGTTCTTGAAATTTACGCTCTGTTTGTACAATTTGCAGTTCCGTTTCACCTTGCTGCATTTGGGTACTCGCCACCTCTGTAGCGAGTGAAGCAATTTCACTATTAATTTGAGTATGTTGGCGCTGTAGTTCTCTTAATCGTTGTTTATCGGCAAAACCATCTGCCAATAATTCTTTAATATCACTGATTTCTTCTGCATAAGAACCCAATAATTGACGTTTACTGTTTTTCTGCGCTGTTAAACCTTTTATTTTAAGGCCCAACTGCTTAACCCGTTGACGCAATAAACTGAGTTCGCCTTTAAAACTATTGCTACGTGCAATAAAAATCTGCTGCTGCCCCTGTGTCGCTTCCTGAACACGGGAATCATTTAACTGTGAAAATGCTGCTGGAAATATAATGTCGCTGCTGTGTACACGTTCTGCTGTTAATCTGGCATGAATAGCCGCAGCTGAAATGTATTGCCCTCTTAGAATTTCTATCTGTACCTGGATTTGAGTGCTATCCAATATCAATAGAGAATCACCCAAGCTGACATAATCACCATCC
>DUBW01000002.1:8286-8741 GCA_012960135.1 Methyloprofundus sp.
ATGCAAGCGAAGAACTATCAATCGGAGCAACATAACTCCAGGTTCCAAAAATACCAATCATAACAAATAGAATGGTATATCCTATATTTCGTATAGGAGTATCATCTACATTTAATATCACCGGAATATTGGCTAATGCAGCGTTCATGGTTTCATCCGGCTCTGCATTAAAAAGGTGTTTAAATTTGTTTTTTAAATCCTCTATACAGGTTTCACCCTGTTCTGCATTATAAAGGTGTTTAAATTTGTTTTTTAAATCTTCTATAAAGTTTTCTTTAAGCATTAGGTTTAATCTACTTTTTTAGTCAATATCTAACAACTTTTATATTCACAGCTTGCTGTCAATGTTAAAAACCTTCCTGAACACCTAGTACTCCACCAACATTATATTGCCGGAGTACTAACTATACGGGGACTGTTGTCGTCATGGCTGCCTTTTTCTGGGGCGCTGCCGG
>DUBW01000003.1:0-26137 GCA_012960135.1 Methyloprofundus sp.
GTTTTTTATATTCAAGAGACATTTCTTGATTATCAGGCACTTGAAGAAAAGGTGACTCTATTTTTTATTCAAGCTGCTAATAGGGAGGTTATTAAAAGCACGTTGAGTCTACGCCATATAAAGCATCAGAAGACACTGGTAATTCGCCCATGCTATCTTTTTCTATTCATGTCTTCAACGCTTGTAGAGCGAACTTTAGTCCTCTCTACAGCTTAATGATAAAAGCCTGAATTTGTTCAATATCAAAAGGCCAGCATAGCTCTTGCCGGCTCTCTGTATTCAGTAATACTGGAATTTTAATAGCATAGCGCTCCTGCCATTGTTCCTGCTCGGCAATGTCGATTTTCTGATAAATGATATCAAGTTGCTGTAACAAGGCTTCTGCCTGTTCACATAAATGGCACGCAGAGGTACTTAAGAGTAATAACTGGTTCACTGTTTTAGCTTTTCTAAATAGCCCATCAGAAATGCACATAGCATAAAAGTGATGTGAATCAGTACATACCAGGTTAATTTGTCATTCACTATTTGTTCCACATTCATAAAAACCTTGAGTAAATGGATCGATGAGACCGCCACTATAAAAGAAGCGACTTTCATTTTTAGCGAGCTATCATCATGTGTGCCCAGCCAGGAAAGTTTTTCTGTGCCTTCGGCTATATCCAATCGGGAGACAAAATTATCATGGCCGCTAAACATCACGATAATAGTCAGGCTTCCGACTAAGGTTAAATCAATAAAGGTTAGTAGTTTCAGAATTAACTGATTCTCTTCCATGCTTAAAATAGCGGGAATAAAATGATAAAGCTCTTGAAAAAATTTAATTGCCAACGCCATTAATGCAAAACTCATACCCAAATAAATAGGTGTTAATAGCCAGCGGTTTGCATATATTAAGCGTTCAATTGTTTTTTCTATCATTATCTAAAGAGTGCTATAAGCCGTACAAGAGCATTACCAAACAGGAAGAAGTAGTCGCTTTCCGTTAATTGCCTTCGAGCATGGCTGCTACATCGTTTTCCGCAGTATCAATGCCTTTAACTGCGAGCTCATCGCTTAGCTTCTGTAAAATCTCCGGGGTAAAAAATGGCGGTAAGGTTGGGCCTATGCGCAGATTTTTAACGCCGAGAGAAAATAAGGCCAGCATCATTAAAATGGTTTGTTGCTCATACCAGGCGATATTAAATGAGATCGGTAAGTCATTGATATGACCTAACTGCATAGTTTTTTGCAAATGCGTTATAAAGGCCATAACAGCATAAAAATCCTGCGTTTGCCCGGCATCCAGTAGCCGCGGTATACCGTTGATTACGCCTAGATCTAATTGATGAAACCGGTACTTGGTATCTCCTGCCGTTAAAATAAGTGTATCTGCAGGCAAGGATTCAACTAATTCGGTGTAATAGCGACGCTCTTTATGGCGACCGTCACAGCCGATTAAAACAATAATGCGTTTAATCGCCGTTGATTTAATAGCGGCAGCAATAGTATCGGTTAATTCAAACAGTGCTTGCCTGCCGTAGCCTACGGTAATACTGCCTTCTGTTAAAGCCTGAGGTGGTTCACATTGTAGAGCTTGCTCGATAATTTTGGAAAAATCTTTGCTTTTATCGATTCTGCGCTTTTCAACATGCGCAACTCCAGGCCAGCCGACCATACCAGAAGTATAAGCCTTTGCTGTGTAGCCTTTTTTTGGTTGTTGCAAGCTATTGCTCGTGACTAAAACGGGGCCCTGAAACTTACCAAACTGAGTCTTTTGATCCTGCCAGGCACCGCCGTAATTTCCGACCAGATTAAAATATTTTTTAAACGCCGGGTAGCCATGAGCGGCGATCATTTCGCCGTGGGTGTAGATATCAATTCCTGAGCCTGCACTTTGCTCTAGCAAATCCTGAAGGTCTTGAAAGTCATGCCCGGAGACCAGAATACCAGGCTTATCCCAGGTATCTAAATGCACGGCTGTTGCCGCAGGCTGACCAAATTTCTCAGTGTTGATACGTTCCAGCAATGCCATTGCTAGTATCGCCTGGTCACCACATCTATAGTTCATAGCCAGCAACTCATCTAAGCTGCGTTCTTGTTGTAAGGTATATGCGACTGCCTTATGCATAAACACATAATGCTCCAACTCAAAACCGCCTAAGGCTTGAATATTCTCCAGTAAGGCACCTAAACCTTTTGCTGCATAAATCAGCAATTCCCGTGCTGCATGTAAGTCAACATCAGCGCCGGATAGTTCGCCATCGGCATGAATACCAACTGTCTCGCCTTTTTTTACAAAGTCCGCCTGATCAATTCTTTCATAAAACCACTGGGCTTCTACCGGCTCTTCGCCATTGATAACAGTACCGCTTTCGATCAAAGCTCTTTTTAAATGCTCACGCCGTTGTACCGTTTCGGCAATTAACTGTACGAAAACTGCTGGATCGAAATTAACATTAGTGACCATTGAGTACAGGGCACGGGCAATAAATTTATCAATATTTTCGTCCGTGATTCTTGACTCAGTTGACTTCTCAGCGTAAAAACACAAGCCTTTTAATGTGTAAGTTAATAAATCATGTAAGCTTGAAACATCCGCTTTTTTTCCACAAATTCCTGCCGTATCACAGGCAATATTTTTTTTAGCTTCCTGGCAATGGTAACAAAACATGTTTACTCTCTAATTGATAACTCTAGGTAATTAAGACCTTGATATGGTTTGTATAAAAGTGGGCTATTTTATCAGGAAAGTAGCCTAAGTGCTGTTGATGTTTTTAGGTGGACATAGTGCTTACTATGTTGAACTAAAAGTAACAGTTTGAAATTTCGCTTGTGCCGGTAATACCTGTAATTCTTTAATTGCAATGAGTTCTATTTGTATTTGCTATTCAGATTCGAGCAGTAAGTATTCCTTCTTATCGGGGCTGGTTACAACACCGATTGCCTTACCTTCAAGGGTTTTCTGGTTTTTTAATTCTAATTTGAGCTGATTACCATATAAGCACGCTATTTCAATATAATCGTGTAAGGCACAGGAAATTATAGTGGGCTTGGACATAACACTGGTGATTATGGAAAATTATTTATTAGGTACTCTATGGCCTTTGCAATCTATGCTGATGCGGTGCATTTTTTTACCCAGTTTTAATGCAGTGAGCTGGCCACCCCACAAGCAGCCGGTATCTATTGAGTAACAATTATTAGAATGGTGATAGCCCAGCGCAGACCAGTGCCCAAAAATAATTTTTAACTGTGTATTTTTTCTATGCGCTAAATCAAACCACGGTATCAGATGCTTTGGCTGAGTACCTAGCTTGCCGCTATAGTGAAAATCTAAACGCCCTTTGGCATCACATAAACGCATCCGGGTAAAACAATTGACAATAAAGCGCAATTGATCCTGACCTTTTAATTTATCACTCCATTGATCAGGCTGATTGCCATACATATGCTTGAAAAACTTCATGTGGTTATCGCCACGTAACTCACGCTCTACTTTTGCAGCCATTTTCTTGGCCGTGGCAAAGTCCCACTGCGGGGGTAAACCTGCATGCAGCAGACAAAAATCATCATTGAAATGAAATAAAGGCCGCTGCCTAAGCCAGTCTAATAATTCATCCTTATCCTTGGCGTGTAGTATTGGGCTTAGGGTATCTTTTGCTCGAATCGGTGAGTGTTTATAGGCGACTGCTAGTAAATGCAGGTCGTGGTTTCCCAGTACGCAAACGGCTGATTTACCTAGTGATTTAATAAAGCGCAGGGTTTCTAATGATTTGGGTCCACGATTGACTAAATCACCGACAAACCAGAGTTGATCCGATTTTTTATTAAAATCAATCTTATCTAATAAGCGCAACAAGTCATCGTAACATCCCTGAATATCACCAATCGCGTAGATAGCCATCGCTAGTGCAATGTTCTGGGTATCGACAAAGTAAATTGAGGAATCAATGCATCAAAATTTTCACCGCTATCAGAGCGCATGCTGTATTCCCCTTGCATCACTCCAACCGGAGTTTCAATCAATGCTCCGCTGGTATAGGTAAAAGCTTCCCCCGGTTGTAAATGTGGTGTTTTGCCGATAACTCCGGGGCCACGTACCTCTTCCACCTTGCCATTAGCATCAGTGATTAACCAGTGCCGGCTGAGTAATTTTGCTGCCGTTGTCCCGGTGTTAGTGATCTTGATAGTATAGGCAAAGGCATATTTATTTGCGCTAGGCTTCGAATGATCCTCTAAGTACCTGGGGTAAACTTCTATTAATATCTTATTTTCTGCGCTCATATAAACAAATCTTATTTCCAAAATAGCCGAACTTAATAATTAGTATTCCATCACACCATTATGATTGGTGTACTTGTATAAATTTTAGCACTTATGGAAGCCAACTCAGATACAATTACTCGCAAAATAAGTAATACCACTCGTGGTAAACAAGAAAACTCTCTGTCCTGGTTAATATAATCGATGAATCAACAAGACATTATTGAAGAAATGAAGGTACTTCCGGTGATTGAGCCGAAGTTCGAAATTCAGCGGCGTATTGATTTCATAAAATGCCAGCTTAAAAATGCAGGCCTAAAAAAACTATTATTAGGTATCAGTGGCGGCATTGATTCATCGACCTGTGGTCGTCTGGCGCAATTGGCTGTCACGCAGCTTAATAAAGAAGAAAACAGCAGCGAGTATCAGTTTGTCGCCGTGCGCTTGCCCTATAGTATTCAGGCTGATGAGAGTGATGCACAACTAGCGTTACAGTTTATTCAACCCGGGAAAAGTATAGCAATTAATGTTCAATCGGGTGTGGATGCGATCCATGCTGAAACCCGCAAGGTTATAAACCAGCAAGGATTACCAACCCCATCAGCGGCACGACTGGATTTTAGTAAAGGTAATGTAAAAGCCCGTACGCGGATGATTGCTCAATATGAAATTGCCGGCTTAATAGGTGCGCTAGTTATTGGTACCGACCACTCGGCTGAAAATATAACCGGTTTTTTTACCAAATGGGGCGATGGTGCCTGCGACCTTGCACCACTTTTTGGTCTGAACAAACGTCAGGTTAGACTGCTCGCAAAGACTCTGGGTGCTCCAGAAGTATTGATAACAAAGGCGCCAACTGCGGATCTGGAAGACCTGGCTCCCGGTAAAGCCGATGAAGATGCGCTAGGGCTGGGCTATGATCAGCTGGATAATTTTCTGGAAGGTAAGCCGGTTGCTGCAGAAGTCAGTCAATTAATTATTGATACCTTTCAGAAAACACAGCATAAGCGCCAGGCGATACCTACGCTATACGATTAGACTTTGTAGGATTGGCTTTACCCCACCTTATTCAATGCTTGATAATACTAGTACAGAGCTCGCTAAAGAACCGATAATACTGGTGAATAGGCCAAAGCCTACTCACCAAGATTGTAAGATAATGAGTCTCTACTTTTGTTTTATCGATTAATTCTAGGCGAGGTACTAACTGGCTAAAGTTTATCTCTAGCGGACTTTAGTTTAATGGCAAGGAAAAGTCACGCTATGCCGGGTATCGTGTGCGGCTTTGTGTGCGACATCCCGTAGTGCAAAACCTACGCCAAATAAGATAATAAAACCTAATGCTGCGGTAGCAAATAATTGCAGGTTCTTTGTTATAACGACTGGAGCGCTTAGTTCCAGTGCCCCAGCGTTATTGGCATTCATATCCAAGCCTCAGTAGTCAACTGAGTGGGCTGCAAGGGAGGCCCAGCATCAATAAATTTGTGACATAAGTAATCTGTTCTGCGGCCATAGATCAGTGAGCATGATCACTGCATCAGGACCGGCGTGGTTAAAACCGGGTATTTCGGATTCTGGCGCACCAATTAAATCCGGCAATAGTATCAATATTAGCCCTGCTCCTTTATAGTAACGCGAACTAAAGGCGAGTATAGCCAGACCGATTCCAGTCAGGCTAACAGTAAGTAGCCACCCGTTTTGGCGCTGAGCTAAATCAGTAGCCTCCATGCCCGGAATTTCTGGTGGCAAGAGAATGCATGGTGCGACAAACACAGATAAATATGCTGCCATGCACGACAGCAGTCCTTTTAGTGTTGAGCCGGACCTGCGAAAACTATGGTGCCAGGGGGTTCTGCTTGCTCAAGCGCAGTTGAATCTAACGGCCCTGTGAGTTCATAAAGTTCGGCAGGAAATCAAGAAAATTTGACGACAAGACATGGACTTAGGATAAAAGAATAATAAGAATTGCGGTGTTTACCTATCGAAGGCAAATAATTTCCAGATAAATGGCACGACTACAACATCACTGGGGTCAGCCTCAGGAAGAGGGGGGCCATCAGGGTAATTGTAGTCATATATTTCAGTACTACCGTCAGCCAACCCCTGCAAACCTAAAATTTTATAGGCTTTTATCTGAATTTCCAGTGCGTAAGGAACAGCGGGGGTATCCTCATAATGCTCTATGACATAGTTAGCACGATTTGCCGCAGCAACATAAGCTTGACGATCCATATAGAAGCGCGCGACGTGCAGCTCATGCCGTGCCAGAGCATTTTTTAGATATATCATGCGCTGTTTTACATCCGGTACATATTTGCTGTCAGGAAAGCGGCGCAATAGCTCCTCAAAATTCAGATACGATGTCTGAGTAAATAATACATCACGCTGGGTTGCATCCGAGGGTATATAACGATCGATAAAACCCAGCTCACGATTAAAATTAATCAGCGCTTTTAAGTAATAGGCATAGTCTACATCCGGATGACGCGGGTGAGTTTTAATAAAGCGCTCTGCAGATGCTAACGCTGCTTCCGCATCACTATTTTTGTAATAGGCAAAAGTCAAATCGAGCTGTGTTTGCGCCGAATGTGTACCAAAAGGGTAACGCGAGTCGAGCTGCTCTAATAATACTATTGCTTTTTTATAATTTTCAGCTTCAAGCTGTTCCTTACTCGCAGTAATAAATTGTTCGACAGTCCAACCGACATATTCATCCCCCTTGGTTTCATTAGAGAACAAACTACAGGCCTGTAAAAACAGCGCTAAACAAAGGATAAATGCTAATTTGTGGAAAAATGATGGCATAGTTGCAACAACACGTTGTAAGATTAATCAGAATGCTTTGTATTAAAGAATTAAGCTTGAGGAGCAAGGGTTTAATAATATCCGAGGCTGGACTTGTTTTTTTGCCCGTTTTCCGGGTTGTAACATTAGTTGCGTAGCTTGCTATGCGTCTATTGCTACACCTTGAAAACGAACAAAAGTTCTGCATCAAACTTTCGCATATTATTAAATCCTCACTTCTTATTGTAAAAGAATTTATTGTAGATAAGTACAAAATTAGGAAAGAATTATTATATGGCAATACTAACAGCCGAAGTACCTTTAGAATTAGCGGGGAAACGATTAGACCAGATCCTGGTGGAAATTTTTCCTGATTACTCAAGAAATAAATTGCAAACATGGGTTAAAGCCGGACGTGTTACCGTCGATGCCGCACAGCTCAAAGCAAAAGATCGCCTGGTGGGTGGTGAAGAACTGATATTAGATGCGGAGGCTGAGGAAGTCACTGAATACCTGGCGGAAAATATACCTCTGGATATTGTCTATGAAGACGAGGATATTTTAATTGTCAATAAGCCCGCGGGGTTTGTGGTTCATCCGGGGGCAGGCAACTGGAACGGAACATTACAAAATGCTTTGTTATTTCATTTGCCAGATGCAGTCACCATTCCTCGCTCTGGAATAGTACACCGTATCGATAAAGATACCAGTGGTTTATTAATGGTCGCTAAAACGCTGGCAGCGCATCACAGCCTGGTTGAACAGTTGCAGGCAAGAACAATTCATCGTGAATATCTGGCAATTACCATAGGCCGCATGACCGGCGGTGGAACCCTGAATGAACCAATCGGCAGACACCCTACCGACCGTAAAAAGTTTGCGGTTAGAGATAATGGCAAGCCAGCTGTGACACATTATCGTGTACTCGAGCGATTTTTACGCAACACATTAATACAGGTCAAACTGGAAACTGGACGCACTCATCAGATTAGAGTGCATATGGCGCACCTTCGTTTACCTCTGGTAGGTGACCCCATGTACAGCGGCAGATTTCAAATGCCCAAGGATTGTGGAGCCGAGTTAGAGCAAGTCTTGCGCAGCTTTAAGCGCCAGGCCTTACATGCGGAAAAGCTGGGGTTAATACACCCCCGCACCGGCGAATATTGCGAGTGGCAGTTACCGGTGCCCGACGACATGCAAGAATTATTAGCTGCATTAAGAACAAATGACACACTGGATCACGGCTGACTGGCCCGCAGCTGAAAATATTCACACTGCAACAACATTAAGGACAGGCGGAGTCAGTCAGGGAGACTATAGCAGTTTAAATCCTGCAGACCATGTGCATGATAAATTACAACATGTCATACAAAACCGGCAATTGATCAAACAGATGCTGGCTTTACCGGGAGAGCCTGTCTGGCTAGGGCAAACGCATAGTACAAAGGCTGTTTGCGCCAATCGGGTCACAAGTAATCCAGAGGCGGATGCCAGCTATACAACTAAAAGTAATATCGTCTGTACTATACTGACGGCTGATTGTTTGCCTGTGCTATTGTGCGATCAGCAAGGAACAATGATTGCTGCGTTGCATGGTGGATGGCGCGGGCTACTCAATGGCATTATTGAAAACACTTTAAGTAAAATGCCTGCTACCGGGCTGATGGCATGGCTGGGGCCAGCCATTGGTGCAGAGTGTTTTGAAGTCGGCGATGATGTCCGTGATGCCTTTATCAGTAAATCAGCGCAGTTTAGCAGCGCTTTTAAAAATCATGCTCAGGGGAAGTATTTAGCCGATATATATCAAATAGCGCGAATTTTGTTAAACAATGCCGGGGTACAACAAATTTACGGTGGCGAGTATTGTACTGTAACAGATCCAGATCGTTTTTTTTCCTATCGGCGTGATGGCCAGACCGGGCGTATGGCATCTATGATCTGGAAGACTGGTAGGGCCGATTAGCGTAGCGTAATCGGACAAATTTTATTCATCGCCGGCAACCGAAATATGTAAATCGCTACACCACCCGGGCAAATAAATACCTTACGCGACACACTGATGAAAAGTGGAATAAGGCCAATCTTCTACCCGTTTTACATATCCATGCATGAAAGGTTTCACATGAAGATATTCCACATGACGCTGATAATCCAGACCATCACGAATGACATGTTCCCAATAATGTCTCTGCCATATTCCTCGTTCCCAGCAGATTTTCTCACCTTCGACCGTTGTTCTGTTTTGGGTAATGCGCGTGAAACCCACTTTTCATTAGCGCTTAAACGGAAACAGGCATTACCCTTTAGAATAAGCGACTTACGCTTCAATAATAGCTAATAAAACGACTGAATATTCAAAAGCCGCCATTTTAGTATTTTTCATAAAAAACAGATAAGTCACTGCTTTTAACTGTGACTTAATATCTTAAAAATGCGCTGGAAAATCCTGAGTCTTCAAAATTCTTAACGAAGTCATTCCGCACAAGAGCAAAAAGGATAGTGATGGAACGGTTCTTGTGACATCAAACAAAGGTCGGCACGGTATCTTTGATGACAAAAACTATCGCCTGCAATCTCTAAGAGATAATCTAAAGTTATTTACAACTAATATCATGGATCGTATTAATACCGAGTCATTCGTTCGGGCTATCAATTACTTAATTTCAGACATCTTGATTCGCAATCCTGCACCAAATCAATTAAAACCTAAATTAGACAATATAATTAAAGTGTTGATACATCAGGTCTGTGTGGCTGTTAATTTAAAACATCCAGGGGTATCAACTACGCGATAGATTTATAGGCTTTATTTTCTAGAAAATAACTGTTAATCACTTCTGAGTTGCCCCCACCAAAGCGTTTAATTTGCTTTTTTTAGATAATCTGCGACCAGTACAATACGCACTCCATTGACACGCCCTTCTATATGTTTGGGGTTATCTGTTAATGCAATATTTTTGACCACTGTTCCGCGCTTAGCTGTAAATCCAGCGCCTTTAACATCAAGATCTTTAATTAATGTCACCGTATCTCCTGCTGCTAATTTAGTGCCATTATTATCCACAGTCGCTTCAGTATCATCTTCTTGATTGCCACCAATACTAGCTAACTCCGCCCAGCTAAGTACCTCGGATTCTAAATACAGCATATCGGCAAGATCCCGCGCCCAGGATTCGCTAGATAAGCATTGCAGCACTCGCCATGCCAACACCTGGACAGCAGGCTCTGGATTCCACATACTATCATTCAGGCAACGCCAATGATTGACATCCATGGTTTCCGGGTTGGTAATCTGTGTTGTGCATTTATCACATAGTAAGACTGATTTTTCTGCACTGTCCTCATTATCAGGTGGAATCATATATGCAGTCAGGTTTTGTTCAGCTCTACATAATTCGCACTTGGAATCACTACGTTGTAATAAAGTTTGTTCAGTACTCATTAAATGGCCCTTAAAAGAAAAATATAGGCCGTATTATCGCTTTTTTTGCATTGCCATAGCAAAAATCATGTAATATTTCGGCTAGTAATTTAAGATGTCATTAATAAGCAGAGATAACCCGCTTTAAGTTTGAACCTATATTCATCATATATTAACTGGGAAGACAGCAAAAAATGAAACTATCACTTATTGTCGCCATGGCATCCAATCGTACCATTGGCCTCGATAATAAAATGCCCTGGCACTTGTCTGCTGACTTGAAGAAATTTAAGAAAATTACTATGGGGAAGCCCATTATTATGGGGCGCAAAACTTTTGAATCTATCGGCCGACCTTTGCCCGGTCGACAAAATATTATTATCAGTCGTAATTCCGATTATCAACAACCAGGCTGCCTGGTGTTTAATGATTTGGATAGTGCGTTAACAAGCTACGCTGACATGGAGGAAGTATTTGTCATTGGGGGAGCTACATTATATAAGACAACTTTAGCGCGTGCAGACAGGCTTTACATTACTGAAATTCAACAGGAATTTTCTGGCGACACCTGGTTTCCAGAAATTAACCAAGAGCAGTGGCAAGTGGTGGCTCGCGAAGATATTAATAATGATAGCAGCGTGAATTTTTGCTACCGTTTTATGATTTATGAAAGGTAAAGCAACAAACTGGATATTACTCATATAGTAAAAATAACGGCTGAAACTACGTCCTAAAAAATTTCAATGACTTGAGAGCTAAGATATGAATTTAACTAAAGATCAGGGCGATAAATTATTTACCAAAAAAGTAACTGAAGTCGTTATACGACTGGTATTAATTTTTTTAATTGCTGCCCTTTGCTTTGAGATTATCAAACCTTTCACGATTATTGTTGTCTGGGGTATTATTATTTCAGTGGCCATTTTTCCACTTTATAACAAGCTAAGCCACGCGCTTGGTAACCGTTTTAAACTGGCTGCAATCTTGTACACTCTATTTGCATTAAGTTTGTTAATCGGTCCTTCTATACTGATTTCAGGATCCTTGCTAGAAACGTCTTCACATCTGGCTAAAGGATTGAGTGATGGGACTTTAGTGGTTCCGCCACCAGCTCAAAGTGTTAATGAATGGCCCTTGATTGGTGAAAAAGTTTATGCCATTTGGAACCAGGCCTCTGAAAATCTTGAAGCCACGTTAAAACAAAATATCCCAATCATTAAGAAACTCGGGAAAGCATTTATTTCTGCTGCTGCAGGCGTAGGAGGGAGCGTTATCCAGTTTGTTTTATCGATTATTATTTCTGGCATATTTTTAGTTAATACCAAGGGTTCTTATGATGTTGCGGTGAAAATTGCTTCACGCCTGACCAACAAAGAGCAAGGATTGCAATTTACTAATCTGGCTACCGCAACCATTCGTAGCATTGCTCAAGGTGTTCTAGGTGTAGCTGTTATCCAGGCTGCCCTCGCTGGAATGGGGATGTATTTTATTGATGTACCTGGCTGGGGACTCTGGACCATAATAATTCTAATTCTTGCCGTCGCTCAATTACCCCCACTGTTAATCCTGATTCCTGTTATGGTTTATGTCTTTTCTGTCGCGGATACAACTCCGGCAATTATTTTTAGCATATGGAGCATTATTATCAGCCTGAGTGATAGCGTCTTAAAACCATTGCTTCTAGGTCGTGGAATGGATACGCCAACATTGATCATCCTACTCGGGGCGATTGGTGGCATGATGTGGTTTGGTATCCTGGGTTTATTCGTTGGCGCAATTACCCTGGCATTAGGTTATGAAATATTTATGGCCTGGCTGGATAAGGATATAGAAGAGGAAACTCTTTAGAGCCAAAGTATTACTTGTTGCATAAATTACTGCACTACTACTGCGGTATAGGCTTTAGCCTACATAAGGCAATAGCAGTCCAGGCTAAAGCCAGCGGCCCACCTTTTAAAATTTATACTGTGAATACGCATGCAACTATTAATATCATGAAACATCTATTAGCTCTCAGCCTAGTAATATTATTTATGGGCTGCACTTCCTATACCAGCGATATTCGAGTTAAAACCGAAGTGGGTACTCATGCCGATATTAGCGATTATAAAAGCTATGCCTGGTTAAATCCTGTTACTACCTTGAATGATCCGGCTGGCAAATGGCAACCTCCCGGCTTTGATATCGCAAGGGATATTCAACTGCTTATTGACCGTGAATTAGGCAAGCGTGGATTGAAGCTTAACACCATAACCCCTGATATCTTGGTGACGTTCCAGCTGGGTGCCAATATGCAGGCATTGAAGTTAAAAAAAGACCCTAAAACTCAGCAGGATACTTTAATTAATACCCCTGATACGAACTTGATAGTTATTTTAATAAATAATAAAAACAGAGATATTATCTGGATCAGTAAGGCGCAAGCCGAGATACAGCAAGGGCGTGATGCTGAATTAGTACGCAAGCGTATTGATTACACTATTACTGAAATGTTTAAAGTATTAAATAAAAAATCTTTTTTTTAACCGGGGCAGCTAAACTTTACGTGCTAAATAATCAAGCAATCTAGCGGGTAAAATCCTTTTCAAATAGCCAAATAAATAGGTAGGAAAAGTCACATAATATCGAATCCTGGGGTTTTTTGCTTCCATTGCATGAATCACTTTCTGCGCCACTGCGTCAGGCGGTAATGTAAAGGGCACTGCTGGCCCCTTTTTTTGCAAACGAACTTCCATAGTCTCATAAATAGCTTTATGTGGGCTATGTGTTGGATCTATATTTTTTTTATATAAAGCAAAAGCATTTTTGCGAAAATCACTACTAATTGGCCCAGGCTCGATTAAAGAAAGGTGGATATTAGTCCCGTATAATTCCAGACGCAGGGTATCAACAAGCCCCTCCAGGGCAAATTTACTGGCATTATAGGCACCTCGATAAGTCATGGCGATAAACCCCAGGACCGAACTATTATAAATAATACGCCCGCCTCCTTGCTGGCGCATTAACGGAATGATTAGGTTGGTCAATTCATGCGTACCAAATAAATTTGTTTCAAATTGCTCACGTAAAACATCTCGACTTAAATCTTCCACCGCGCCGGGTTGTCCAAATGCGCCATTATTAAACAAACCATCAAGTTTGCCCTCAGTCATTGCAGTAACTTGCTTGACAGCCTTTTGAATGCTGGCGCTATCCGCTAAATCCAGTTGTACTGTCTCAAAGCCTTCAGCATTCAAACGCGTCACATCTTCGGCTTTTCTTGCAGAGGCAATAACGCGATAACCGCGTAGTTTTAATAGTTCCGCTGTTCGATAGCCTATGCCTGTCGAACAGCCCGTAATTAATATAGTTTTTGTATTCATTTTGATCGTAATTATTCAGAGAGCTATGTGCTTTTATGCTATCATTTAATTTATAATTTTGTCTGCAAATCCTATTTTTTCTTATTTCCCCTCAGCGCACACCCGCTGTTTACTTACTCTTGCGAATCATTTAATGAGCTCTATCTGGAATTCCTGTCTGTCCCGTCTTGAAAATGAAATCTCTACTAATGATTTAAACACCTGGATTCGACCACTGCAAGCACAAGAAGAAAGTGATGTTATTAAGCTTCTGGCTCCTAACCAATTTATTATTGCCCACGTAAAAGAACATTTTTTAGACAAAATTGAAGATGCCATTTATGAATTCTCCAGTGGTCAATATACTGTAAAAATGGTGATAGGCTCGAAAAATGTTACGCCTGCCGTTACAACAAACCGGAGTACACGTACGACTGGCCCTGCTAGAGAGCCGCAGAGAAAGAAAAAATTGCCTACTTTTATCAATACCGCTTTTACCTTTGAGAATTTTGTTGAAGGTAAGTCCAATCAACTGGCAAAAGCAGCTTCATTACAAGTCTCTGAAAATATAGGCAAAGCCTATAACCCACTACTAATCTACGGTGCTTCTGGCTTAGGTAAAACCCATTTAATGCATGCCATAGGCAACGCTATCCTGGCAAAAAATCCCAATGCAAATATTGTTTATTTACACTCAGAAAAATTTGTTCAGGATATGGTTAAGTCTTTCCAGCAAAATAGCATTAATGCCTTCAAAGAATATTATCGCAATGTTGATGCGTTATTTGTTGATGATATCCAGTTTTTCGCCGGAAAAGAACGCTCTCAGGAGGAGTTTTTTCATACTTTTAACACCCTGATGGAAAAGAAAAACCAGGTTGTTTTAACCTGTGATAAATATCCAAAGGAGATAGCAGGTCTTGAAGATCGTCTAAAATCTCGGTTTGGCTGGGGCCTGCCTGTTGCTGTCGAGCCACCAGACCTGGAAACCAGAGCGGCAATTTTAATTAATAAAGCCGAGCAAAACAATATTAAACTGGATCATGAAGTGGCTTTTTTTATTGGTAAGCGCATTCCATCGAATGTGCGAGATCTTGAAGGCGCATTACGCCGAGTTCTAGCCAACGCCCAGTTTACCGGGGCAGACATCACTATTGATTTTGCCAAAGAAGCGCTACACGACTTAATATCCCTGCAAGATAAACTGGTCAGCATAGACAACATTCAAAAAACAGTC
The DNA here is from genome assembly GCA_012960135.1 of Methyloprofundus sp. GTDB lineage: Bacteria > Pseudomonadota > Gammaproteobacteria > Methylococcales > Methylomonadaceae > Methyloprofundus. Next base: position 15,029 of record DUBW01000003.1, read on the forward strand.
GCCGACTACTTCAAAATCAGAATAGCCGATTTACTCTCCAAAAGCCGTAAACAATCGGTAACCCGGCCCAGACAAATAGCCATGTCCCTGGCTAGAGAATTGACCAGCCACAGCCTCCCGGAAATAGGCGATGCCTTTAGTGGCCGCGACCATACGACGGTTATCAATGCATGTAAGCGTATTAAAGAATTGCGCAACAGCGATTATAAAGTTGATGAAGATTATGCCAATTTATTGCGCACTTTATCGCATTAACCCATCAAGAGTAGCAGTAATAGCTTTAGCTATTACTGCTACTTAAAAAAGCTAACGTTTTTTCCTGCCTATGTGCGTTTTGTTATATTTACACCACGTTCATTACCTACAAAAGCCAATCTGCACCCCCATATTTATGAATCATGAAAAGAGCTTTTGATATTATTTTAGCGGTTTTTTTAATACTGCTGCTTAATATCCCGATTTTAATAATAGCATTGCTAATCAAACTCACATCCCCTGGTTCTGTTCTATACTGGTCGGATCGGGTCGGTTTAAATAATCAGCCATTTAAAATGCCAAAATTCAGAAGTATGCAAATAGGTACACCTGAAGTTGCTACGCATTTATTAGCCAATCCAGCGAGTGCATTAACAACGATCGGGAATTTTCTGCGAAAAACCAGTCTGGATGAAATACCGCAACTGTGGAATATATTGATAGGCGAAATGAGTTTTGTTGGCCCAAGACCCGCCTTATTCAACCAGGATGATCTGATTACATTACGCACTGAGCTAGGTATCCATCACTTAATACCTGGATTAACCGGCTGGGCACAAATCAACGGCCGCGATGATTTGCCGATCTCTGAAAAAGTAAAACTGGATGCTGAATATATGCGTAATCAGTCCATTATCAGGGACTTGAAAATCGTATGGCTAACCTTATTCAGGGTTATTTCCAAAGATGGAATAAGACATTGATCATCATAGAATCTGAATAGTTGAGAACATTGCAAGTCTGTAACTTATCAGCCGCTGCCGGGGTTTTAGCTTTTGTAAATATTCCAGTAACTACTCAGCGTACTTTAATATCATAATTCATTGATATTTAAGTAGAATTGGAAAAATTTACGTGCCCATCCTACTCTCTTGCAGCCATTTTATTTTTTTGATTGGTTTTACCTTTATGATCACGGTGTAAACAATAACCCAAACGGTTCAACGCGTTGCTAATAGTTTTCTCGCATGGCAAGCTCTAGTCTACTCAGCCTTTTTCTGCTTTCGGCGCTTCACGCGCTGCCAGCCATGGAGAGCGAACGCGAGGGCTGGTAGTCCCCAGAAGGCGTAGGGCCGTTGTTTTGTCGGAATCGGAGTGCTAGCGTAGGTGGAGACAAAATAAAAGGCATTCCGAAACGCCATCCAGTCATTTTAGGGCATGTTACGAAGCCAGTGGCGAAGTGGCGCGTACGCAGGACCGCCGAAGGTCTTAGCGGTCGCGTTAAGTTTTTGCCGCTTACTTGGGCTGGGATGCCCAAAATGAGCTTTCGCAAAAATAGTGACTCCCCGTTATTAATTTTCGGGATGCGTCTTTTATTGTAGTGCTATGCTGCTCTGAGAGTGCTACTAAGATTTCTCTTACGTAAGTGGGCTATTTATTGTGAGTTACCTACGACTATACATTCCGCATGCTCCTTAGAGTCAACTATATTTTAACCTGGTCAGCCAAACGCTTGCCAATACTACGCCCTTCACGTATTGCATAATTAGTGCCCCTATCTTCAGGATATATTTGTGCCATGGAGCACAAGTGTAAACCGGGCTTTGGGCCTTGTTCGGCGGGAATAAGACGGCTATAGTGTTTTTCTACCACTGGCTGTGACCAGCGTGCTTTCCAGAGATGGCGGTCTAATATCCAGTCTCGCTGCAGATCGGGAAACATTCTCTGTAGATAGGGGAATGCGTAATCCAGCATTTCATTTGCACTCATTTGGTACAGTGCATCAGTATGCGGCAGGTATTTTGATAGATAAACGATATGTCGTCCCGCATAGCTTGTAGGGCACTCAAAATTTGTATGTTCAATAACACCGACAAAGGGAAAACTGGGGTCGTTCACATTCAACCAGTAGGTGTCGGATAAAGAATGACTCAGCTCAAGCACCAGGCATACATTTGCCAGATAATGGATGCGCCGTAGGCTGACAAGGTAATGATTGCTCGCCCAGCCTTGAATCATATCTGCAGCAATAGGTAGAGCAGTGGTAATGATTACTTGATCTACGGTAGATTCACCCGTGCTTGAACTTAAGTGCCAATGTTCAGCTATCGGCTGGATGGCATAAACTGTAGAATTGCTAATAATTTCACCGCCTTGAGCCTGAATGCGTTCAGCTAAAGCCTCTGCCAATGCTACAAAGCCACCTTTGAAATAGGCCAGGCGCTCTTCGCCACCTTTCCCACGACTACCGCCCCTTAATTTTAATTTATTCCAGAACCACACCGCTGAAATTTGCTCAGCCACCGGGCCAAACTTCCCTTTTAAGAGTGGCTCCCAGATGACGCGATAAACCTGTTCACCACCTAGCTGTTTAAGCCACTCGGCCGCTGTTTTATCTTCCAGTTCTTGCCAGTTTTTTATGCGTCGGGCACGCAGTGCAAGCAAGCCCAGGCGAATACGATCGACAAAGGCTAAGGGGGTAAAGTTGAGTAAATCCCAGGGCGTGGATAATTTAAAAAAGTTATTGGCATAATAAACGGCTGTATTGGTCGGATTAATGCTGACTTTGTCGTTGAGACCTAATTCATCAATTAATTGCATCACATGCTGGTCATTGGTAAACCAGTGATGGTAGAAGCGGTCTAGATTTTCCCCCTGCACATCAAAGGCTGAGGCGAGACCGCCAATTTGGGCTTCGCCTTCATGTACAGTGACTTTAATACCTTGTTTAGTGAGTTCATAAGCGGCGGCAAGCCCGGTAAAGCCACCACCAATAATGGCAACATGAGTTTGAGAATTATTGGTCATAAAGGTTTTTACTGCGAGATTTCTGTATATTTAGAGCGAATAAGTATAAACCACCCGTTAGGGTCGGTGGCAGCCAGAGCAGAACATGAACTAATAAAGCATAGGCGGTGGCAATTGTTGTCGGGGTTCCTAATGCCGTCATCGCTTTAATGGTGAAATAATCAAAGGTACCGATATAGCCTGGGGTGCTGGGAATTAAAGTAGCCAGCGTACCAACGGGGAGTGCCAGCCAGCCAGCAGCAGGTGCTTCTAGTGCGGGCTGTAATGCCATTGCTACGCACCAGAACACAGTGCCTTCAGCTAACCAGACTATTGCAGACCAGAGGACTAATATTAGCATAGTGCCTTTTTTAGACAGATGTATGAGAGATTTCATGGCTTTATTGATCTCTTTGGCTACCTTATTGCCGAACTCTGGAGATAGTTTAATAAGTATTCGGTTTAGTATTAGCGCCAGTGGAGAGAATAATCTGGGAAATAGTAGAACTAGTACTATCAGCAACGATATAGCTATTAAAACGACACTACCCACGCCTGCAAAATGCTCAAAGTCGAGGCGAAATAAAACCAGCGCACTGCCGAGCATTATTAGAACCATCAACAAGTCAAGCAGGCGCTCAACAAACAACGAGGCTAATACAATGCCAGAACTAGTCCCTAACTGACGATTAAAGGCAAAGGCGCGCATCACATCTCCGGAACGAAAAGGTAGCACGTTATTAATAGCAAAACTTGCTAACAAAGGGCCTGCACAGTTTTTAAAGCTGAGTAGAGGATTATCTTGCAGCAGCATTTTACGCCAGCGAGCAATGCGGCATAGATAACCACAGCAGAATGCTACTAGCGCAGTGAATATCCAGATTGGATTGGTATTACGCAATGCGCCAACCAGTTCCGAGAAGTCTATTTGCCTTGCGATTAGCCAGATAAAAAAAATGGCGCAGCAAAACCCCAGGCTAAGCCGGATAAGTTGAGTTATCTTCACTTGTACTTTATTGTCGGACTGCGGGAATGAGTAGGCTGCTGATCAGTAAACCCCAGGTATTCTTCGACTATATATAATGGTCGCTGTTTAACTTCATTATAAATGCGACCGATATATTCACCGAGGATGCCGACACAGATTAGTTGTACGCCACCCAGGAAAAGTATGGCAATCATTAAGGCGGTCCAGCCTTCAACCCAGATATCAGTAAAAACACGCATGCCGATAGCATAAAAAACCCCGACCATTGCGATACAGGCGGCTAACATGCCAAGTGCTATAGATATTTGCAAGGGTTTAGTCGAAAACGAGAGAATTCCATCGCTAGCAAAGCGCAGCATTTTGTGTAGCGGATATTTACTTTTTCCAGCCAAACGTTCGGCGCGCTCATAAGCAATGGCAGTTTGTTTAAAGCCTACCCAGCTAACCATGCCGCGTACAAAACGGTCTCGCTCGGGCATGGCTTTAAGTGAATCCATTATCGGGCGGCTCATTAAACGGAAGTCACCAGTATCAAGTGGAATAGGCGTGTCAGAGAGTTGGTTGAGTAAGCGATAAAAGCCACGCGCACTGCTCCGCTTAAAAAAGGATTCTCCTTTGCGTTTAGTTCTGGTGCCATAAACCACATCGTAACCTTCCCGCCATTTAATTATCATTTGATGAATAACTTCGGGGGGGTCTTGTAAGTCAGCATCAATTAATACGACGGCATCTCCCCTAGCCGCATCCATTCCAGCCGTGACTGCAATTTGGTGACCAAAGTTTCTGGCGAAGCAGATGACTTTAATGCGCGAATCTTTTGCCGCATATTCACGTAACAGAGAGAGAGTACCATCCTGACTGCCATCATCAATAAAGATAAGTTCAGCTTCAAGATCGCTCAGTTCGGAACAGAAATGCGTCATTCTACGGATGGTTTCTGCTATGACCTGTTCTTCGTTAAAGCAGGGAATAACCAGCGATAGTAGTGCTAATGGTTCAGGGCTTAAAGGCATAGAGTTTATTTTGCGAATAAAAACTGAAATTTACTACGCATAAATTTTCGCGAGTCATCATGGCGTATCTTCCATATTCTGCCATCAATCCAATAATGGATGAGCGAGATACTACTTGCCAGGCCAAAAATGGCACGTTTAATTTCAGTGTCTGAAAAATTAAAAATGGCAGGTGGATTAATCAAGTATAGCTGTTTCCATATATAAGCCGATAGTGCTGTCAAGACGATAAAAAGGATAAGATTGAAATGGCGAAACAAAACGCCTTTGATGTGTTCCGTTTGTAACAGTTGCTGAATTTTATCACCATTAACCGAGGCTATAATGATAAAAACATAATACTGTAGACCGTGTGCCGTGGCATACATAAAGAAAGCGGTTTGCTTATCCTGAACAATAAACATGGGCCAGAAAAATGTCACTAGTGAGAGTAATAAGGCGGCTCTTAAATACTGTCTTTGCGCGGTGGCTATAAACAGATAGTTCTTACACGCAAAATAGCTGGTATACAGAGTTAATGCGCATAGCAGTATTAAGCTAGCGGCTTCAAAACTGTCTTTATACGTTGATAAAACAGTTCCCTGAAATAGCGATCTATCGATAGGCCATGTAAATACCAACATGCCGACTAGCGCGCCGCCCATAATCAAGCCGCGTTCAATAGGTAACATACGGCCAAAGCCTACGTTTGGTGCGAGTAAGCTATAGACACCTATATTTTGCTTTTGGTAATGATAGATTGTCAGCATGGCATATATCTGTAAAAGATAGCTTTCCAGCGATAAATTATCCAGTAGATAAAACAGCATAATACTTGAGGCAATCATCAGTGGCCAAAAATAAAAATACCATTTGTGCTGATTGATGATTTTTTTAGCATCGTCATCAAAATACAGGTATACGGATGCGACCTGATGATATCCGCCGACCATTAATAGTAGATAAAATAATTGCTGAGCAACATCAGAACCAGAATAAACTGATCGTAGTATTGGGCCTGCAATAAAAGGTAAGGCTGTAGCCAGTAATAAAAAAGTGATAAATATTACCGGTTTATTCCGAGGTTGATCACCGGAATTTATAAGACTGCCTGTAAGGGAAGTTGATTGCATGCAGCTACCTGAATGACTAATAAAAAAAAGATATATATACTACAGTAACATGGATTAATCGTTAATCCTTAAAAATTTTCCGGGCAAATAAACAGGGGAGCTTACCAGTGAGGCAGGGCGCTAACAATGCTAATAAATGAGTGGTAGAGAGTGGAGTTAAGCACTTGGAAATAAATAACCGTTCAATATTTGAGCGGGATTTTTGTTTTACAAAAAGACCAGCAAGGGTGGATGATTATTTGTTTCCAGAGACCTTAGCCCGCAAGTAAAAGAGGTAGTCTACACCCTGCCTGTGATTTAGAGGTAGAGAGGCATGATACCTAAACAAAAGAAAAAACAGACCGCGTTTGAAATATTTCGTGCGCTAGCGGTGACTATGGTGCTTGTTGAGCATTTCTCGGATGCAGCTTACGATTTACTTGTTGTGGTGAAAGAAATAGCCTTCGCTTTTGGTTACTATGGCATACCCCTATTCTTTATTATCAGTGGCTTTTTGCTGACCGCCTCGTTGTTTTCCATTTTAAACAATAAGCATTGCAGTTTTACACGCGCAACAGGCCTTTTTCTAGAAAAGCGTATCTTAAGAATTTATCCCGCCTATTTAGTATCTTTGATTATCTCAGATATCTATTTGAATACCTCTGGTTTTGCTTTCCTGGTTGAAGCACCTTTTCTAAGGTTTTCTTCAGCACTGAACAGGAAGTGATTGTTGTTTTGTAGTAAAATGAATGGCGAGAGTAACCTGAAAAGTGCGAGCAACTTAATTTTCAGGATTAAGCACTAAGCTACAATTTGTAGGAGGAAACACTTCAGGATGCTTTTTTGACCATAGTAAAAAATATTTTTTCTCACACGCATGCCCTACGTTTACTTATTGAGCGTGAGTTGTCTAGTCGATACAAAGGAACCATACTCGGTATTGTCTGGTTGTTTTTGCAGCCGTTGCTTATGGTGATCGTTTATTCATTTGTATTTTCAGTGATTATGAAGGTAAGAATTCCGGGTATGGAGAATTCTTACCATTTTGCGCTGTTTTTGATGGCGGCAATGATGCCCTATCTTGCTTTTCAGGATGCCGTACTGGCAGCAAGTAATTCACTGTTTGCTGGCAGTTCTTTATTACACAAGTCAACTTTACCCGCACTGTTAATACCTTTGGTTCCCATGCTGACTACGTTAGTTACCGAAGTCATTGCTATGCTGATTGTTGTCGTGGCAACGTATTTATTGTTAGAACAGATATCCTGGTATTTGCTGTTCCTACCCCTATTGATATTGATTCGGCTTTGCTTAAGCATTGCTGTAGGTTACATGTTGGCAACACTATCAGTATTTATTCAGGATTTGCGTCTGGCTTTGGGTTTGTTGCTGACTATGTTGATGTTTTTAACGCCTATTCTTTATCCGGTCAGTATGATTCCGGTCGCGTTTGTTCCGGTCAATAATTTAAACCCGATGTATCATTTACTGGATGCGTATCGTGCCGTTATTCTTAGGGGAGAATTTCCTGATATAGCGTTGGTATATGTAGCAGGTTTTGCCATTATGCTATTATTTCTAAGTATTTTGTTTTTCCAGAAAACTATAGAACGTGCCAAGGAATTTGTATGAGTGCTTTGATCGCAACAGATCTGGCGAAGGCTTATCGACGTTATCACAAACCTATCGACAGCTTGAAAGAAATGCTGTTCAGACGACAGTATCATGAGAAATTCTGGGCGCTTAACGGGGTAAGTTTTCGCTGTGAACCCGGGGAAGTACTAGGTGTGGTCGGTGATAATGGCGCGGGTAAAAGTAGTTTATTAAAGCTATTGGCAGGCACTATGCAGCCGACACAGGGCGAATTACAAATTAACGGTCGCGTATCGGCTATTCTGGAGTTAGGTTCCGGGTTTCACCCTGATTTTACCGGACTGGAAAATATTCATTTAGGCTGTGCGATGCTGGGGCTTAGCGCTGAACAAATAGCCGAAAAAGTCGATGAAATTATTGATTTTTCTGAATTAGCTAATTTTATTGATCAACCTGTTAAAACCTATTCTTCAGGTATGTTCGTACGTCTAGCATTTTCGGTGGTGACATCGGTTGACCCTGATATTTTGGTGGTTGATGAAGCTTTATCGGTAGGTGATCAGCATTTTCAGAAAAAAAGCATGGATCGTATGATGGCCTTTAAGGATCAAGGCAAGGCCTTGGTGTTTTGTTCGCATAGCCTCTATCATGTGAAGGAATTATGTCAGCGTGCTATCTGGCTGGATAAAGGCGTTGTTCGGGCGCAAGGCGATAGTGGTGATGTGATTGATCAGTATAATGATCATGTGCGTATGCAGAACCGGATGTCGGTAGCTAAACCCGTCGCAACAGAGCGCGTTACAAAAGATAATAAAAGCCCGTTAACTGCATATTTAACAGCCGCTACTTTATTAGACAGCCTGCAAGAAGAGGGGGGTATTGCTTATTATCATACTGGAGACAGCTTTCAAGTTCAGGTATTGGCTCAGAAGCAAAGCAGCCTGACTATAGAAGATATCCATATAGGTATTATTATTAAGCGTAATGATGGTGTACAGTGTTTTGGAGTCAGCACGGTGCTGGATGATGTTGCGTTATTTATGACGGGTGATGATGAAAATGAGCTGGGTGTAGTCTACGAGATTCCCGAATTAAGCCTATTGTCCGGACGCTATACTCTGGAAATCTGGCTGATTGATACCACTAGCGCCCATGTTTATGATTCCATGAAAAGTTGTTGTGAGTTTAAGGTGAGACACTCTGGTACAGAAGTCGGTGTTTCCTATATTAAACATCAGTGGAGTGCGCCGGTTTGAATTTAGAGTTGAAATATGGTTTTTTATTACCACTGCTAGCGCGATTTCCTCAAGGGATTGCATATCGACTAGCGAGCTTATTGGGTCGATTTTCCAGAGCGGGATATGCTGCGGAGAAAGCAAGTGTCATCAAGCAGATGCACACGGTTTTTGCTGAGAAAAGCCATGATGAATTAGCCACTAGTGCGGATTATTTTTTTTCTATGGTTGAGCGCGAGGCTCTAGATACCTGGTTTTTCAGGACCTGTAAAACTCAAAAGCAAGTAGACCGATTTATTCAGTTAGAAGATTTTCAGCATGTAACCGATGCACGACAAGCTGGACGACGGGTGGTTATCAGTAGTGGTCATTTTGGCCGTTTCTGGATGGCTGGCGTTGGTATGCAGGCACAGGGGGTATCGGTAGGCACGATTACTCGCGATGGAGGGGAGACCAATGAACATGGATTGCCGGAAGCCGAATATCAATATCGACTAAAAAAACTAGCCTGGTTGCAGCAGTGTTTTGGCGGGCCATTTCTAGTTGAAGGTGATTCTGCACGGCCTATTTATCGAGCGCTGGATGAGTATGTGATGGGCTTATTTATTGATGTACCCTATATAGGTGATAAAAATGGCTGTGTAAGCCTCCCCTTTTTGGGTGGCGAAGCAAGGTTTCCTTTAGGACCTGCAAAAGTAGCGAAACGAGCAAGTGCGTTGATCGTGCCATTTTATGTATTTGAGTCGCGTGCTGGACTGAAGGCTGGATTTTATCCAGCTATTGATACAGCGAATTTGAGTGAAGAAGAAATTATGCAACAACTGGTAGGAACACTGGAACAACAAATTCTGGCATTTCCTGAGCAGTGGTGGCTGTGGCAGGCTTTGCCGTTGATGAGACAATCAACGGGTTCTTCCTAGATCGTCAAAGCCGGATATGAAACTACAATATTAATTTGTTTAAGAGAAGTGAAAAATGACTAAACCAAACATGCAAGATTACAATGTATTATCCGCACGTTTTATTGCCTTAGCCAATGAAATGAAAAATGAGGGTAAAAGCCAGCAAATGGTCAATGCAGCACTTATGTCAGCATCCGGAATTTATGCTACTTATACCGCAGCAGGAAATGATGGTGGCTTAAAACCCTCAGGAGTAGACCAGGTGGTTGCAGTGTATAAAGCTAACCTGGAAAATGTGCAGAAATTAAAACAGCAGCAAACTGTCAAGTAGCGACTGTAGAGCGGACTTTAGTCCGCTGATGGGAGCCCTATTAGTATTAGCGAAAAGGTGCTGGATATAGCAGACTAAAGTCCGCTCTACTTCTTGGTAGATCCAGAATGCCACAGTTTTTAAACAATATTTATGAGTGACAATAAGTACGATTTTACCCTGGATACGGCTGAAAAAAATGACTCGCATATGGGCTTGGCATCTCGCATTAAGCCAAACCAGAGCATTTTGGAGTTAGGCTGTTCTAGTGGGTATTTGTCTAAATTTTTAGCCCAGGAGCTGGATTGTAAAGTTGTTGGCGTAGACATTAACAAGAACGCCTTGCTTAAGGCGGCGCCTTACTGTCAGCAAACTATCGTTGCCGATCTGGATACTGATACCTGGCTAACAGAAATTCAAGAACAACAGTTTGATGTTGTTCTGTGTGCAGATGTTCTGGAACATTTAAAAGATCCAGTGGCTATGCTGGCCAGTTTAAAGCCATTTTTACATCAGGAAAGCCGCCTGTTAACCTCGGTGCCCAATGTAGCGCATGCGTCTATACGCCTGGAATTATTACAGGGACATTTTGACTATGAAAAGCTGGGGTTGCTAGATGATACGCATCTGCATTTTTATACGCGAGATGGCTTGATTGCGATGTTAATGCAGGCTGGATATGTTTGTTGTGATATTAGCTATAGCATACAGGACCTGGCTGATGAGGCGATTGATCAGCATTTAGCGAATGCGGGGCTGAAAGCAACTAAACAGGCACGTGAGCTATTACATGCACCTGATGCCACTGCTTATCAGTTTATTATTGAAGCTCGGCCAGTACAATCCGAATTAGCAGAGCATTTGCCTCAGTCTTTGACTCCTAAGCCATTAGTGAGTTCCGGCGTGTTTTATGGTGAGAAGCAAGAAAAAATTGTGCTTTTAGAGCAACAATTAGCGATTGAAAGCGAACATAATAAGCATCATCAGATACATAT
>DUBW01000003.1:26372-28185 GCA_012960135.1 Methyloprofundus sp.
AATTTTTTTAATTATGATGCCTGGCTTGCGACTTATGGTAATTTAACGAAAAAGGAACTATCGTCCTTTAGGGATGAGGCAAATAGCTGGCAAGTAACGCCCAGAATTGCAGTATTAATGCCAGTTTATAATCCGGATAAAGCTTGCCTGGTTAATGCCATCGAGTCAGTATTGCAGCAGGTGTATGTACACTTTGAATTATGTATTGCTGATGATGCTTCAACCGCCAGTTATGTGCGCGAAGTTTTGCAGTCTTATATGGGCAAAGACCCACGAGTCAAAGTGATTTTTCGTGAGCAGAATGGACATATTTCGGCGGCATCGAATAGTGCATTATCGCTGGTTGAAGCAGATTATGTCGCGTTAATGGATCATGATGATTTACTAACCCCGGATGCCTTATATTGGGTAGCGAAAACCATACGACAGAATCCGGATGTACAGCTGATTTATTCAGACGAAGATAAAATGGATTTGCAGGGCAAGCGTTACGCGCCGTATTTTAAGCCCGACTGGAATCCTGAGCTCTTGCTATCACATAATTATATTTGCCATTTAGGTGTTTATAAGACCGAGAAAATCAAGGTGTTGGGAGGTTTTGACTCAGCCTTCGATGGGGCACAGGACTACGACCTGGTGCTACGTTATATGGCAGAACTAAAAGCTGAACAGATTGTACATATTCCACGAATTCTGTATCACTGGCGCGCAGTTGCAGGGAGTACGGCAACCGGTGTACAGGAGAAGCCTTATGCTGAGGCGAAAATTACCAAGGCTGTGGCCAGTGCTTTAGAGCGCCAACAACGCCCAGCCGAGGTGATCACGCATAAAAAATTGCCGGGCGCCTTACGAATCCATTATTTGCTACCCGAGACATTACCACTGGTTAGCATTGTTATTCCCACACGCAATGGCTTTCATTTATTGCAGCGCTGTATAGAAAGTATTACTGCCAAAACAACTTATGCTAATTATGAATTAATCATTATTGATAATGGCAGTGATGATTTAGTGGCTCTGAGATATTTACAGCGTCTGCAGGAAAGTGGTCAGGCAACGATTATCCGGGATGATAGCCCATTTAATTATGCTGCTTTAAATAATAAAGCAGTCGCACAGGCAAACGGCGAAATCATCGCTTTATTGAATAATGACCTGGAAGTGATTAATGCTGACTGGCTAGGTGAAATGGTCAGTCATGTTGTGCATGCTGAAGTCGGTGCAGTCGGTGCCAAGCTATACTACCCTGACGATTCTATTCAGCATGCAGGGGTTATCGTCGGATTAGGCGGAGTGGCAGGGCATTCGCATAAACATTTTCCACGCGATAACCCGGGCTATTGTGGGCGGTTGTTATTGACGCAGAATTTAACCGCCGTCACAGCAGCATGTCTGCTGGTTAGAAAAGACGTATTTGATACAGTGGGTGGTTTTGACGCTCAGAACCTGTCGGTCGCTTTCAATGATGTCGACCTGTGTTTACGCATTCAGGAAGCAGGCTTTTATAATGTCTGGACGCCTTACGCTGAAATGTATCATTATGAATCGGCCAGCCGGGGTTATGAAGATACACCCGAAAAGCAGGCGCGGTTTAATAAAGAAGTCGCTTATATGAAGCAGCGCTGGGGGAAGGGGTTATTACAAGACCCCGCCTATAACCCAAACCTAACGTTAGACCGAGAGGACTTTTCGTTTGCCTGGCCACCCCGCTGCCAGCTATGGAGAGCGAACGCGATGGCTGGTAGTCCCCAGAAGGCGTAGGGCCGTTGTTTTGTCGGAATCGGAGCGTTAGCGTAGGTGGAGACAAAATAAA
>DUBW01000003.1:28302-48211 GCA_012960135.1 Methyloprofundus sp.
GGTCGCGTTAAGTTTTTGCCGCTTGCTTGGGCTGGGATGCCCAAAACAAGCTTTCGCAAAAATAGCGACTCCCCGTCGAGGAATAGTTCCAACCATTTTATTTATAAACCTGAAGATGTTGTAGCGCGCGGCTCTAACCCGCCTTTTTTTGCGGGCTAAAGAGGCTTTGAAGGTATTGGTTATGTGTATTTAAACTGTGGTTTCGTTTATGATGACTAAATTATCAGCGGGGTTGCCAAAGACTTTATTAAGCCTTAGTTGAAAGTTAAGAAACATAACTCCATTTTGGTAAAATTCGTAAGTAAGCAGTCCCCATGCCCCCCCACAGGACAGATAATGCTTTTTTGTATTGTTTATTGATAGTCAGATAGCGTGCGTATTCGTCGCGAACTTTTAATTGATAAGGGTCGAGTTGTAATGACTTTTCATACAATGCAGACACTGTCGAGAGACTGCCGTGCATCTCTTGCATAATCTCTGCTTTGGTATGATCAACTTCGGCGTTTGCCGGCATTTTTTTAATCGCGACAGCTTCGAGTTCTTGCTTATTCATAACGGTTTATCCTCTCATATTAGAGATTAATGATAAGCAATGACACAAAGTTTAGTACAGTCTCCTGAAGCTGTTTTAGCATCGTAAGAGCGATCAAGCAAATGGCGACGTTATCGGGTCAACGGAAGCCAACACAAAAGAATCGTTAAGGTGAGGTTCTGGAGGATTTGCCGATGTTTAAAAACGTGGTATGTATAGAGAGAAATGAATTCAATAACTTGCGCGATCCATACGACTCCTGAATTATTAATGATAGGTAAGCTTACCTAACTAAAAGAAGGATAGCTGAAGGGCGTATGGAGCTCAGATTCACTAATAGTTCTTGGAGCGTGGGACGATTCTGTCTGGAACAGAATGGGACGTAATAGTGCCCGAAGGGTGAACCACAAGGATGTGGGTGTCATGGTTTAAAAAGCCTACAGGAATACTTGACCATTACACTTCTTTATCAGTCACTTTCAAATCACGAGCAGGCTACTCTTTAGGCAATACTTGCCGTTGTTTTTGGCTAGATCAGACGCTGTCTGTAAGATTAAAACTGAGTTAATATGGATAAGGCATTAATATTCCCTGCTATTTATAAATTCTTTAAGCATGTCCAAAGTTACTTCGAGTTCTTTATCGGTATAGGCAACAGCATCAAACTTCCCCCAGATAGGTGCGGGCCATGCCTTATCAGTTTTGTATCTAACCACATGATGAATATGTAATTGCGGCACCATATTACCTAAGGCCGCGATATTCATTTTATCTGCCTGAAACTGCAGAGCCAGTTTTTCAGCGATATAGCTGGATTCACGTATCAATAGCTGCTGATCATTAGTAGTAAGTTGATGAATTTCAGTCATATTTTCCCGTTCTGGCACCAGTATTAGCCAGGGAAACTGGCTATCATTCATCAGTAATACACGGCACAATTCTAATTGTCCGAGTTCGATACAGTCTTTTTTCAGAATAGGGTGTAGTTTAAAAGACATAAGGCGATTTCTCTTAAAAAATGTACCACTTTGCTTGTTTTTTTGTCCGCCTTCTGCGTTGTGATATCAGTTACATAGTTGACTATGCGCCCGATATCGCGCCTTGAATGCGAACAAAAGTCCGGCATAATCCGGTTTGTCTTTTCGGATAATCGCCTAAAAGCAGAGTAGAGCTTGAGTTTTATAGTTAAAACAGTGTAACGTTAGCAACAAATAATAACAATAATTCCAGCCCTTATGTCCACACTTTCTGCTCGCGTTACTCAACCTATGCAAGGCAATGCACCGCATGCTGTTTCTTATAAACTGCTCCTGAGCCTGTATGCCATTATCCCTTTGTGCCTGATTTTTCAGCTGACTGATAGCTATGCTTTTGGTGGCGAGTTAATGCAATCTTTACCCAGCAGTCCCGGGCATTTGATGATATTTCAATTGTTATTTGGCACGCCTCATATTCTTGCCAGCGGTATTCTAATTACCAGTAATAAAGACTATTTTTCTTATTATCAGAAAAAAATACTCTGGATGACTTTGGCGCTGATGCTATTTTTTTCTATTGCTACTCAGGTTATGTCGTATCACATGCTTTATATTATGGTTGCTTCCTGGACTGTTTATCATGTGTTAAAACAGCAGCATGGAGTAGGGCGGGGTATTTATCAATTACCGACCTGGGCATTTTATTTATTATTATGGTTAAGCATAGGCGCGGGAATTAGTATTTATATGGGGGTTTTTCTAAAAAACACCTTAACGGTTCAGCAAGCCGAATGGGTTAAGCAGGCAGCTGGTGGCCTGGTGATATCTTTATTATTAAGCACATTCTGGTGCCAGCAATATGTAAAGACTCGCTTTGGCTCGCTGTTTATGTGGTCAAACTCTTTTTTGATTATCAGTAGTTTCTATTTTTATACCCAGCAATATTATTTCCTGGCAATATTAATTCCACGTCTGGTACATGATGCCACGGCTTATATTTTTTATGTAACTCATGATGCTAATAAACATGCCGGACATCCGCAGAATTTTTTATATCGCTGGGCCGAGAAAATAAAGCTTAATGTGTTTATTGTATTGCCTTTGCTCTCTTTTGCCCTGACTTTTCTTTTAAATGAGTATGGTGATCAGTGGGTCGATGTGCTGACGCAGTTTTTCTTGGATATGAAATTTAGACAGGTGATTAGCGTGGGCTTGATTGGTTATTTTTCTTTAATGCATTATTACACCGAGGCGTTTACCTGGAAGTATGGCTCACCGTATCGTAAATATATTCGTTTTAAGCCTTAAGAAATAGCAAATACCTTGTGTCTGTTGCTAAATTTGTCGAGCAGTGGACATATACCACCCCAAAATATCAAGACAATTATTTCAGAATTCTTATTTCTTTTCTTTACGCCGCTTTAACCGAGGCTTTATTCAATAAAATACTTTTTTTATACACGTCCATCGGTTTTTTGTAGTCAAGTGTTTGATGGAAATGCTTCTGATTATAAAAGGCACTATAATCGTTAGCATCTTCCTGGGCAGAGCACATAGATAACTCGCAGTTAATTGCCATTAGTAAAATGCATTATCGCTATCGTTTTGATGCTGAATGATTTAGTAGGGCTGATAGAAATCAGTTGCAACAATCTGTGCAGCAGTGGCTACAGCATTACGATTGAGTATTGCGGGCTATGATTTCATCTGATTCAAGGCTTATATCTCTCCATAGATAAGGAGGTAATCGTCCAGCTCCACAGTCAGATTGCTTAAGCCAGCGGCAAGTAACTGTTTTTCAACTTCTTCCGCAGTAAAGGCGGCTAATAAAGAATGATAGAAATCTTGTTGTAACACATCCGGTTCACCGCTTGCATGCTGCTGTACCATTTGTCTGGCAGCTCGTTTACTTGCCGGCCGGCATAAATCTGCAATAAAGACTTTGGTGCCAGGTGTTGAATATTTAATGACAGTTTGCCACAGCACCTCAGGCTGATGCAGATGATGCAGGAAGCTAGTGCTGACTATTAACTGGTAAGGCTTGTTGGGAATGGCAAGACCCGGAATCAGGGCCTGAATAAAATACATCCTGTTAGTAAATGTTTGCTCTCGTAATAAACGTGCCTGAGCCTGACTAATCATAGCTGGAGAGCCGTCTATGGCAGTGATATCGGCAGATAGGAAACGTCGCGCCAGACGGAATGTCACATCGCCGGGTCCACAGCCCAGATCTAAGATATCCCCTGAAATGTCAGCAGTATTAAAGCTCCGATCGATTAGCTTGATAATTTTTGAATGCCGGCTCTCAAAGTCTGCCTCCGAATATGCTTTGGCTTGCGCCAAATCTATCATCAGTTCTGGTTCTGGTATTCTTTCCATGTCCCGCTATTTATTCAGTGCTTTGGCAAGTGCATTAGCCATAGAACCCTGAGCTGGAGTAGGTGTTTTTACCTGCTTGGGTTTATGTGATCTTTTCGCTTGAACCTGCTCTGATTTTCCACTTTTACTTTCTACAGGGGCTTCTTTTTTCATCGATAAAGCAATTCGCTTACGCGGAAGATCAATTTCCAGCACCTTCACCTTAACCATCTCTCCGGTTTTAACCACATCATGCGGGTCTTTGACAAATGCATCGGCTAAATGCGAGATATGCACCAGGCCATCCTGATGCACGCCGATATCGACAAATGCACCAAAATTTGCGACATTGGTAACCACGCCCTCTAAAGTCATACCTTCTTTCAGATCGGTAATTTTTTCGATCCCGGCTTTAAAGGTAACACTCTTAAATTCAGGGCGTGGATCACGACCGGGTTTTTCCAGTTCTTGTAAAATATCAGTGACGGTGGGCAAGCCAAACTCTTCGTTGGTGTAATCAGAGGCCTCCAAACTACGCAGAAAGCTTTGCTTACCGATTAAGTCGGTAATGGGGGTGCTGGTTTTTTTAACGATATCTTTGATAACAGGGTAGGCTTCGGGGTGAACTGATGAAGCATCTAAGGGATTGTCACCGTTCATAATGCGTAAAAAACCAGCCGCTTGTTCATAGGCCTTTTCACCTAAACGAGGCACCTTTTTCAGTTGCTTGCGGTTGGTAAATGCGCCTTGCTGATCTCGAAAAGCGACGATATTCTGGCTAATGCTAGGTGAAATTCCCGAGACTTGCTTAAGGAGAGCCGCAGACGCGGTATTAATATCGACACCGACGGCATTGACACAGTCTTCGACCACAGCATCCAGGCTACGGGCCAATTGAATCTGGTTAACATCATGTTGATATTGGCCGACACCAATGGACTTGGGTTCGATTTTAACCAGTTCTGAGAGTGGGTCTTGTAAGCGGCGTGCGATAGAAACGGCACCACGTAATGACACATCGATATCAGGAAATTCCTTGGAAGCCAGTTCAGACGCTGAATAAACTGAAGCGCCCGCTTCAGATACGGTAATCTTGCTGAATTTCAGGCCTTTATGTTGCTTCATTAAGTCGCTAACCAGTTGATCTGTTTCCCTCGACCCCGTGCCATTGCCGATGCTGACCAATTCGACCTGGTGCTGGGTTATTAGTTTAGCCAGTGTGTTTATTGACGCGTCCCACTGGTTTCTGGGGGGATGAGGGTAAATAGTCTCGGTAGCTAGTAATTTTCCGGTGGCATCGACTACCGCAACTTTAACTCCCGTGCGAATGCCTGGATCCAGTCCTAGCGTTGTTTTAGGGCCGGCGGGAGCAGCCAGGAGTAAGTCTTTTAGATTATTGGCGAATACTCTTATTGCTTCCAGTTCTGCGGCTTCACGTAATTGTTGTTTTAAGTCTAAATCAATCCGCGTGAATAATTTAACTTTCCAGGCAAAGCGTGCAGTTTCTGCGAGCCAGGCATCGGCAGCTTTACTGGTATCACAAATCTGAAGATGACGCGCAACGTACTGTGTGCAGAGTTGGTGCTCTTGTTTATCATCAGTGCCGGGTAATAAAGTCAGATTCAGCAAGTTCTCATTACGACCACGAAATAGGGCTAAAGCGCGATGCGATGGGATTTTATTAATGGCTTCCTGAAAATCAAAATAATCCTTGAATTTAGCAGCCTCCAATTCTTTACCTTTGGCAACTTCGGACTGGATAATGCCTTTTTGCCAGGTACGTTCACGTAGCGTGCTTAGTAATTCAGCATCTTCCGAGATACGCTCCATAATAATCTGCCGTGCACCATTCAGTGCTGCGGTCACATCATTAATGGCTTTGTCTGCATTGATATAGCTTGCAGCCAGTTGCTCGGGGATGCAGTTTCTATCGTCCAGTATATTATCTGCCAGGGGTTCCAGGCCTGCTTCACGTGCCATCTGAGCTTTAGTGCGGCGTTTAGGCTTATAGGGTAAATATAAATCTTCCAGACGTGTTTTGGTATCTGCCTCAATGATGGCTTGCTCTAATGCTGGTGTCAGTTTGTTTTGGGTGGTTATGCTTTCTAAAATGGTATCACGGCGGCTATTGAGTTCACGTAAGTAAATCAGGCGCTCTTCTAATAAACGCAGTTGAATATCATCCAGTCCTCCTGTGACTTCTTTACGGTAACGAGCGATAAAGGGGACTGTCGCGCCTTCATCTAATAAAGCGACTGCTGCAGTGACTTGTTTCTGGTGAACCGCTAATTCGCCGGCAATTTTCTGGATTACGTCCATTTAGTATGGTTTATGTTGATAGCTGGAAAGCTGTGTATTGTATCAATATGTTGATAGAGCATAAACCCTGAAAAATATAGGCTTTGAGTGAGCTATCAATAACCGGTATGATGCGTGATGATTTTAAAGCGTGGGTACTATAAGTAAATGAAATTAGCTCTGCTCGCGGGTGCTCAATCCAGCTGTGGAAAAACGACGAATATACTGGCTTTATTACTATATTTAACAGCGCAACAACATAAAACCGTCTCTTTTAAAGCAGGTCCTGATTTTTTACCTTTTTTACATATAACAGTCGATAGCTTGCTGGATTTATTTACTGAGGCGGGTAAACCTGCATTAGCAGAGTGTGGTGGGGCAATGTTATTGGGTGAGGTGCTGGTGGATCATAAGGGCGAGCAATAGGCTATGGCACATATATTACCGTATCGCTCAATTATGCAGAACAGAAACTAGAACCCTGCTTTCAGCTTACTAGAGGTGAGCAAGGGGTACGCTATAAGAATTGACGTGTATCGTATGTACACTGGTATTTTACCCGTGCGCTGGAAATAATAACAAAGTGGTTATAGGGGGTAGTTAATGAAAGAAAGAGATCGTCGTCAGGGTATCGTTGTCGTTAATACGGGGGAAGGTAAAGGGAAATCCTCCAGTGCTTTTGGCATGGTGTTTCGTGCAGCAGGCTGGGGAATGAAAGTCTGTGTGATTCAATATATAAAAGGTAAGTGGCAGACCGGTGAGCATAAAGCGGCAGAGCGCTTTGATAATATCGAATGGCATGTGCTGGGCGATGGCTTTACCTGGGATACTAAAAATCCGGAACAGGATATTAAAACCAGCCGAGAAATCTGGGAATTTAGTCAGCAGAAAATCCTCTCGGAAGAGTATGATTTTGTTTTACTGGATGAAATTAATTATTGTTGTGGGTATAACTGGATATCTGGCCAGGAAATAGCCGATTTTATTACCGATAAAAAGCCGCCCTGGGTGCACCTGGTGCTTACCGGGCGTAATGCAGCTCCTCAAGTGATCGAGGCGGCGCATACGGTAACCGAAATGACCAAGATAAAACATGCTTATGCACAAGGAATTAAGGCAGCGCAAGGTGTGGAGTTTTAGCTATTTATTTTTTGGGGAGTAGCCTTTAGCCTATATAGGGAGAGGGTATAAATCTTTTAAAAATAAGTGTTAAAGGCAGGAATAAATAAGCTTTAGCTTTTTAAAATGACAGTAATGGCTAAAGCCCTACTCCCTAGGTTTGCCAATAAATATTCAGGAGATCACGAAAAATGAAATCGCTATACCCGGAGATAGAACCGTTTAATATATTTTTTCTTGAGACCGGGAGCCAGCACCAAGTATATGTAGAACAATCCGGCAATCCGGAGGGCATTCCGGTGGTCTTTTTACATGGAGGGCCGTGTTCGGGCACTCGCTCTGGACAGCGCTGTTTTTTTGACCCTGCTGTGTACCATATTGTTTTATTTGATCAGCGTGGATGCGGGCTGTCCCAGCCTTTTGGTGAACTGGAAAACAATACCACGCAAGATCTCATCGAAGATATGGACGCGATTCGCAAGCAGTTAAACTTTAGCCAGTGGCTATTGTTCAGTGGCTCCTGGGGTAGCGCGTTGGCTTTACTGTATGCGCAGCAATATACTGAGTATGTATCAGGAATGATTATACGCGGGGTGTTTCTGGCACGACAGCAAGATCTGGACTGGTTTGTCAGAGAAGGCGCGAGCCGAATTTATCCCGAGCAATACCAGTGTTTGTTAGCGAGCTTGCCAGAGCAGAATATAGACTTGCTCTATACAACGTTATGGTCTGATGATGAGCGTGTAGTGCGAAAGGTAACACAAGCCTGGATGCATTGGAGTAGCCTGGTTGCGGTTGGCGAGGATTATCAGAAACCCTTTGAGCCGGAAGCGGTTAGCCAGAAGATGATAGACCAGGTCAGAATGGAATTAAACTATGCCCGTAATCATTATTTTATCAAGGAAAACCAGATTTTAGAAAGCTGTGGCCAGCTACAGAATATTCCTGCGATTATTATTCATGGTCGTCATGATTTAGTTTGTCCTTTAGCTGCGGGCTACAGTTTAGCCAAGGCATTGCCGAATGCTGAATATAAGGTACTGGAACATGCCGGACATATTGCAGAAGGTGAGCAAATGATAGATGCACTGGTCAGTGCAGGTGATCAAATAGCAACGAGGTTAGCTAATGAGTGAACAAAAAAAACGCCTGGTTATAGCCATGACGGGGGCAACCGGAGCGATTTATGGGGTCAGGATGTTGCAGGTATTGCAGCAGCAAGAAGACTGGGAATCGCATCTAGTGATTTCTAACGCGGGCCTGGTTAATTTAAAACATGAACTGGATATGTCACGTAAGGATCTATATGCATTATCCGATGTCACTCATGGTATAGATGATATCGCTTCGAGCATTGCCAGTGGCTCATTTAAAACCGAGGGGACTATCGTTGCTCCGTGTTCCATGAAGACTCTAGCAGCGATTGCACACGGTTTTGGCGATAATCTGATTTCCCGTTCGGCGGATGTGGCTTTAAAAGAGCGCCGCCGAGTAGTGATTATGCCGCGAGAAACTCCGTTAAATCTGGCACATATACGTAATATGGCTAGCGTAACAGAGATGGGAGGGATTATCTTTCCACCGATGCCTGCGTTTTATAATAAGTCTAATTCCATAGCCGCAATGGTTGATGAAGGCGTAGGGCGTGTGCTGGATATGTATGGTGTTAATGTCGAAGGCTTGTGTGCACCCTGGGAAGGACTGTAATAAATTAAGTTGCTGATAGCGAATGGGTATCGTTACGAAAGCAGCCTGGCTTGCGAATTTGTACCGGATTGGGTATAAGCGCATCTAGTCTTATCACTTATCAGTTGGGGTAAAGTGAAGTTATTTGCATTGATCTATGGCGCGTAATAGCATATTCACGTTTTAGGGGCATTTTCCTGTGCCAAAATCCGTAGATTCAGATCCGGTAGGTCCTGCGGGCATATCGATGCTCATTAATTTTCTGTTAATTTTTATATTTGCCGTGCAGCATACAATTATCGCGCCCCGGCTTTTAAGCAATGGCTGACCAAATGTATCCCTAAACCCCTTGAGCGTAGTGTCTTTGTTTTTGTAGCAGGTATTATTATGTGGATTATGATCTGGCAGTAGCAGCTACTGGATGGTGTTATCTAGGATATTTAGAATACAATGCTAGCAAATATTCTGATAGGTACTTCGATTACCAGCTGGATTGTAGTGTATTTATCAAGCTTTATGATCAAACATTTTGAACTGTTAGGACGGGAGCAGTGTTATGGTTGCGCATGATGGCAATGGGGTTGAACGGGAGTAAGTGAATAACTTTTCAGCTTCTGAAAAGCGGGGACTAAAGTGAAGCCCCCGTATGATCATGCCTATTTGAATGGAAATCATCGAGCGGCTTACTGAACCTGAACGACAGGAGCTGGAGCCCAGGTGCCTTTGCCGATAGGAAGGATGGAAGGCGCTTCCACCTTAGGCCAATATAGACGCATAACCAAATAAATCGGTCCGTCAGGTGCTGGGAGCCAGTTGGCTTCCTTAGTCTTCCCAGGTGAGTCCTTCTGAATGTAGAGCGTTAACGAGCCATCTTCGTTTTTGTGCATATCCGTTAGCATGGGCGAATTAATCAGATAGCGATTGATCGGATTTTTGATTAGAAATTGCGTCTTGCCGTTATACATAGTCACCGACCAGAAGGCATTTACGGGCGGTAGCTGGTCTGCAGGGAATGTCAGTGTATAGTTATGCTTGCTGCCATCAAGGGGCTCGCCGTTTGCATCTGTCCGCGTCATAGGATACATCGCTTCCAGAGCATCGTTTCCGAATATTCCTGCTCTGGCGGCAGCGGCTCGCTTCAGCCAATTGCCGTTGTAGAAAGATAGGTCACCAAAGAGTGCGCCAAGCTTCCAACCATTTATATTTTTCATCCCGGTCGCTAAGAAATCATTTATTTTTTTGTCGCCATCTCTTATAGCCTGTGAAACGTCTGCTTTATGTTCCAGCGCAAGGTCCTTGAACTCAAAGGTCTTGCCAGGGCCGACTCCAATCCTGGCGAGCCTGGCTCGGATCGCCCTGTTTTTCGATGTCATTGGCACAAACTGGAGGGCGGCATCAAGGTATGTGTAGAAGTTTTCTTTGATGCCCTTAGTCGTGGCTGGAAGGAAATTGATCGTTGCTGCTTCGGGCGGTGCAGGTTGTTTCATGAATGCAGATAGCGACTGTACTTTGTATCCAGCTTGTACTTTTATGACATTTGATATGTCCTCAGTGTTGAAAAGCTGGGTGCGAAATACGGTCAGCGAGAAGGGTGTCGAGGATAGGAAAACCTCTTTGATTCCTACCGGCGCCTCACCTTTCCAATTGGGACCAGCAACGAGGTAATTACCCGAATTGGTTCCAGTCGTGCGGCTGCCGACATAGCCATAGTTGTAGACGTTGCCGTCTATAAACTGTACCGAGTAGTAGCGCTCTTTTGGCACTGCAGGTACTGAAACCACCATGGGTTCCGCACGCAAATCTAGCCAAAGCATTGAATATGGTGTGTCACTATTGGGGGTGACTATAGTCGTGTCCTTGTAGGTAAAGACTTGAGAATCATTGTAAATTCTGTTGTACGAATCCTTGTATTGCCCCGAATCCTTGTCAAGGGTAAATTCACTCATAACGGCATAATTCATCACGATCGGCAGACCGTAGATAAAACCCTCCTCGGCAATATCTTTGATATCTGCAAGTTCATCGATATCTGCAGGTTCAGACGTAGCTGCAAGTTCAGTGGTTTCTATAGGTTCAGAGGTATCTGCATGTTCAGCCTGGGCAAGTTCGGCCCGGGCAAGTTCTAATTTAATGTTCGCTAATTCAGTTGTAAGAGCTGAATCTCTTTTTGTGCTACAGCCGCTGAGGATGCTTATAAGTACTGTTAGCACCAAGGCATTGATAATATATCGCTTGTTGTTCATGATATTTCCTCAAATTAATAGCTGTTTCATAGAGCAAGCTTTAGGCACCTAGAAATAAAAATCCCACCCAATATTGGGCGTTTTTTTATTTCTAGGTGTCTTACCTGATGTGTAAGGCTTGTTTGAGTGACTAATACAGCACTAGTGCTGTATTAGTTCTATGTTCTCAATGTTGATTAGAAAGCCTTGGAATTATTACTATTACGAAAAATAAGCGGTTTTTCGTCAGCCGACATTGCGCTGTTTCTGGCGGCGTCTATAGCATCCTGGACTACTTGTTTGTCGGGTGATTTGCTACATACAGGGTCGGTTTTATACATATCGCCAGTCAATAAATAAGCCTGACAGCGGCAGCCGCCAAAATCTTTATCTTTTTCATCGCAGCTTTTGCAGGGCTCTTGCATCCAGTCATTGCCACGAAAAAAATTAAAGGCCTTGGACTCATGCCAGATTTCCGAAATGCTGTATTCATTGACGTTAGGGCAGTCCAGTCCTGGTAGTTCACGTGCCGAATGACAAGGCAAGGCAACGCCATCAGGTGCAATTGTCAGGAATGTCGTGCCCCAGCCATTCATACAGGCTTTTGGGCGATCTTCATAAAAATCGGGCACGACGTAATAGATCTTCATCTTGCCCTCGACTTTCTTCTTGAAGTCCTGAGCTATTTGTTCTGCTGTTTCGAATTGCTCTCGGGTAGGCAGTAATAAATCACGATTGGCATGTGCCCAGCCATAATACTGAGTATTGGCAAGTTCCAGATAATCAGCCCCTAACTCTTCTGCCATTGCTAGAATTTCTGACATTTGATGGATGTTTTCACGATGTATGACCACGCATAATACCATCGGGTAACCGTGCTTCTTGACTAGGCGAGCGACTTCTTTTTTATGGGTAAAGGATTCAGTGCCTGCGAGGTGATCATTTAGATCTTTGGAGCTAGCTTGTATACTGACCTGAATATGATCCAGTCCGGCCTCTTTTAACTCAATAATCCGTTCTTCAGTTAAGCCGTAGCCTGAAGTTATCAGGTTGGAGTAATAGCCCAGTTCTCTTGCATGGTTTACCAGTTCTGATAAATCCCGGCGCGTTAAAGGCTCGCCACCTGAAAAACCGAGTTGTACCGCGCCCATTTTACGAGCTTCAGAAAGTACGCGTTTCCAGTCTTCGGTGCTAATTTCATCGCTGTGCTTTGCGTAATCCAGAGGATTTGAGCAGTAGGGGCATTGCAGGGGGCATTTATAAGTGAGCTCTGCAAGTAACCAGCGAGGAGGTGTGATGTTAGTCTTGTTGGATCCAGCCATTATTAAGTGCCACGTCTAGGAAGCTAGTAATATCGTTTTTTAAATCAGTGGTGGAAAATTTTTCTTCCAGGTCGGTTACGATTTGATCCAGATTTCGGGTGCCATCGCACAGCTTTAATATCTCTGCAGAACTCTGGTTTAATTCAACCATACCTTCAGGGTAAAGGATAACGTCTTTTTGTTGCACCTCTTCCCATTGCAGTCTGTGCATGGGGGAGAAGTTGATGGGTAATTCGGGGTTTATGGTCATATTTTATGCTTATTGTAGGCTGGGTTAGGCTATCAAGCCCAGTCTACTTATCAGTTCTCTTTAATATTAAAGTACGGAGGCATGTCGTTAATATACGCCATATACATGGCATCTGCCATCGACCATAAAACATTTAACTTAAATTTCAATATTTCTAGCATACGCTCTTGTTGTGCTCGTGTTTTATAGAAATCCAGAGTGATCTCTAGGCCGTGCTCGACATCACGACGCGCTTCACTTAAACGCTTGCGGAAGTAGATATAGCCTTCTTGTTCTACCCAAGGATATAGCTCCGGCCAGTTATCTAGACGTTGCTGATGAATTTTGGGAGCAAATAATTCGGTTAAAGACGAACTTGCCGCTTCATGCCAATTTGAATTACGGGCAAAATTAACATAGGCATCGACGGCAAATTTCACACCTGGCAGGACATGCTCTAAAGAAGTGACTTCTTCACGGGTCATGCCCACAGCGATACCTAACTGTACCCAGGCTTCGATACCACCCGGATCACCGGGCTGTCCATCATGATCAAGAATGCGTTGTGTCCAAATGGCACGGGTCTCTCGATCGGGGCAATTGGCTA
This sequence comes from Methyloprofundus sp., assembly GCA_012960135.1. Taxonomy (GTDB): domain Bacteria; phylum Pseudomonadota; class Gammaproteobacteria; order Methylococcales; family Methylomonadaceae; genus Methyloprofundus. The sequence continues at coordinate 41,653 of DUBW01000003.1, forward strand.
ATATATTAGCGTCTTTAATCGGGATCATAATCTGATAATAAAACCGATTGGCGACCCAGCCCTGCAGTTGTTTTTGCGTCAGTTCCCCTGCGTTCATTAAAGTGTGTATGGGGTGATGTATATGGTAATACCTTTCCATGCTCCTTAGCTGAGCTTCAAATTCTTCGCGTGACCAAGGTGTTTGTTCTGTCATATTTAAAGCTCTATATTCATGTTGTCGAACGACACTTCTATATCGTGCTGGCTTAGTATATCGCGTTCTTCTGATTCTTCATTGAGAATCGGATTAGTATTATTGATATGGATCAGAATTTTGCGCGGCTTTTCAAGAGTATCCAGGAATTCGATCATGCCGCCTTCGCCAGACTGGGGTAAGTGACCGATTTTTCTCGCTAATAATGGACGGCCAACCGAGGCAAGCTCATCATCTGTCCAGAATGTACCGTCTACTAAAACGCAGTCAGCCTCGGCCATTGCTTTTTCTACATGCGCTTCTATTGCGCCTAGACCGGGTGCGTAAAAAGTTGTTTTACCGGTTGAAATTTGACGAATCACCATGCCGATATTATCGCCTTCATGTGGGTCGTTGCGATGTGGTGAATACGGTGGTGCTTTGCTTTTCAGCGCTAAGGCGGTGAATTCCAGGTCGTCAATATTCGGAATGGTAAAGGAATCGCCATTTAATGGAATAGGGTGGTCGATCACGCCACAAAAGTGTTGCAGAATATTAAAGATAGGAAAGCCGGTGCTAAGGTCTTGCTTGACCATATCTGTGCAATAAATCGTTAGCGGGTCGCCTTCGCGTAGTATGAGTAAACCAGTTGCATGGTCAATTTGCGAGTCGATCATAACGATCGCTTCTATGCCCGTGCCACGTATTTTGTTTTTTGGGTGGATTGCCGGGAAGTTTTCTAATTGGGTGCGTACATCGGGAGAGGCATTAAACAACACCCAGTGTTCGCCATCAGAGGAAATGGCGATAGATGACTGGTTACGTTTGCTGGCTTTAATAGAGCCTGCTCTTACGGCTTTGCAATTTGGACAACTGCAGTTCCACTGTGGAAAGCCACCGCCTGCACCTGAACCGAGAACTCGGATTTTCATATTGGTTAAAGTATCTGATTAGTGAAACAGAGATGATACGGGATTAATAACTGCCAGGCAAAAAAAAGGAGGCGTTAAGCCCCCTTTAAATCAACAAGCGTTTAGACTAACGGTTGTTGATATACATTGTTACTTCAAAACCAAAACGTAGGTCTGTGTATGCTGGTGTTTCCCATTTCATAATATATCCTCCAGAGTTATATTTAATTTTTCTTATACTAGCTTGATCAAGTAAGCTAATTCAAAGTATACGATGAACTGTTTTTTAGCGCAACTTAAATATCTCTCAGATGAAGCTGTTGATGAAACAAAGCTTTTTTACGTTTGGATGTCAGCAAGGATGCAGAAAAATAATGAGGCAATTTATGCTGGGTAGTGTTTAGGTATTTGATAGATTGATGGAATTTTACTTGAACACAGGTAGATACAGAGTTATATTGACAGTTGATAAAAATAAAAAAGCATTGAGGAGATATATTATGGTCGGTGATTTATTTGAGCTTACATTCTTTATGTGGTTGGTTGCTATGTGTGCATTTGCACCACTCGGGTATTTTATCTATATGTATACCATGAAAAGTGGTGAACCTTTTGGCGATACAGAGCCACATGGTGACAGTGAGTCAAAAGTACTTGATCTGGTAGAAATGGCTATCCACAAAGTACAAGGCTTGCTGGGTAAAAAATAAGCTATACATAATATACGGTGGGTAAATCCCAACGGGCAATGCAGATTTTCTACTATGAAGCTAATGAAGATGAGAATTTAGTAAAAGCTAACTGATTGTCTAATCGAAGTTCATCAATATATCAGCTGCGCACTGGAAATCCGTCATACTCCTCATGGTAAAAAGGGTGCCTTTGCCTGAGTAGTGATCATCAGACACGCTTTATTTGCTATGACATGTAGGGCAAACAGGATTTTTTCTTAGCTTCATTTCATTCCATTGCATAGATAAACCATCCAGTAGTAACAGCCTACCAGTTAACACTTCGCCGATATTCATGATTATTTTCATTGTCTCCATGGCTTGAATACTCCCGATAATACCGGTAATCGGCGAAATGACGCCATTCGTCGCGCAATTCTGTAAATCTTCCCCTCCTTCACTATATAAACAGTTGTAACAAGGTGCTTCATCACCTGCTACAAATACACTGACCTGGCCTTCAAAGCGAATTGCAGCACCCGAAACTAAAGGTGTCTTATACTTGACACAGGCCTTATTAATAGTAAAGCGGGTTGTGAAATTATCCGTACAATCCAGCACCACATCAGCATTAGATACTGCTTTTTCTAGTTCGATCCCCATTAGTCTTTGTTTAACGGCAGTCACTCGCGTATCAGGATTTATTTTATTTAATGTTTGCTGGGTTGAAATGACTTTATCTGTCCCAATATCGTCTGTGTAATGAGTAATCTGTCTTTGCAGGTTAGATAAATCTACCTGGTCATCATCGTAGATAGTTATCGAGCCGACGCCTGCAGCGGCAAGATATAGTGATGCAGGAGAGCCTAGACCTCCAGCGCCAATAATAATCACCTGTGCATTAAGTAGCTTTTCCTGCCCCTCTATATCTACTTGAGGAAGCATGATCTGGCGGCTATAGCGTAACAGTTGTTGGTCGTTCATAAGGGTGCGATCCTGGCTGAGTAGACTATAAATGATGCCACATACTTGACAGATTGCAAAAGCAGATTATTATTAGCACTCGTATTAAGTGAGTGCTAACGAATTTAATTTTTAATTTTTTTTATTTTAATCAGGAGATATTAATGAATATACGCCCTTTGCACGATCGTGTGATTGTTAAACGTGTAGCAGAAGAAACGACTACAGCTAGTGGTATTGTAATACCGGGCTCGGCTGCTGAAAAGCCAAGCGAAGGTGAAATCTTAGCGGTAGGTAGTGGTAAGCAGTTAGATAACGGTGAAGTGCGCGCGTTAGAAGTAAAAATTGGCGATAAAGTATTATTCGGCAAATACTCAGGCTCAGAAGTTAAAGTCGACGGCGAAGAAGTGATTGTTATGCGCGAAGAAGACATTATGGGTATTTTGGGTTAAGTCGTAGAAAACTTTAATTATAATTATTTAACAAATACAGTTAGGAATTAACATGGCTTCAAAAGAAGTAAAATTTGGTGATGACGCGCGCTCTTTAATGGTAAATGGCGTAAACATTTTAGCAAACGCAGTAAAAGCAACTCTAGGACCTAAAGGTCGTAATGCTGTTTTAGACAAAAGCTTTGGCGCACCAACGATCACTAAAGATGGTGTTTCGGTTGCAAAAGAAATCGAATTAGCAGATAAATTCGAGAACATGGGCGCGCAAATGGTTAAAGAAGTTGCTTCGCAAACGTCTGATGTGGCGGGTGACGGAACAACAACAGCAACTGTGTTGGCACAGGCAATTGTTAACGAAGGCTTGAAATCAGTTGCAGCGGGCATGAACCCAATGGACTTAAAGCGTGGTATTGATTTGGCAGTGACTAAAGCAGTAGCAGCAATTATCGCTTCTGCGACTCCTTGTACAGATAACAAAGCGATTGCACAGGTAGGAACTATTTCTGCAAACGCTGACGAGGCTGTTGGTGAAATCATTGCTAAAGCGATGGGGAAAGTTGGTAAAGAAGGCGTTATTACAGTTGAAGAAGGTACTGGTTTAGATAACGAATTAGACGTTGTTGAAGGGATGCAATTTGACCGTGGTTATTTGTCACCTTACTTCATTAACAATCAGGACAGCATGAGCGTTGAATTAGATGATCCATTTATCTTGTTATTCGACAAAAAAATCTCCAATATCCGTGATTTATTACCAACACTAGAAGGCGTAGCAAAAGCAGGTCGTCCTTTGTTAATAGTTGCTGAAGATGTAGAAGGCGAAGCGTTAGCTACTCTAGTTGTTAACAATATGCGTGGTATCGTTAAAGTTGCCGCAGTTAAGGCGCCAGGCTTTGGTGATCGTCGTAAAGCCATGTTAGAAGATATTGCTGTGTTAACAGGTGCGACAGTTATTTCTGAAGAAATTGGCTTATCTTTAGAAAAAGTTGAAATGGATCAGCTTGGAACAGCCAAGAAAATTCAAATCAGCAAAGAAAATACTGTGATTGTTGACGGTGCAGGTACAGAAGAAAGCATCAAAGGCCGTGTTGCACAAATTCGTGCACAAGCTGATGAGGCAACATCTGACTACGATAAAGAAAAACTACAGGAGCGTCTTGCTAAGCTAGCGGGCGGTGTTGCGGTGATTAAAGTCGGTGCTGCAACTGAAGTTGAAATGAAAGAGAAAAAAGCACGCGTAGAAGATGCATTGCATTCAACTCGCGCAGCGGTTGAAGAGGGTGTTGTTGCCGGTGGTGGTGTTGCTCTGGTTCGTGCTCTTTCTGCTCTTGACGGTGTTGAAGGCGCAAATCATGACCAGAAAGTTGGTGTCGATATTTTACGTCGTGCAATGTCAGCTCCTTTACGTCAAATTGTAGATAATGCAGGCGATGAATCTTCTGTAGTATTAAATCAAGTAGCTAATGGTGAAGGTAATTACGGTTATAACGCTGCAACAGGTGAGTATGGCGATATGATTGAAATGGGTATCCTTGATCCAGCTAAAGTAACACGGGCAGCATTGCAAAATGCAGCCTCTGTTGCCAGCTTAATGATCACCACAGAAGTCATGGTTGCTGATGCCCCGGCTAGTGAAGGTGCAGCTCCTGGAATGCCTGATATGGGTGGCATGGGTGGTATGGGTGGTATGGGCGGCATGATGTAAGTCAGTCCTTAAAGCCTAGCTTTAATAGAGAGCCTCGCTAGTGTAAGCTAGCGGGGCTTTTTTATGTCTTGATAAAATTATCAACAGTACGATGGCCTTTTGCTTGTCGTTTTTCTGTTGTTGAACCTTACTATTAATTCCCTCCAGAATTCCATTTGTACCTGCCTGAAGGTAGAGGCAGAGTCTTGATTTTCTGATAAAAACCTGATTTGCACTCCTTTGCAGGGTGTGGGTAAATTCCACTCTCTCGGTAATAAGAGTTAAGCAGCTCATCGTTCAAGCCGTGATAGATCATTATGGCCTCAAGATGGCATGCTTTAGTCCAGCTCTGTGGGGTTTTTTCGGTTGACATAGGGGCTTTCTTGCCCAAGGTGGCAAGCAATTGGCGCATAACCATCCATGCCTTTGTATGTGCGCGATACGTTCTCTTTCTGAGCGCTGAAATTAGCAAGGGGCGTGACATCTATATCTAGTGGAATATGCCCCGTAGGCAAGGCTGTAATGGAAGCTTCTCTATTGATTAAGAATTCAACATTGGCTTAATTGACCGGAGGGTTGAATTCATCAGCTTATTTTTCAAGCCGTGTTCGAATACTAGTTGCTGTTGGAATCTGATAATTGAGGTCTAAGGATTGATTGAAAAATGGATCGTTGCGAACATTATTAATAGCTTGGGAGTCGTTTTTCCCCTGCACCATAATACCCAGGTCGGTTTTATCATATCGCTGGTGGGAGTGCCATGACGCGTAGGTAAATCCTGGCCAATTGCTTAGGTCAGCGAAGTATATTTCTCTATGGCGGCATCGATCAGAGTAACATCGGCGTGAGATGTAATTTCTCTGTCAGATTGCTCTAATCGATAGGTACGCATAAACTCATCACAAAAATATAGATAATTATTATATTACAATGGGTTGGATTTTTTTATGCTTTTCAAATTTCGCAATCAGGGGGCTATAAAAAAAGTATAGGAAAAAGTCGGAAAGTATTTACAGTCGAGAATAATTTTGTAGAGCTATTATTCAAACAAAGAAAAGAAGAGGTGCAAATGAGCAATAAATATTTATTGGATGCTTCTGTAGTCCTAGCTTTACTCTAGAGAGAGAAAGACTCCGAAATTATCAGTCTATACGCCCGTTTATCTGGTGGTGCCCGGCTTTGAGTTCGATAGCAGGTTTATTGTTGCGAGAGAAGGCTCCGGCGGGTTTATTATTAATAGACGCTTTTTGTTGTGAATGCTCTGGACTGCCAGGTAAAGTAATATAACTGTCATTATAAGCCTGCCAGTCAAAGGAAGGCTTACCCTGTTGAGCCTGTATATCGAGTGTTAGTTGGCCAGGCCATGCACGATATTTAGTTTTGCCAGTATTGTAAAAAAGAAGGGCGTGAGTACTGTGGGTTATCTGCAAGGCACGGTTTACCCGGGATGATAGTGGGTCAGGAAGTTTTCAATAGCTATCGCGAATGAAAATAATGGTGTGAGCACCAGTAAAGCAAATAAACAGAGATAGCGCGTCATAACAAATCCTTCTTTAATAGGAAGCTGACGATGGTTTCTCGCCTAAGCTATTGGTATAAAGTAATATTAAAAATATATAGATAAGAGGGTAGAATCAAAGGCTTAAGTGTTTATTTATAGCTGTGAAAATAATAGTTAAAATAAACCCTTGACCGATATTAAAAGC
>DUBW01000004.1 GCA_012960135.1 Methyloprofundus sp.
CATTAAAATGATAACTCGACCAAGGATATTCAGCAGGATCGTTGACCATCCCCCGCCCGAACTGGATTCAACTCGATATATCGGCTACACGTTAACAGATAGTTCTCGCTATCAAGCAGTGTGGCTTTAAAAGCCTACAGGAATACTTGACCATTACAGGACTGTAATGGTCAGTTAAACAAAGCTAACATTCAGGTTGCCATAGATAATTTGCATAGTGGGACAGTTTCTCTATCTAATCCTGAGCCTAAAAATATATTTCCTAAACCCTGCAAGCCCTTATTTTAATCTTATCTTTTTTTACTGTCCTTATGCGCCAGTGCCGATGATTCAGTTTTTTAAAGCCTTCTTAGTGCAATTTAAAATTGTTCGCGATGTCCGCTAATAGCAAAACATATTAGGTTAAATTTTTGTCATTTTACCGAGTACTGTTCCATCAGTTTATTTTGCACACGAAAAACATCATCTTCAGGTACACACTGCACATAACTACCATCACTTTGCATAAGCCAGGCCTGGGAATTATCTTGTAAATAACAGTCCAGATCATCTAAAATTCGCTGTTTTAAGCGTTTACTTTCAATAGGAAAACCAACCTCCACCCGCCTAAACATATTACGGCTCATTAAGTCCGCACTGGATGCAAAAACCTCTTGATTTCCGCCATTTTCAAACATATACACCCGGGTATGTTCTAGGTAACGACCAATGATCGAACGTACTTCAATATTATCGGAAACACCTTTGATACCTGGCTTTAATGAGCAGATCCCGCGCACAATCAGCTTCACTTCAACACCTGCCTGGGATGCTCTATAGAGTGCTTGCATCGCTTTGCTTTCGACCACAGAATTGACTTTGAAAACAATTTTCGCGGCTTCGCCTTTTTTGGCAAAATCAATTTCCCGCTCAATTTTAACAATCAGTCCCTTATGCAAGGTAAATGGCGATTGCAGTAATTTATTTAGCTTGGTGACTTTGCCTAGGCTGGTTAACTGGACAAATATCTTTCTTACATCTTCGCCAATTTCTTTGCTCGAGGAAAACAAGCCATAATCTGTATAGAACTGCGCCGTCTTCGGGTGATAGTTTCCTGTCCCTAAATGCACATAGTCCTTAAATTTCTTGCCTTCTTTGCGTACTACCAAGCACATTTTGGCATGTGTCTTGAAACCTACAACGCCATACACGACATTCACCGCCGCATCTTGCAATTTTGCCGCCAGGGTAATATTGGCTTTTTCATCAAAGCGAGCACGTAGTTCAATCACCACAGTCACTTCTTTCCCACCTCTTGCCGCTTTCAGCAAGGCGTTAATAATCGGCGAGTCGGAGCTGGTTCGGTACAAGGTCTGCTTAATCGCCAATACATCTGGGTCTACCGCCGCCTGACGTATAAATTCTACCACCGGAGAAAAAGACTCATAGGGGTGATGGAGCAATATATCCTGCTTTTTAATGGCCTCAAAGTAATTCTTATTCCTTGCCAGTTGTGCGGGTATCGAAGCTTTATAAGGTGTAAACTTTAAATCCGGACGCTCAACCAGCTCATAAATCTCTTGTACTCGACTCAGGTTCACCGGCCCATCTACTAAAAAAACCTGATCATCAGTAATACCAAAGCGCGCAGCTAAAAAGTTGACCGTGTCATCAACACACTTACCATCAATTTCCAGACGCACTTCGTCGCCATAGTTACGCATCGCTAATTCGCCTTCTACCGCGTTCAGCAAATCATCAATTGCATCATCATCAACATACAGATCACTATTGCGAGTAACTCGGAACTGGTGGCAATACTTGACCGACATGCCATTAAATAGCTCATCAATAAAGGCATGAATAATCGAGGATAAAAATACAAAATCATGCTCACCGCCCCCTGTTTCCTCACTAGGTAAGGGAATAATTCTCGGTAAAGCTCTGGGCGCCTGTAAAATAGCACGGCCACTATTCCGGCCAAAGGCATCTTTGCCGGTTAAGAAAATAATAAAGTTTAAACTCTTATTTAATATGCGTGGAAATGGGTGCGCTGAATCCAGTCCAACGGGTGTTAATATGGGCTGCAACTCTTCATGAAAAAACTTCTTCAGCCATTGTCTTTGTTTATCAGTCCAATCATCCCGGCGAATAAAGCGAATATCTTGCTCCGCCAATTGAGGAATCATCAAGTCATGTAGAACCCGATATTGCTCACTGACTAATTCATGCGCTTTAACACTTATCGCTTGCAATTGTTCGCGTGCATTCAAACCATCGCACGCCGTTACATGGGGATCTATTTCTGCGATCTGAATGACGCTGGCAACTCTGACTTCATAAAATTCATCCAGATTAGAGCATGATATACATAAGTAATTTAAGCGTTCTAATAATGGAATATTCTCATCTTTTGCCTGCGCCAGCACACGATCATTAAACTCTAACAGACTAAGTTCTCTGTTGTAATATAAAGATGGCTCACTTAAATCAATATCCTCTAGCTCTTGTTTATTTTCAGCCATCGTTTTATTTACTCTTTTCTATTATCCTGGGAAATCGGTTATTTCTAGTTTCTAGGAATATTTAAGTTTAGTCTAATCCGCTCTGGGTATAAATCCTCGGTTTCCTTGTAACCCGCCGGTATGAAGAGCAATTATTTTTTGCCCTGGCTTAAAATACCCTTTTCTTATTAAGTCATAAATTCCATACAGCATTTTACCAGTATACACAGGCTCTAATTTAATACTATGTGTGCACTCAAACTGGTGTATAAAAGATAGCAAGTCGGGGTTTATTTTTGCAAAACCACCAAAGTGGTATTGTAAATGAATAAACCAATCCGAATCATGAGAGTCTCTGGATTTCAAAAAATTCTCCACCTCATCAATTAAAAAGCCAGCCCCCTTTAAAGCAGAAAAACCAAGCACGCGCCTGTTTTCATCAGCGGCTCCGATAAGCCCTGCCATAGTGGTTGCGGTCCCGCAGGGCACACACAACACATCATAGTCTAGCTCAATTTCATCAACTAGCTCAGCAACGCCCTGTAATGCTAGATCTAAAGCACCTCCTTCAGGTAACCAATACTCTCCGTGCTGTATGCCAGGTAGGTCGTTATGTTGTTTGTAGGTTCGAAGCTGACGATATTCACTACGCGAGACAAACTCTAAGTCCATCCCCCATTCCTGCATATCTTTTAAGCTTGGACTCAATACTTTGGGCCGTTCACCTCTGATTTTTCCTAGCGTTTTTATACCCAGATTGTTTCCGACATACGCCAGGGCATGTAAATGATTAGAATAAGCGCCACCCATGGAAATAATCTTCTGGGTATTTAAAGCTAAGGCGTGCTGCAGAATATATTGTAATTTACGCCATTTATTGCCCGAAATAACCGGGTGTAATAAATCATCGCGTTTTAGCCAAAGTTCTATCCCCTGCTCTTTTATAAATGGCTCTTCAATTTTTGCTAATACTGACACAGCCATTTGTTGATTTAGTTCAATAAGCTGTTGAATCATTTTCCCCTTACTTACGTTAACCTAAAGAATAAGGTATCTGGAAACACACATCATCCATCCGTGCTGGTCTTTTTGTTTATCATAAGCACTGTAGAAATAGTTCCGTAGCCAGGCATGCGACTTTTACTACAGCACTGATGACAAATAAAAACCCTGCCCAAATATTGGATGGTTATTTAGTTCCAGGTGCCTAAAAGATATTAACATGGATAGAGCCAAGCTTGCTTAAGCACTGTATAAGAACCCTATCTCAGGCAAAAAAAAGCCCCCTATACCTAATTGATATGGGGGGCAAAATAAAGAGCACTTAGGACCTTCTACACGAGGAAGCATGTAAATTTTAAATCTAAATCATATTTATGCTTAAATCCAGCACTTGAATAAAGTCTATACATTGGTTAACAAGGGCCTTGCTGCAATATTACTTAAAACAGTTGCACTGGCAAACAATACCGTTGATATAATAAACTGACCTGAGATAAAGCCCCAAAGTCCGGCAATAAACAAAGTCGCCGTAGTTATGCCTTTATTAAGATTGGTCATGTAAATATCCTGTAAAATAAGCTCTGAAAAGTGCTATACATTTCACCTTTCATTTGCTGGCTATTTTACATGTGCTAAACAAAACAACAATACACCAGTTTTTGAACTAATTATTTTCAATATAGAAACAAAAGAAGCCCGCTATGTTAGAAGAAGAACTCAGCCTCACCCTGGAAGAAAAAACGACGGATGCCTACGAAAAACTTATCGACAATATGCCTTCGATAGGTATTATCAGTCGCAAGAAAAGGATTAAAGGCTATATAGAAATCACCGAAATTGCACAATACATGATTACTAGTGAAGAAATTACAGATGATAGCGCATTCTATATTTTCTCTATTATGATGCGCAAATGCTCTAATTTTAACAAAGCCACGATGATGACCGCGCTTAGTCTAGAATCCATAGGGGAAGCCGTATTTTCACCGATAGGTTTAAAATTTATCATAGAAGTACGCCGCACGCTAAACTTACCTACTACGCAGCATAGCAATGATGAAGCTACAGTCATTGAGGAAAAATTGATTAATGATGGCGAAGACCAGCCTAATCTCCCGCCTGACACACAGCAACGGGATTAAAACTGGACTTCTCAATACAGCTCATAGATACTTAACTAATGACCGTGCACGAAATAATTTAAGCAACTGACTTGCCTCTTTATCCGTCTTCTGTGCTGCAGAAACAGTTACGTAGCTAGCTAGCTATGCTGCTGTTTCTACGCCCCTGTATCAAGAACTGGGCAGGCTTTGAATGCGAATAAACCCTGCGCCAGATGCTCAACTTATTCCGTACGCGTTCCTAACCATACTTATAACACTCACTGGAGAAACAAAAATGGGATTTATGCAAGGCAAACGCGTATTAATTGTTGGCTTAGCCAGCAATCGTTCAATTGCTTGGGGTATTGCGAAGGCAATGTACCGTGAGGGCGCTGAACTCGCCTTTACTTTTCAAAATGAAAAACTACAGGGCCGCGTCGAGAAAATGGCGGCAGAATGCGATTCTAATATTACCATTGAGTGCGATGTCAGCAGTGACGAGCAAATCGACAAGGTATTTACTGAATTAGGCAAGCAGTGGGATGGCCTGGATTGTATCGTACACTCCGTTGCCTTTGCACCAAGAGAAGCGCTAGACGGTGATTTTGTTGCCGCAACAACACGCGAAAACTTCAGAATTGCCCACGATATTAGCTCTTACAGCTTTACCGCTTTAGCCAGTGCAGGGCGAGAAATGATGGCGGGCCGAAATGGCTCATTACTAACGCTTAGCTATCTAGGCGCTGAACGTGCAATTCCGAACTATAATGTGATGGGGGTTGCCAAAGCGAGCCTGGAAGCAAACGTCCGCTATATGGCGGTTGCATTAGGTGCTGAAGGAATACGGGTGAATGCTGTGTCTGCAGGACCTATTAAAACATTAGCGTCGGCCGGCATTAACAACTTCAAGTCAATGCTAAGCAAAGCAGCTGACACTGCACCATTAAAGAAAAACGTGACTATCGATGAAGTCGGCAATGTCGCTGCTTTTCTTTGCTCTGATCTAGCTTCTGGTGTGACTGGCGAGATCACTTATGTAGACTGTGGTTACAATATTGCAGGGATTGCCGCTTCCTGAAAACTCATGTAGAGCGGGCTTCAATCCGCTACTTTGAATCGCCAATAGCGGACTAAACAAAGTCCGCTCTACACGTGTTTTATGTATTCTGCACTACAATATTAGGGAATTTACTACTATAATCCTTACTTTTCAGCGCTAATTTAGCAGCCATCTTGCGCGCAATTTCTTTGTAAATTTCAGTCGGTCTGCCATCTGGGTCAGAAACAACGGTTGGCCTGCCAGAATCGGCGAATTCGCGTATGTGTATATCTAAAGGTAGAGATCCTAATAATTCAATATTATTTTTCTCAGCCATTGCCATTCCTCCCCCCGAGCCAAAAATAGCTTCCTCATGACCACATTCGCTACAAATATGCATACTCATATTTTCTACAATGCCTAATACAGGCACATTCACTTTTTCAAACATACCCAAGCCACGCTGAGCATCGATCAAAGCAATATCCTGAGGAGTAGTCACGATTACAGCGCCGCTGACCGGAATTTGCTGTGACAGTGTTAACTGGATATCGCCTGTGCCCGGTGGTAAATCAACAATCAGATAATCTACATCTGACCAGTTTGTATCATTTAATAACTGCTGTAGGGCATTAGTTACCATAGGCCCCCGCCATATCATCGGCTGATCAGGCTCGATTAAATAACCTATGGAGATCGTCTGAATACCATAGGATACTTTAGGCATCATGGTCTTATTATCCTGGCTATCAGGATAGCCCGATAAACCGAGCATGGTCGGAATACTGGGTCCATAAATATCAGCATCTAGAATTCCTACACTGGCTCCTTCTGCTGCTAAGGCTAAGGCCAGATTGACCGAAGTAGTTGACTTACCTACCCCCCCTTTCCCCGAAGCTACAGCGATAATATTTTTGATATTATTAATCGGTTTGAGTGAGTTTTGCACACCATGAGCAACGATATTAACGCTAATATGAACGTCAACAGAACTGACACCCTCCAGCGCTTTTATCTGTTCGGTAATTTGCTGCTTGAAGCCAGCAATAAAACTTTTTGCCGGATAGCCTAATTCAATATCAACTTGCACACGTCCATCTTGCACAGTTATTGACTTTACTGACTGCGCACTGACTAAATCGGTTGCTAAATTAGGGTCTATAATATTTTTTAAGAGGTTTTCTATATCTGCTTTTTCAATCATCGACATTTTAGCTACTCCATAGCAGCAGTGTTAAAATAAGTTAATAACCAAGTATTTTACTTGGCTATTGCCTGACTTTCTAGTTTCCTATTCAAAACCAGATTTCTGGTCGGAATAATATAGTATTTTGTGCCATAATAGTGAGTTATTTTAGCCGCCCATCCCAAGCAGACTTTAATCTTTATGTCAGATCGTAAAATTCTCATTACCAGCGCACTGCCTTATGCTAATGGCCCTATCCATCTTGGCCATTTAGTTGAATATATACAAACTGACATTTGGTCTCGCTTTCAAAAACAACGCGGTAACCAATGCTATTATGTTTGTGCCGATGATACACATGGCACGCCTATTATGCTAAAAGCTGACCGTGAGGGAATTAAACCTGAAGATTTAATTGCCCAGGTAGGCCAGGAACATTTGTCTGACTTTAACGAGTTCAACATACAATTTGATAATTACCACAGCACGCATTCGGCAGAAAATAAACATTTTTCCAGCTTGATATATGAGCGCCTGCGTGACGAGGGTCATATTACTTCACGTAGCATCACCCAAGCATACGACCCGGTGAAGGAGATGTTTTTACCGGACCGGTTTATTAAAGGCGATTGCCCGAAATGTGATGCCAAAGAACAATATGGTGATAACTGTGAGGTGTGCGGAGCGACTTACTCCCACACAGAATTAAAAAATGCAATCTCTGCTGTTTCAGGCGAAAAACCGATAGAAAAAGACTCAGTACACTACTTTTTCAAGCTTGCTGATTTTAATGACATGTTAAAAACATGGACTACGACTGAAGGCCATTTACAAACAGAAGTCAGCAATAAGCTTGCCGAGTGGCTGGAAGATGGATTGAAGGAATGGGATATTTCCCGCGATGCGCCTTATTTTGGATTCGAAATACCAGATGCACCCGGCAAATATTTTTATGTCTGGCTGGATGCTCCCATTGGCTATATGGCAAGTTTTAAAAACTTCTGCACCAAACAAAACCTGGACTTCGATGAGTTCTGGGCAAAAGATAGCAACACCGAGCTATATCATTTTATCGGCAAAGACATCATCTATTTTCATGCCTTATTCTGGCCAGCTATGCTTAACGGTGCAGGCTTTAGAACCCCGAGTGCGGTCTTTGCTCATGGTTTCTTAACTGTTAATGGCGAAAAAATGTCTAAGTCACGCGGGACTTTTATTAAAGCCCGGACTTATTTAGACCACTTAAACCCTGAATATCTGCGTTACTATTTTGCGGCTAAGCTGAGTGCTGGTGTCGACGATATTGACTTGAACTTTGAGGATTTTAGCCAACGGGTCAATTCTGATTTAGTAGGTAAGGTTGTTAATATTGCCAGCCGTTGTAGCGGCTTTATTAAAAAACGCTTTGACGGTCAATTATCTGCTCATTGCTCGGAGCCTGAATTATTCCAGCAATTTATAGTAGCAAATGAGGAAATAGCTGCTTTATATGAAGCTCGTGAATATGGTAAAGCGATGCGGGAAATCATGGCACTAGCAGATAAGGCCAATCAATATATTGATGAGAAAAAGCCCTGGCTGATCGCTAAAGAAGAAGGTAAAGATCAAGAGTTGCACGATATTTGCTCCATGGGTATTAACCTGTTTCGCTTACTAATTGCTTACTTAAAACCCGTACTCCCCCAGCTGGCCTTAGAAAGTGAAGATTTCTTAAATATTCCTGAGCAAGTTTGGCCTAGTGCGAGCGAACCTTTAACCAACCATATTATTAAGCCCTTTAAAGCATTAATGACGCGTGTTGATGAGACTAAAGTTGCCGCTATTGTAGAAGAGTCTAAAGAAAACCTGGCAAAAATTAGCGAACTCGCTGTAAAAAAGTTTGAGCCTATCAGTGATGAAATCGAATTTGATGATTTTGCAAAAATTGATTTCCGCATCGCTAAAATCATTAAGGCCGAGCACGTTAAAGGTGCTGATAAATTATTACAGTTAACTGTCGATATAGGCGATGAAACTCGCAATGTGTTTGCTGGAATAAAGTCAGCTTATAACCCCGAGGATTTACAAGGCAAATTAACCGTTGTTGTCGCTAACTTAAAACCCCGAAAGATGAAGTTTGGCATATCTGAAGGTATGGTGCTGGCGGCAGGACCTGGTGGCAAGGATTTATGGGTATTGCACCCTGATGATGGAGCCGTTGCCGGGATGCGGGTTAAATAATTTCCCAGAATAAAAGTGTAACTTGACAAGACTCAATACCAACGAGGCCTGTCGGGTTACTTCAACTCAATCTCACTTGACAACCTAACCCAGCCCCACATTTATTTTAAGCAAAAAAAAGGCCTACAAAGTAGGCCTTTTTCTTAACAAGCGTAATAAATATTAAGCTTCTATTTCAGCAAGACGACCTGCTAATAACTCTTCTAAAACGACCAGTGCTTTTTCGAAGCCCTGAATACCTTCAGTCAGTTTTTCAGTTGCCATAGGGTTTGCAGCATGCATTCTATCAAATGTTGCTTTATCAACATTGATTTCAGTTATATCCATACCTTGCGCTTTAGCAGCATCTAATTTAACTGGCAAGTTACCTTCAGTAGATTGTAATTCATCTAATAATCCTGGAGAGATTGTTAGTAAATCACAGCCTGCTAATTCAGTAATTTCACCAATATTACGAAAGCTTGCACCCATTACTTCAGTTGTAAAACCGAATTTTTTGTAATAGTTGAAAATTTCAGTCACAGAAACAACGCCTGGATCTTCAGCTGGCTCGTATGAATCACGACCACTATCTTTTTTGTACCAGTCAAGAATACGTCCGACAAAAGGAGAGATCAAAGTAATGCCATTTTCAGCACATGCGATTGCTTGATGTAAACCAAATACCAACGTTAAATTAGTATGGATACCTTCTTCTTCAAGTACTTTAGCAGCCTGAATTCCTTCCCATGTTGCAGCAACTTTAATCAGGATACGCTTACGGTCAACACCTGCAGTTTCATACTGTGCGATTAAATCACGACCTTTAGCAATCGTAGCATCAGTATCATAAGATAAACGCGCATCAACTTCAGTAGAAACACGACCAGGTACGATTTCTAGAATTTTTAACCCGAAAGATACAGCTAAACGGTCAAATGCTAATCCTGCTACTTCTGTAGTAGAAGCAGACGCACCTAATGTAGTACGCGCTGCGGTTAATGTATCATCAACAATAGCCTGATATTGTGGCATTTGCGCTGCAGCGGTAATCAATGAAGGATTAGTCGTTGCATCACGCGGTGTAAATTTTTCAATTGCACCGATATCACCGGTGTCAGAAACAGCAACAGTTACTGCTTTAAGTTGGTCTAAATAATTAGCCATTGTAAGGTACCTTTATAGATTGTATTTAAATAAAATAAGTTATCACTCTTTACTGTGATAACTGATACTGATTAGATTGGAAAATCTGGGCCATTTACGAAATCTATTGCGATTTCATCCCGGATAACATACTCTTGATGAATGTTGTATTGTTTAAAAAATGTAACTACTCAGCGTGTTTTTTAAAAATAAAATGGCTGGAGGAGAGTAGGACGGGCAAAACGCAGCATACCTATCAACAATTGTTTAGATGGGCACGTAAACTTTTCCCATCCTACTTAAATATCAAAGTATTACGATATTAAAATACGCTGAGTAGTTACAAAAAATAAGCTAAACAACAGCGGCCAAAACACTAAGCCGGAGAAGATAAATCTGCTTTGCTTAATTGCACTGTAAATTAAGCAAAGCAGACTTGAATATATGACATCGCTTTGTATTGTAATTATTACTTTCGGCTTATGGGCTAAAAGTAATAATTACAAAGCGAATTTATCCCGTAAGAACTACACGATAAATTGTTTAGGCAACTACCTGTTTTTCTGCAACGGCTTGTTTAGCAATATACTTTGCAACGCTACTGGTCAAAATTGTAGGTCTGCTTTCTAAGTATTTAGTCACACTTGATGGTGGAATAATAACAACTTCAGGCTTATTTTTATCGGCTAGAGATTTATTAATCACATATCTATCAACACTGCTTACCTGAGCATCTGCACGGTTAAATAAATATCGTGCAACACCTGTTAAAACAGGCTTATTCTCAACCACAGTTGATAAATATTTAGCTACGCCGGTAAGAGCTACCTTTGCTTCTTGAGCATCTCTTATGACTTGTTCCTGATGCTCAACATATCTGGCCACACCACTTAATTCTTCATTTTCTGCACTCATCAAGCTCTCCTCTATTTTTCTTAGTTCTATTGCTTCATTGATACGGGCATTTATCACGTCCTTCTCAGCACTAGTTAACTCTATCGAGTTAGCATTGTGAGTACTGATATACTCAGCAACACCACTTACTTTTTTTGTGTAACTACCTTGCCCAACAGGCTTATCGCTTTGAGTTTGTATATACTTAGCTACACCTGTTAAACCCTCATCTGAAGATGAGGATATTTCATCACGATAGATATTTTGACTAGTTTGTTTACTGGAAAAAATACCAGATAAAAATCCCATTCAATTACCCTCGCTTTTGGTTACGCATATATTTTTCTACACCCGTTACATTTTCAGAAGCTGCTTTTTTTGCGGCTACAACTCTTCTTGCAACATACTTTGCAACACCCGACTTAGGTGCAGTCTGGTTTGCTTCTAAATATTTATCAACACTAGAAAGTTTAGGTACTTTATTCTGTAGGTATTTAGCTACGCCACTTACACCATCAGCATTACGAAAACCTCCAGAATTTGTCTGTCTTCTAACGCCAGCAGTCTTTTTAGGCTTAGCAGACCCATTAGCTTGTTTACTATAAAGAAAACCTGCAACGCCTAAAACAACGATAGCAAACAATGGATTCATTGACGAATCTTCAGCACTCGCAGTTTCTGCACTACTTTCTGTTACTGCTGCAGTAGCAGTCGATTTTCTTGTAAAAGCCGATTTATTAGCTTCTGATCCAGTCTTATGTTTGTAATCTTCATCGATATACAATACTTCTGGCTGAAAAGTCGCTGCAGGATAACTTGCATCTGGCTTTGCTTTGTTACTGCTCGAAGAGCTTGCAGAACTAGATGATCCTGAACTTTGATGCTGATAGCTTTCATCTTGATAAACAACTTTGGGTTGAAAATCAGACGCTGGGTATTGAGTACCTGCTGTCACGAAAGGACTAGCTAATAACAAGGCAGCAAATATGCCTTTTTGTACATTATTTTTTTTCACGCAATTCACCTATAGGTAGTAAGAATCGAATAAGCCACGGACTGAGTATAACTAATCCGTGGCTATTCGTAAACTTGGAACTGTATCTTAACTTTAGACTACACTACTTCTTTTACAGTCTTAACTACATTATCAACTGTGAAGCCAAAATGTTCCATCAATACACCACCTGGCGCAGACTCACCAAATGTATCGATACCAACAACAGCGCCATCTAAACCAACATACTTACGCCAGAAATCAGTCACACCAGCTTCAATAGCAATACGTTTTACGCCTGGCGTTAATACGCTATCTTTATAAGCCTGATCTTGGCGATCAAACACATTAGTCGATGGCATAGAAACAACGCGTACATGGATGCCTTCAGCAGCTAATACTTCTTGTGCTTTAGCAGCTAAATCAAGTTCAGAACCTGTGCCAATAATGATAGCTACAGCACTGCCTTTAGCTTCTGATAACACATAGCCACCTTTGCGTATTGCAGCAAAATCCGCCGTATCATGTTTACGCCCAGGAATTCCCTGACGACTAAGCACTAAGCTAGAAGGTCCATCCATACGCTCAACAGCAGCAATCCAGGCAACAGCAACCTCTGTAGAATCAGCAGGACGCCAGACATCCATATTAGGGATGTAACGCATTGCCGATGTATTTTCAATAGGCTGATGAGTAGGACCGTCTTCACCCTGACCGATAGAGTCATGAGTTAATACAGCAATCGTACGAATTTTCATCAATGCAGCCATGCGGAACGCACTTTTTGCATAGTCAGAGAACATATGGAATGTGCCGCCGAATGGAATTAATCCACCGTGTAATGACATGCCGTTCATGATTGCGTACATACCAAATTCACGTACACCATAAGAGATGTAATTACCTGGCTTTTTACCATCAACATGCGTGAAACTATCACAACTAGTTAAGTTAGAACCTGTTAAATCTGCAGAACCACCTAAAAACTCAGGTAATAAAGGAGCTAATGCTGCGATTGTTTTTTGTGAAGCCTGACGTGATGCTAAGTTAGCCGCAGCGTCATTAGTTTCAGCAATTATTGCATCGGTTGCTGCTTTCCAGTTAGCCGGTAAGTCACCCGCCATACGCCGTGTAAATTCTGCCGCTTCTGCAGGAAAGTCTTTAGCATAGGCTGCAAATTTTGCATCCCAGCTTTTTTCAGCTACTGCACCTTTTGCCTTGCCATCCCAACCTGCATAAACATTTGCAGGAATTTCGAACGGAGCCGACTCCCAGCCTAACTCTTTACGTGTTAATGCAACTTCTTCATCACCCAAAGCCGCACCATGACAAGCATGGCTACCGCTTTTATTAGGTGAACCAAAACCGATAATTGTTTTACAGCAAATTAATGAAGGCTTATCTGTTACTTTTTTAGATTCTTCAATGGCTGCATTAATTGCGTCAGCATCATGACCATCAACAGAGATTACATGCCACTGATAAGCTTCGAAACGCTTAACCGTATCATCTGTGTACCAGGCATCAATATGCCCATCAATTGAGATGTTATTGTCATCCCAAAAAGCAATTAATTTACCTAATCCCCATGTACCAGCTAAAGAACAAGCTTCATGAGAAACGCCTTCCATCAAACAACCATCACCTAAAAATACATAAGTGTTATGGTCTACGATGTCATGCCCTGGCTTATTGAATTCGTTTGCCATTAGCTTTTCAGCCATTGCGAAACCAACTCCATTGCTGATGCCTTGGCCTAGAGGACCTGTGGTTGTTTCAATACCAGGTGCATATCTATACTCAGGGTGACCCGCACATTGTGAGTGTAGTTGACGAAATGATTTTAATTGGTCCATTGGCAGGTTGTAACCTGTCAGATGTAACAACGAATAAATCAACATTGAGCCGTGACCATTGGATAAAACAAAACGGTCACGATCTGCCCATTCAGGATTCGTCGGGTTATGTTGCATGTGGTCATTCCACAATACTTCGGCTATATCAGCCATACCCATTGGTGCACCAGGATGACCTGATTTTGCTTTTTGAACAGCATCCATGCTTAAAGCGCGTATGGCGTTCGCAAGTTCTCTACGCGAAGACATATAGTTCTCCAGAGTTTTATAAATTATTAAACGAAAAATAGACATGAGTTTTCGTCATGTCTATTTGTGTGATTCTCGCTAGCAGTAAAAAAAACGAGCGGCAAAAGCCACTCGTTTATTGTGCTATTCCATGTTGGCGTGCCTTTCTCTCATTTTTTCTTCTGGAATTTCTTTTTTCCAGATAAGATGCGAGATAACAGATTCCAAGAAGCATAAGGTAGATAGTTCAAAAACGGTCCCCATCGGCATGCCCTTCACTGTTTTATACAGATCTTGCTTACCAATTTGGAACACACCATCAGCTAGATCACCAATGGTTGATTCCGCTTTTGAACAAATCAGGACAATTTTTGCACCCACGCTTTTTGCTTTATTAGTAAATGCAACTAATTGCTCTGTTTCCCCTGAGCCAGAGATGATGATTAACAAATCACCTTCTTTAATGCTGGGAGTAACAATTTCGCCTACCATACTAACGTCGTAGCCACTGTGCATTAATCGCATACCCAGAAAGTTCCCGACTAGTTTGGAACGACCGGCGCCTGAGATAAATATCCGCCTGGCACCGTCAAACATGTCTGTCATTTGTTCTGCGTACGAAAGATCAGTTGCATCAAGAATCTCTGAAATCTTATTGACGACCAAGTTTTGATGGTCTTGTTGCCACATATTGTTGCTCCGCTTTATGCTGCGTCTACTAATTCACGTAGTTCACGAGCAGAATCAGCAGGAGAATCAGCTCCGTAGATAGCTGCACCAACAACGATGATATCTGCGCCTGCGCGAACTACATCTTGAATTGTAGATGAGTTAATACCACCAGCAACAGAAACACGAACGTTTAAACCTAGGTTAGCAATCATTGCTAAATCATCAAAAGGTGTGTCGCCAGCTGCCTGAGCGTCAAGTCCAGTGTGTACGCCAACGATTTGTGCGCCTGCTTCTGCACATGCTAGTGCACATGCTGCTTTGTCGCCTACGTTGATTAAGTCAATTTGCGCTTCTGCACCAGTAGCATTTGCTGCACTCACTACACCAGCACAAGTTGCTAAACCTGAAACACCTAGTACAGTACATATGTCTGCGCCTGCCTCATAGAAAGGAGCGGCTTCATATGCACCAGCATCCATTGTTTTTAGGTCAACTAGTAGTAAATGATTTGGGAATCTAGCTCTTAGTTCTGTTACTAAGTTGATACCATTGTGTTTGATACATGGTGTACCGATTTCGAAGATATCAACAGAATCTGCAACTTGCTCAGCAAGTGCTACAGTTGCGTCGAAATCTAAAGAATCTAATGCCATCTGAATTAATGGTGTTGCCATGTTATGTACTCCGATTTAGTTATAATTTTGTTACGTATTTTTATTTTTTATGCGGACAAGACTTTAAATCAGAAAGCAGTCTAATGTCAAATTCTAAAATCTGCATTAAAGCGTCAACTGACTTCCAGTTACTCTATTCGCACCCCTTTTTAAGCTTTGCTTAAGCTATTTACCCACTGTTTCAATTTATTCTTCTTGTTTATAAACAGTTAGTCACAATATTTATCTCATGATAAATATTGAAATATTTTATAAAAAATTCAGCATTTGAAGAAACTTTCCATTTTCTTCAATTATTTTCGTTAGCGTAATCTATATATTCAAAAACGGTGACCACTTTTTCCACGCCTGAAACTTTTTGCGCTGCTTTTGCAGCTGCATCCCCTTCTTCTTCATGTACAAGCCCCATCAGAAAAACCGTTTTATTTTCGCTAACAACCTTAACCCGGGTTGCGTCAAAGCCTGGTTTATCCTTTATTTCAGCTATCGCATCCTTGGCCTTAATAGTCAATAAAAAATCCTCACTACGTGATTGCAGTGTCGACAGAGGACCTACTAACATTTCGTTATGAACTAATTTTACCCCAGAAATAATCCTAACATTAGCAATTATTATTTCGCGTATATCTTCTGTTTCTGCTTCACCGGTAAGTAACACTTTACCATTATAAGAAGTAATATTAAAGTGTGATTTATCTTTTATCTCATCCAGACCATGCAACTCTATAATAGCACTGTCTTCGATTTTCTCATCCAGAGTAATGGCAGCACTATCCCGCCTATCATGCAAAAAGGAAAGCCCGGTCAATTCCGCCAGACCTTGACCCACACTACTACAAGCAGTGAGCGTTATGATATAAATAAGTAACAAACTTTGTTTCATATTGATGAATTACCAAAAAGTTGATTGTCTACTAACTCACACAAACAATGAGTAATTAAAAGATGTCCCTCATGAATTCTTTGCGCAGACTGGCTTGGCACACTGACGCAAACATCCGCCTCATGCAATAGCGCAGGCAATGTTGTCTCGTTTTCTCCAACCAGCAAAATAACCGGTATTTGCTTATCATGAGCAGCATTGATTAACTTTACCAGATTAACAGCGCTACCCTCGATACTAAAAATCAGCAACACATCGCCGGCCTGCCCTAATGCACGTAATTGCTTGGCAAAAATATCATCATAATGCTGAGTATTTGCAATGGAAGTAATCATTTGCACATCACTTACCAATGATATAGCTGGTAAAGAAGGGCGCGCACGCTCATAGCCATTGATCATAATAGCAGTAAAATATTGCACGCTAGAGACAGAAGCCGCGTTACCACAACTTAAAATCTTCTTATCTGCCAGTAGTGCATGCACTATTTGTTGTACGGCAAACTCGATATCATCAATTAACTCATCCGCAATCAATTGTTGCGTATGAATACTTTCCATAACCTGCTGCTCGATATTATTTTTCAAACTCATACTCTTAAAATGCGCTTTTAATCCACTCAGGTGGAATATCTCCGGTTATCGCTAATACATCAAAACGGATTGGCTGATTTATTTTATAGGTCATTATATAGTGTTTAGTTGCCGCGACAATACGCGCCCGTTTATTTGCCGTGATACTTTCTACTGCACTACCATAACGCGCATTTTTTCTATAGCGCACTTCTACGATAATTAATGTATTGTGCTCCTGCATTAGCAAATCCAGCTCACCCCAGCGACACCTATAGTTACGCGTCACTAGCTGCAATCCTTGATCAAGAAGGAAATCCAAAGCCAGGTCTTCGTATTGCTTGCCGCGCTGCGTGGCACTCGCGCCCTTTCCTGTCATTTTATAAGGTGTTTCCCGAGAAAATATCTCTGTTTTGAATTTCCTTTTCCGGCTCCTCAGCCATTTGAATGAGAGTCGCCTCTCCATTCTTAAATTTGGCGCATACCAACTGTCGCGCAATACGATTATACTCATTCAGCAGTAAATCACCTGTTGCGCCATAATACGGTATCGTTGCCAGATCATTAATATTAGCTACCACAGCATAAGCATCGATACCAAAAGCAATCAGGCTTAAATATCTTTGTGGAAACTGCTCTCGAATATCTTGCAGAGATGACATACTTAAATCTCCCTGATAGGATTCTTCGAATAACCAGGGAATAGTACAGAAACTGATACCTTCTAGGTCCATGTCTTTATTCTTATCCGCGTAACCCGAATAGACTTTTGCCAAACCATACACAGCAACGGATCCAGCACGATTATGATAAAAATGCGGATTAATTAAGCGCGCATTTTTATCACTAGCGGCTAGGAAAATTACATCAATATCCTGCCTCCGCCTAGGCTGGTACTCGACTATACCAATGACTTTCTGTAATTGCTGAAACCTTGCTCGACTCTCATTAACACTCAACATGCCTCTTACCGGAAAGCTATAATCCTTCGCTTTCTGATCAAAGGTTTGCACTTGCAAAATATTGCCACCCGAAGCCTCCCATGCATGCTGCAAATACTGACTCATCCGCTGACCATCTGCTGTACGCGGAGCAAGAATAATTGCATTCTTATGCCCGGCCAAACCAGCCTGTTGTACAGCCTGCTGCACTTCATCGATGGGGCTTAACGCAAACTGATACAAATTTGATTTTACCAGCCCTTCTACATAATTCAGCGCTATAACAGGCACACTTAAGTCATTGCGCTCTGCCAGTTCTTTAATATATTTTTTATTCAGTGGGCCTATAACCAACTGCGCACCGTCAGCAACTGCCTTTCGATATATTGTTGAAATATGCGCTTGCTGCGTATCATAAAAGCGAACATCAGGTCTCGATCCGGCATGTTCTTGCCGGTTATAAGCCGCAACAAACCCTGCTTTTATTGCGGCAGCATAAGAGCCATAAGGACCAGATTCTGGCAAAAACACTGCTATCATGCTGATATTAGACAATTTAAAACCAGACACCAGAAAATACCCGGAAGAAATAAGTGTTTGCCCTGGATGCTCGGGGTATTGGCTTGCCCAACCATTGAAAGCTTGCTGCCGCTCCCCCCCGCTCGGATAAGTCCGCCTAGTTTCTTCTAATGCTAACCATCCAGAATAAACAATGGATGTTTGCGGCTCCTGAAGCTGCTGCTCTAGCGTTTGCTCTGACATTAAGCTTAACAGCTCTAAAATTGCGCCATTATTACTCTGCTTTTTCTGCTCTGAGTGCAAATATAAATCCAGCTTAATTCTTGCATACACACTATTAACAAACTCTCCGGCTAGTGCGTATGCAAAAGCGCTCATTTCATAATACTGCGCTTTTTCAGAACGCTCCAGAGAAGACACTGAAACACCTTTCAAGTGGTCTAAAGCCAACTCAGCATTCGCTGAATTTAAATCTAATTGTGCATACATTAGATTTAGTTGATTACTCTGTTTGCCGGTTAATTTTTCTACAACTATTAAATTCAGGTTCTTTCTTGCCTGATCATCCCGCGGTATTTTTAAAAATGCCTGCGCAGCCTTTAAGCGTAAAATATCCTGTCGTGCTGACGGTTGCTGCGCAAGACGCTGATACAAAAGAGCAGCATCGCCATAGTGATCCCGCTCAAATAACTTTCCGGCCCTGCGCTCCTCAGCGCCTGCCTTACTTGCAGCAGACCCATACCAATCATTCTGTAAAGCACAGCCTGACATTATCAGCAAGACACTGAGCAAGGATAATTTTATAATATCCTGACTTTTAAGTATTAGCTTTGTATAATATTCCATAAATACTACAATTCAGTTACATTCGGTAAAAAATCTTTATTCAGTCTCGATTGCTCGAAGTATACTATTAAGCCACCACTTTCACTTCAGGACTCTAATATGCCTAACCAGCATGGCAAATTATATGTTGTTGCAACCCCAATCGGCAATTTAGCTGATTTTAGTAACCGGGCTATCGAAACATTACAGCAGGTCGATCTCATCTGCGCAGAAGATACCCGACATGCGCGGCCCCTGTTACAACATCATGGCATTACAACACATTGCATCGCACTTCATCAACACAACGAGCAACAAAAAGCAGAAGGCTTAATCCAGAAAATTAAGCAAGGAATATCTATTGCTATTATTTCTGATGCAGGCACCCCTCTGATAAGTGACCCTGGCATGCCGGTCGTAGCTTTAGCCCAAGCAGCGGGAATCAAGGTATCTCCAATACCGGGTGCATGCGCCTTGATAGCTGCGTTATGTGCATCAGGACTGGGCGTTACCCGATTTTCATTCTTAGGCTTTTTACCTCGTACCTCTAGCGCACGAATTAGCCTGTTTAAAGAACAGAAGAACAATTCTGCAACCTGGGTATTCTATGAGTCCTGTCACCGCATAGATGTGTGCCTTAAGGACCTTGCCAGTGTACTGCCGGCAAGCCATGAGATAGCAATAGCCCGCGAAATAACAAAATTACACGAAACCATCGTAAAATCCAGCATACAGGAAATGCTAACTCTGTTTGCACAAGATAGTAATATGCAACGCGGTGAATTAGTCGTCATGGTTTCTGCTGCAAAGATAGAAAAAAAACCTGACGCATTAAATGAACAGCAATTAAATACACTTAAAATTCTCTTAACAGAATGCTCTATAAAGACAGCGGTGAAACTAACTGCAGAGCTAACAGGTCTGCGCAAAAAATTAGTCTATCAAACAGCTTTAGAATTATCAGATATTCGGAAATAATTCCTTTTCTCCTTATACTGATTCAAGGACTTGCAAGCCATATTAAGAAAATCAAGCCCCCAGACTATGACTTGACCTTTATAAGCTGTAAAAATCAGCTATAATAAGGCTAGAGTTGGTCAGGCAGTCGCTTTATTACCTGGAAACGAGTAATACAGAGGAAAGTCCGGGCTCCAAAGGGCAAGGTACCAGATAACATCTGGGAGGCGTGAGCCTACGGAAAGTGCAGCAGAAAATAAACCGCCCTTCACCTACAATCTTTGATTCTAGGTGAAGGGTAAGGGTGAAATGGTGCGGTAAGAGCGCACCGCGTGACTGGTAACAGGAGCGGCATGGTAAACCCTACCTGGAGCAAGATCAAATAGAGGAGCAGACGCGCGGCCCGCGCGGCTCCTGGGTAGATCGCTTGAGCCATAAGGTAACTTATGGCCTAGATGAATGACTGTCCAAGACAAAACCCGGCTTATCGACCAACTCTAACTAAATTAAGAGAAAATAACATTTGCAAAAATATTTATTTCTTCCCTTGCTTGCATCCTTTTTTGACTAGGCATCATTCAGCAATACTGAAGTCACAGGAAGTTACTTTTCAAGGTATGAAATAAGCTACTTTTACTTATGATAAACAACACCCCGCAAAGCCCTGAAGAAACAGCCGCAATAGCCGAGTTACTGACGCCATGTCATGTTCACAGCCATACATCAAACGACAGTCGCACATGCGACAGGGCTATAAAAGCGATTGCTTACATCATATAGTTGAAGCCTCAGTAAGCTGAGCGCCGAAAATGATGAAGGTCACAAACTTATCCTCGCTTATTTAAACAAGAAGCATTTTATCGGTGAGATTGGGGGGATTTAAAGCCTCAGGAGATAGGCAGATGACCGTTAAATCTCGCGTCGCATGTAAACTCGCCGCAATCAGTTACGTGCACCTGCACGAAGTGTTGCACAAAGAACCAGCCCACCAGGCAGCCTACATCCTTTCCCATCTTGGTGAACAACTCGCCTGCGGGCTATTAACTACCAGCAGAAAATATTGCGACCTGGCTTTTATGGATGTTGACGGGTGGCTTGCACGCGCTTTATTGTGCTTAACCATAGAGCCCACTTCATTTCTTACTCAGACGGCACCCAATTACACACAACACACCAGGAAATCAGCCATATTGTAAGCTGCTCAAGAGAAATTATCGGTCGCATCCTGAAAGAAATGGAAGACAAGCAGTTAATTTCCGCTCACGGTAAAACCATCGTTGTTTTTGGCACCCGCTAATGTAACTATCTAACGTTCAGTCAGCTAACAATTCTCGTGCCTGCTCATCAGCATGATACGATGAACGCACCATTGGCCCACTGGCAACCTGCTTAAAGCCCATTTGTTTCGCTAACAGCGCATATTCATCAAACTCTTGGGGGGTAATGTAACGCTGCACAGCTAAATGGTCAGTACTCGGCTGCAAATATTGTCCGAGAGTCAATATAGAGCACTGATGCTCACGCAAGTCCCTCATTACCTCAAGGACTTCTTCTTTAGTCTCACCAATCCCTAACATGAGTCCGGATTTAGTCGGAACTTCTGGTAACACTTGATGATGTGCCTTTAGTAAATCGAGTGACTGCTGGTAGTTAGCGCCGGGTCTCGCCTGTTTATACAGGCGTGGAATCGTTTCCAGATTATGATTAAATATATCAACAGGACTGGTCTGCAATTGTTCTAATGCAACAGACACACGCCCTCTGAAATCTGGCACCAATACTTCTATTTTAGTGACCGGTGATTGCTTACGAATCGCGTTAACACATGCGACAAAATGGCCAGCACCACCATCTCTTAAATCATCACGGTCAACGGATGTAATGACCACATATTTAAGTGCCAGGTCTTTAATCGTTTTAGCCAGGTTGATCGGCTCATCCACATCTAGGGGCTCTGGTTTTCCATGCGCGACATCACAAAAAGGGCAGCGCCTGGTACAAAGATCGCCCATAATCATAAAAGTCGCGGTACCTAGACTAAAGCATTCATTTAAATTAGGACAGGCCGCTTCTTCACAAACACTGTGCAACTTATTTTCACGTAAGATTTTTTTGATACGAACCACATCTTCATTACCGGTTAATTTAATCCGGATCCAGTCAGGTTTACGCAAAACCGTATCACTGGGCACTACCTTTACTGGAATTCTGGATAATTTTTCTGCATTGCGTTGATGCGTTCCGGGAGTTGTACGAGATGGCGCCTGAATGGTGGACATAAATAGAAAATAAAAAACTAAAAAGTTGCTGAGTAAGTTATCTATTCCTGCAACCAGGTCAATGCCTGCTGAGAATCTTCGAAATATTTAACTTCGCCTGAAATAAACCATGAACCTATTTTTGCCGTGTACTCCTGCCACTTTTTATTACCAAAAATAGCGATCTTACTAAATTCATTGCCATGTTTTAAACCTAACTGAAAATCATCCCATGCAGCTCTTAACTCCCAGCCTTCTAACTCAGATCCGTCAATAAAGGCTTTAATTTCAGGATCATCAACACCCTCGAGAGCCGAATCTATCATCGGGTTAATTTTTAAATAATCTTCATGGGTAAGTTTACCCGTTGCTTTTAAGGATAGAAAAAAATCGTCACCTATTCTTTCTATCCCAATTGATAAGCCATGCCTTACCGTGCTCATATTCCTTTCCTTTGTTGAGTCGCGTCATAATACTGGTTTAAACCAGGTATATGATCAACTAACTGATTAAAATATCGCCGAGATTTTACGCTCCCGGACTCTCCTGACTCATAGCAGGCATATGCTCTGAGCCTGCGCAGAAGCACTTAATAGTAGTGAATTTATTACTATAAATTTTTATCTAGAAGATAAGTCCCTTATTACACTATACCTTGAAACAACTAACATTAATGCACAATACCAATCACCAGTGCTGTCATGGCTAAAAACAAAACCAACTTGTCCCCAACCATTCTATCAATAACGTAGAGACCATAAAGAGTTGTTAGTATATAAATTAATTCAGTCATGTCCAATCCTCGTGAAACTTTTAATTATCTTTTAAACAGCTATGCGCCATTGCTTGGGCGCTACAAATGATACTCTGTGGCACCTTAATCCAGTACTTGGCATATTAGCATAAGTAAAAAGCCTAAGAGACAAAATTTCTTAAGTATTTGACTGTTGATCGACTTGTAATCTATGATCACATGGGCCTGATAATAGTTCAGGTCTATAAATCAATAGCTTCGGCATAAAAAGAGCGGAAGGCAAGACGGACTGGACTCCGTCAGAATAAAGCTATTCGGCCAAATCAATATTGAATTTCTATTCAATTTCATTACATGCAGACACCATTCTGATATTTAGAATACTAATGCCTGTATTTTAAGAGGGTATAACATGAAAAATTTTTCTTTAACTTTTAAGGTTCCGCAACACTACAACACCGTTATTCATTCAATAAAACCACAGCATAATACTGCAAGCAGGCACAAAAATGGCCTGGGCTTTTGTTCTGGCATACCTAGTTTAATAACTGACAAGTCCCACGCATTATTATCCATTATCTTCCTGGCCCTGATCCTACCCTTGACCGCACATGCGCATAGAGGTGCGAAAGGCGAGGTGGATACCTGTCGAATATCCGTCGGCAAAGAAGTCATTCACTTTTCCGCCTACACACCTACTCTTTCAGGCGGCAAAAGCTTTTGTCAGATCATTCCAGAAATAGGCCCAACCGACCTGGTAATTGATTACGAAGGCAAAAACCTGCGTCATACCACCGTTGAATTTGAGGTAACGAAAGAGCCGGCGGGAACTCGCGTGTATTACCATAGCCCTGAGCAAATTACTAAAGGCACCATCGATGCTAAAGTTGACTTTACCCAGTATGGAGCCAGCGATTATCTACTTCATGTTACCGTGCTTAACCAGGGAGAAACGATCGATTCGCATCTGCCTTTTTCTGTCGGCATAGAACAAGCGGAAAGCGCTATACCGAATAAAATCCTGGTTCCCATTATTATCATCTTTATTATCTTTTCGGTAATGTTCTACATATCCAAAACCAATAAAAAAGAGCCGCCATCAGCGAATGGTTCAGAAGAGTAACGCTCAAGCAACTATGCTGGAACAGTCTTTAGCTACGAAACAAATTACTTTCAGAAAAGGCCGCTCCAGCTTTCTAGCATCAACCAACCCGAGGCCTTGCCTGCTTAACCGTCAATTCGCCTCGACTATCATCATCCGTTTCAGTAATTTTAAATTCTATATCAATGGCAAAATTATTATCGCCCTGATAAATGTTTTTAAAATGCTGGTGAATAATGCGTAGATTATCACGCAAATATTCATTTTCACTCAGCACATTCCCCACCGGGGCAGGTGCATCGTAGACAGTGTCAATATTAGAATGACTGATAAACTGAGTTCCCCATGCATAGCCACTGATCGATGCAGCCAAGCGAGTAATGATAAATTCGTCTGGTATCGAATTAATTAAGCCACACTCTGCTTCAATCGGCTCTGGATTACTGATGGATATCTCGCCATATTGTGCATTACTGGAGTTAAATGACCTACTCGGTGATACGGTCACGTTGGTTACAAAAACCATCGAGCACCTACACAAACTCCTTTTTTGTACAAGCCTTGCAACTTGACCCCAAAACTCTAAGACTAGAGACTCAATAAGTCAATGAGATACACATGAATTCATGCTATAAATGAACCCCTAAACTTTAGTTACTTACAGGCAGTTGAGAGACTGTTTGTTGTCGAAAATCAAATAACATCTTGACTTTGTGCCTTGGAATTCCTACTCTGTTTTTCCTTCGCTGCCAACCATGGAGAGCGAACGCGAGAGCTGGTAGCCCCCAGAAGGCATAGGGGCGTAGGTGGAGACAAAAAAAGGCATTCCGAAACGCCGTACAATCATTTGAAGGAGTGTTACGAAGCCAGCGCCGAGTTTACGATGGTAGTGGTGTAGTGGCACGTACGCAGGACGTCTGAGGCGCCGAAGGCATTAGCGGTCGCGTTAAGTTTTTGCTGCTTGCTTGGGCTGGGATGCCCAAAACAAGCCTACAACGCGGCAAAAGCTTAACGGGACTGATTAAAACCTACGATGCCCTATCGCTATCAGGAACTAAAAATCTTCACTTCGCTTAAGCTCCGTTTCCAAGATTTTCAGCGTCTTCGGTGGCAGGGTAGGCCGCATTCAACTGCGTCATAGGAGGAGTAAAAAAAGGATTTCATTTATGGATTATAATGTCAAAGGCAAGAAGTGCCATGGTAGTACTAGGGCTCAGAGTATGAGAGATCAGAATAATTAGGGTTTATCATAGGCGCTTCCAATTGGAGCGCGTTATTTTGGCTTACGGCTTGGTTTGTTAGAATGTCACTTCGTTATCAGGCATTATATTGTTAAATTACCCTTACCCCCACACCCAAAATGAGTTCATTGATTATGCCAGTCGCTTCTCTACTAAATACTGCTTTAGCTAAACGTGCTTATCTTATTGATCAACTAAGTAGTCCAACTACACCCACTACAGGTTCATCAAAAACTGATTGCTTTCGTGTTTTTCATGGCACGGTTGATGGAGTAAATGGTCTTAATATTGATCGTTATGGTGATGCTTGGTTAATTCAAACCTTTCATAAAACGCTTTCTGAACAAGAAGTTGAGGCCATTCACAAAGAATTATTAGCGATAGCTGATTTGCCGATCGTGTATAACGACCGTTCTAATAAAAACTCGCGCATTATTAATAAACTCGATGCTGAAACTGAAGCTTATGCGCGATCAGAAAAAGTGATTTCTGAGAATGACATTTTATTTACTAGTAAATTACGTCATGAAGGGCAAGATCCACTATTGTTTTTGGATATGCGTATTGGTCGAGAGTTTGTAAAAGCAAACAGCCATAAAAAAAGTGTGCTGAATTTATTTGCATATACTTGTGGCATTGGAACCGCTGCTGCTGTCGGTGGTGCTAAACGAGTCGTTAATGTTGATTTCTCATCTTTTGCTTTAGCAGCAGGGCGAAAAAATGCGGAATTAAATGGGGTTGAATCGGTGTGTCAGTTTATACATAGTGATGCCTTTCCAGCGCTACGCCAATTAGCAGGCCTTAAAGTTACTAGCCGTAACAAAAAAAAACTCCCAAGTTATCCTAGAATGTCAGCGTCGCAGTTTGATCTTGTATTTTTAGACCCGCCTCGGTTCGCTAAAAGTGCTTTTGGTACAGTTGATTTAATTAATGATTATCAAAGCTTATTTAAACCTGCGGTATTAGCGACGAAGCCAGGGGGTAAGATTATTTCCTGTAACAATGTCGCGAAGGTTGATAGAGAAACTTGGTTCAATAGCTTAGTACGTTGTGTTGAAAAACAGGGGAGTTCAGTCAGTGAGGCGACTTGGTTAGATTGCCACCAAGACTTCCCTTCATTTGATGATAACCATCCCTTGAAAATAGTGTCATTAACCATAACGTAATGACACTAAAAGTGAATATTAAAAAGAGACAACACCTTGCTATGGCGTAGGTTTTAAAAACGTTAGCCAAATCTTAAGTGTTTTTACCGAAAAGCGTTGGGATTAGAATAAAAGGGGGCAGTACCCATTAATATTTTAAACAGCCAATAAGTGGGGGGCATTGAGCTTATCTCATTATACTTTACTCGCTAACCTGTAATGGTTTAATAAACCTGTAGGGTTTTCAGCGTCAGCTGGCCAACTAAACCTCGCTAAAAAGTAATTATTTAAACAACTCAATGAACAGAAAAAAGGCTGATTTTTAGAGTTGGTTTAATGCTGCGGTTCAGACTCATTTATTAATTGGAAAATACTCAGATAAACCGTGTGTTTTTCTTTCACAAACGAGCTTAACTGAGTGAAACAAATTTCTTGAAACTTTATAGAAGTGATTAGCAAGCTAAATTATTGGCTGTTTCCAGCATTAATGATGATTGCTGCTGTGGGTAGATACCAATATAATTTATCCCCTTGCTCGACACATCCTCCATGGACATATTGAATAATATCTGTTTGTAGCCAGCTTGGAAGACTGTTAAATTCAATTTGCATACAGAAAGAAATGAACTCTGCCAGTTGTGGCCTAGCATCGACTTCAAATAGACCGGTAATATCTATAGGTGCAGGAAGC
This sequence comes from Methyloprofundus sp., assembly GCA_012960135.1. Taxonomy (GTDB): domain Bacteria; phylum Pseudomonadota; class Gammaproteobacteria; order Methylococcales; family Methylomonadaceae; genus Methyloprofundus. Next base: position 27,365 of record DUBW01000004.1, read on the forward strand.
AAGGTTATTTCCGGCTCTATTCCATACTGTCTTAAGCCAATGATGACCTCATGAATACTGATGGCATTATTTTGTAGCATAGGGCTAGTGCGTTCTATATAAGGCTCAAAAAGTGGGAACATGGCATGAACACCATAGGGGGCCACCAATAAAAGCAAGCACTATTCCATTTTCTGTTATTAGCTTCGAGGCATGTTGCATGGTTAATGCAGGGGCTGGCATCCAGTACAAACTATGGGAAAAAAGAGCAATGTCGTATTTTTCCGGTAATGCTGTATCAGCAGTAAACGAGCTGTTATAAAGTGTATTTTCAATATTCAGTTTAGTGACTGATGCCGCTAGATCTTTAAATGGCTTTCATTCGGTTCAAAGGCAGTGTAATGACTTGGTTTAAAGTCAATACGCCTCATCCATTCTTTTAGCATATGCCCTGTCCCGGCACCGATATCAAGTATGTTAAACCCTTGTTTTAGTTTTTCATTGGTACAGCTTGATAATTTATCCAGCATTAAGGGGTATTCCAAGGAATGCTCGACAAATACTGCGAAAGTTTCTGCATAGCGTTGAGGTGTCAAAGAGGGGGCCAGTGTTTTTTTCATGATTTTTACGCTATAGATTTAGAAAGCTTAAACTATTATTAAAAGAATGATGATAGCTGCTTGATGAAGTACTTCATTTCATGTGAATGGATTATAGATTTTCTTATATGTCCTGAATTCAAGTCATGAGTGCATAACCCAATAAATTTTTAATATCTAGCCCAGTTAATTCTTCAAATCCATATAAGATAGAAACAAGGTACAAAAAAAAACAAGGAATGTGCGGCCGGGCAAGGTCGTTAATTCCAGCGGGTGAAAACGTAATAGGAGACAGACCACGTTTATTTATAGCCCATTGAATAGTGGTCTGTTCCCTATTCTTTACCGTGACTTGTTCCTCTGGAGCACCTTTTTTTCAGGTGTTTCTGAATACAGTCCAGACACGTTGCAGGTTGATACCTAGCATCTCGGCGACATAATTCACTGGCATTTCTCGCTCAATCAAGGCCATTGAAAACGCCTCAAACAAGAGGCTGAAGCCACTACCAGCGACGTGTCCATGAGACGTAAATCGTCATCACTTTGCCTTCTGATGTTTTTATGCGTGGTACCGCGCAATGCAAAAAAGTAGTGCTCAAAAAAATTAAATATTGCTATTCTCGCTCCACTTTATCATGCACCGGACAGGGTACACCGGTCTCATCGGGGAATCGTACCCCTGCAGGAAAATCTAACTGTATATGGAGTTCTTTTGATTTGGGTTCGCCGGAAACAAATAAAATATCTTTCACTTGCCAAGGAGCTTGTTGACCAAGGGCCATGCTAAATAAAGTGGCACTATTCATCTTTGTATTATCGTATTACCCATTAAGATTTATATAGAGCCAAATTTAATAACTCTAAACGGGATAACATACATTTATTACATGATAATCAGATATAGATCATACTCAGTCCTTCAGTTTCTAAGCAAAAAGAAAGTTATTTGCTCAATTTAGATTAAGCTACTATCTTCAACCTTACTGCTTAATAATTTCTACCGAATCGACATCAATCTGGATTGAAAACCAGTCATTGTCAACTTCTCCCTTGATTTTTATCAGGGTCTCTGGCGTGATCGTTATTCCCCGGAGCTTTTTATCATCAATCTCAACTTTAATCTCTCCGGTCTTATCCTTAAACAGATACTCCTCTTTGCCGGTTTTTTTCACCAAATAACCCTCAAGAATAACCTCATCATCGTCATCCAGGTCATTAATTGAGTTGACTGGGACTGCACTTAATGTAGTTCCAGGCCCTTCAAAGCCTGCAAAGCTAATGGCTGAAAATACTAAAATCATTGTCAGTATGGCTAATTTGATATACATAAAACTCTCCTTTATTGATTAAATAATTTTACGTGCACGGACGCTACGTCCTTTTACTTTACCATTTGTGAAATACTTAAGCACCTGACTTAGTGCAGAGCGCTCGACTGCAACATAACTGGAAATATCAAATATATCAATTTTCCCAATCTGTGATCCTGACAAACCGGCATCGCCTGTTAATGCACCTAATAAATCACCTGGGCGAATTTTGTTTTTTCGGCCACTATCTAGCTGTATGGTCACCATCGGCGCTTGCAGGGTAAAGCCTGGATTAGGCTGTAAAGACTCGCCTGTATCGCATCGACTGGGTTTGTTCTGGAAGGTCTCAATAGCCTTGACCCGCAGGTGTTCCTGTTCAGTGAACAGGCTCAGCGCTATACCTGTTTCTCCTGCCCGACCGGTACGACCAATCCGGTGTACATAAATTTCAGGGTCATGCGGCAATTCAAAGTTAATTACTGCTTGTAAGGATTTAATATCCAGACCACGCGCCGCTAGATCGGTCGCAACCAGTACCGGGCAACTATGGTTAGTGAATCGAACCAGCACCTGGTCACGTTCACGCTGTTCCAGATCGCCATGTATAGCCAGGGCTTCAATCTGGTGTTCCTGTAGATAGCGCGCCACTTCATCACATTGTATTTTGGTATGACAAAAGACCAGAGCCGTCTCTGGCTGATAGTGTTCAAACAAGCCTAACAATGCATTTTTGCGCTGCTGGTTTTTAACCTGGTAAAAGGTTTGTTCGATAACTGTATCGTGATGTTCTGCCTCGACAGAAACTGTAACTGGCTCCTGCAATATGGTCCGACACATCTTAGTGATCAGGTCGGGATAGGTTGCGGAAAAGAGTAGAGTTTGACGTGCTTTGGGAGTCTCGGCAATAATCTCGGTGATCACATCCAGAAAGCCCATATCCAGCATTCTATCAGCCTCATCCAACACCAGTGTATTAACACCTGTCAGTATTAAAGTCCCTCTAGTTAAATGATCTTGAATCCGCCCCGGTGTACCCACAGCGATATGCGCCCCATGTTCCAATGAGCCTTTTTGCGCTGCGAAAGGTTTTCCGCCACAGAGCAATACCAGCTTGATATTCGGCGTACTTCGCGCCAGCTTACGTAGTTCTTTACCGACTTGATCAGCCAGTTCGCGTGTTGGGCAGAGTACCAGTGCCTGTACCCCAAAAAAACGCGGATTAATCTTCTGTAATAAGCCGATGCCAAAGGTTGCTGTTTTACCACTGCCGGTTTTTGCCTTGGCAATTAGGTCCTTACCTTGCAATACATGCGGTAAGCCCTGCGCTTGTATAGCGGTCATTTTTTTATAACCGAGCGAATCCAGATTAGCAACAAATGCGCTAGAAATGGGAAGAGAAGAAAAACTGTTGCTGGTCATAATAATTTCCTATTATATCTGGAAAATTTGATGATTATAGCAGAGCCCAGAGCAAGCCCTTTGAATAGAAACGTTAACGGGAATAGGAGAGGGTAAACCAACACCGCAATTCACTTTCTGGATTAACCTTGTTTTCACCATGAAGGCACTGAAGGTAGCATATTCTGAACTAGACGGATAAAAGTTTACTCACCTGCAATAAACAACTTAAGCAACTTGGAAGCGGGGTCTTCATGGTAAACCTTAAAATCAGCTAACAGGGCGAGCTACAGCAAGCGATAATGTTTCAGGTGCCAGGCAATGTTTATCATTACAGGCTTGTAATTGAACCTGTACGTTGATGATCTGCTTGTCTTTTAGTGTATCAGGGAGATTCACCTGCACGTTAAGCTTATCTTCATATAAAGCTAATTTCTGCTGGCCAAAACTGAGCTTCTTAAGCATGGCAGGTGGATAAGTAACTCTTTCTAGCTGACCATCGGACAGACTGATTTTAGTAGGGATAAGCGACGCTTGTAATGGATTACTAGCATTAATATGCCAGCCTGGTTTAAGCTGCATATGCACAATCAATTGATTATCCTCAGTACGCTTTGCTCTCACCGTCACCGCGCCTTTGGCAGCATACTGCACGCTACCCGTTTGTGTACTATTTAATAGTGCGGCGGCGGAGAGCATGTGCGTATAGCTGGTCGGCTGTTGTTTGATTTTAGCTGAAAAGGACGCCAGCGCAGTAGCGGCTTTGTCCGGGTAGTCGAGGTTTGCCGTGCGTCTGGATAATCGTGCTAACACTGATAATGCGACGGCATTCGCCGATGGTGTGGCATTATCTTCTAGCTCTTTAGGTCGCACCATCATGGACTGGGTTGCCGATTGACTATTCATAAAAAAGCCGTAGTCTGATTTATCCCAGAACTGCTGGGTCATAATATTGGTTAATTGCTCCGCTTTATCCAGCCATTGCTGATCCCCAGTTTGATCGTAGAGTTTAATTAAAGCACTGGCAAAATAAGCATAGTCCTGCTGATTGCCACTAACGGAAGAGCTGCCCTGCCAATAAATACGCCAGAGTTCGCCCGAGGCTTGTCTATTGGTTTGCCATAACCAGTTAGCCGTTTGCGTAGCAGCTTGCAAATAAGCGGGCTCCTGCAATACTTCTGCTGCGAGTACCAAACTTTCCAATATCATCGCATTCCATGCGGTGATTATTTTGTCATCGCGCAATGGCGGAACACGTTGCTCCCGCGTTTGTTTTAATAGCTTTCTGATTTGCTCAACTTCAAGGAGCACTATTGGTAAAGAGATAGCATGTTTTTCTGCATATTCTTCCAGGCTAACGGGGAGATGTAATATCGTGTGCCCCTCAAAATTTCCGGATGCCGTCACAGCATATAAATCAATCGCTCTGTTAGCCAGCTTGGGCGGTAATGCTGATTTTATTTCCGCTGGAGTCCAGACAAAAAACTTACCCTCGACGCCATTGCTGTCTGCATCTGTCGCTGAATAAAATCCGCCCTCTTTAGAGCGCATATCACTAAGTACGTAATCTATAGTTTGCCGTGCAATACGCGCATATTCGGCTTTGCCGGTTAACTGATAGGCGAGCAAATAGGTCTCAGCTAATTGCGCCTGGTTATATAACATTTTTTCAAAGTGCGGTACCAGCCACTGCATGTCGGTCGAATAACGATGAAAACCACCACCTACCTGATCATAAATACCCCCTTGCGCCATAGCTAACAAGCTGGTTTCAACCACTGCCAGCGCCTTAACATCACCAAAGCGCTGATAGTTATCGAGCAAGAAGATTAATAATGGCTCATTGGGAAATTTCATTTTTTGCCCAAATCCACCGTATTTTCGATCTTGTACACTTTCTAATTGTTGTGCCGTCTGCTGTAATAATTTCAGGTCCAGGCTCTGGCTTTTCTGCCTGGTCGAACTACTCTTAGCAACGGCTGTAGCTACTTCATCCGCACGTTTTAAAACCTGTGCATTCTGCTGTTGCCAGACTTCATTGACGCGTAGTAATAATTTTTTAAATGGCTCTGGAGGGAAATAACTATCACCTAAAAAAGTTTTCCCCTCTGGCGTTAAAAAGCTGGACATCGGCCAACCTCCGCGTCCAGTTAATAATGTCACCGCTTCCATATACACGGCATCGATATCGGGGCGGCGCTCTCGATCTACTTTGATAGCGATAAAGTATTGGTTCAAAACCGCAGCAATCGCGGGATTATCAAAACTCTCTTCCTCCATCACATGACACCAGTGACAAGTGGAATAGCCGATGGATAAAAAGACGGGTTTATTTTCACGTTTAGCCTTGGCAAATGCCTTGTCACCCCAGGTATACCAGTGCACCGGATTATGCGCATGCTGAATTAAATAGGGGGAATCCTGGAGAATTAGCTGATTAACATACGCAGGTTGCCCATTTTCTAGTAGATTCGCAGTACGCGCCTGGTAGTTTTTACCTTTAGCTATAACCGCAGCCTGTAATTGCTCTGCTTTTTCGGCTGGGTAGTATTGTATTTCTGCGGCATTACAGCTGTTATAAGTCATACTGGCAATGAATACTATTGTCTTAAATCCGTTTGGAAACATGCAAGGTACCTTAATAATATATTTATCTGTGTAGTTTTGTATTTATCCACTTCTAGCTTCTACGCTTAAATAGATACGCAACAAAACTACAATCAGCAACTCAGGAAAAACACAGTGAAGTAAAGACTATCACTAAACTGCGCGTTATTAATTTTCACGTAACCCCATAAATAAAAGCCCCGTATTTATTTAACTTAACAGGCTATATACGTTATAATCTGCGGTCAAAATTTGAGTTTACACTCATTTATCGGTATTGCAGTCAAAAATAAACAGTAATGTAATAATAACGTGCTAAAGCACTTTCCTACATCTGGATAATTTTCCCATTATCATTACTGGATTATTGATATCTGGGATAGGCACCTTTATCTCAATCAGCCTTTACACTCGATAAATCATGTTACCAATATTCGACATTCGGAGAATTCATTAATGCGTTTTTTAATTTCCTACCCGCAAACTAATTGGGATTATGCCAAATTTCGTTTAAACCGTATCATCAAAGGCAAAGACAAATCAAATGATGTGTTTACTGGCTCTCCCGGCGGTAAAATACAGCTTTTGGAACAGCTAGAACCGATGGGTAAATTTCGCCTACTGGATGAGATCTATCCAACCAAGCCTTTTGGCATGGAATATGTCGCTGGCGAAGGACTCTACTTTCTTACCGGCTTGCCTTGTTGCGTTGATGGCACACCGGGAGACGAGCATATACTGAGACTCAATGATCAAGGTGAAATAGACCTGGTAATAAAGCACCCTTTGTTTTCACAATTACGCTCTTTGCGCCGTACTAAAAATGGCTTATTAGTTACCTCTAGTGGCATCGATGCGATTCTGGAAGTTGATTTACAGGGCGAAATTATCTGGTCCTGGTTTGGTACCGAACAAGGATATTCAACCAAATATGGCGGTGGTGAGCGTACTATTGATCATGAGATTGATCATCGTAACTTATGCTACCCGGGTCGCTTACAAACGACCCATTTGAATTCTGCTATCGTTGACCCTTATGATGACAGTAAAATTCTAACTATCTTGTTCTATCAGGGCAAGGTAGCGCGTATTGATAGAGAATCACTGCAACTGGATCATGTTATTGAAAACCTGAACGGTGCGCATCATATCCGCCCGCATTCCAAAGGCTATATCCTGGCAAACTCGCGTAAAGGAGAAGCCCGCGTCTACGACCGGGAATTTAACTTACTTGAGACTATAGTAGGTACTAGTCCTTTGTTTCCAGTGAAATGGGTACAAGACACGATAGAACTTCCTTCTGGCTCTCACTTAATTGCCGATTGTAATTCGTTTAATTTGCGTGAGCGTAACAACGCAGGTAACGAACGAAAATTTAATACCCAGATGCCTAATCGAATTTTCCAGATTGAGCCAGTGAGTGATGACTTTACGTTTAATAAGCTTGCTCACAGTCACTTTAGCCAAGATTAATTTTCTATGGCCTATATTTTCCTGTTGTTCGCATCCCTAATTTCATTTTCTGCCTTGGCATATGATGAGATTCCACCCACTCTAGCCGAATGGCAAAGAGCAGCACAAAATCCGTTAAGCCCTAATTTTAGCTTACCGCTTGAATACAAATTTCATGGTGGCGCAACTGCTGGTGATGTACATGTGGGAAGCTTTGCTCCCATCATGCCAATCAAATTCGATGGCTGGAATATTATTAACCAGCTGACCTTAAACTTTATGGGAACGCCTGGTGATATAACCGGCATTAGAGGAATACCACAACCTTATACGGGCGATGGCCACGGTGGTAGTGATGGTGATGCTGCAGGCTTAGCCGATACTTTCTTTACCAGTTATATCTCACCAGTAATTAACGATGAATTTTCACTTGGCTTAGGTGCTACCTTTGTATTTCCCACCGACGAACCATCGCGTGAACTGGGTAGCGGTAAGATCAGCATGGGACCGGCTGTGATGTTGGTTTACCAGACCCCTGAAAGCTGGACACTCAGCCTGCAGGCACAACAGATATGGTCAGTTATTGGTAGCAATGGTAGAGATAAAGTCAGTCAAATGATTGTCAATCCTACTATTAATTATAATTTGCCAGATGGCTGGTATTTACTATCCGATATGGAAGTTATTGCCAATTGGGAGTTATCGTCTAACCAACGCTGGACCGTACCAATCGGAGCCGGAGTAGGTAAAGTATTTGCCTTAGGCAAGAATGCTATCGATACCCGAATAGAAGGTTATTATAATGTAGTCACACCAGGCTATAATTCATCCAATGGATTCTCAGGCCCCAGCTGGTCTATCGGCGCCTCTTTCAGCTTTATTTTTGGTGAACTTTAGTAACTTTTTTAAAGCGCAGTTGTTCTGCCTGCGTTTTAAACGAACGATAAACCCGCCCCACATTCATCTAAATTCTTCTCAGCTAGCTCCTTTTTTTTAAAATACGCTTAAGATACCTACATGAAAGCGTATCCACTGACACTAGGAGCTCTTCAGGAATTAATAAACCACCCCAGACATATGTGGCTTATCCGCATTTCTTTATGCTTTATTGTCCTGATGATCGCCGTTTATTTAGTCACTGATCCGGTATTACAAAAAACCAGTTATCACTTATTGGCAGATAACAGGTCATGGCTATTGATCCCCAACTTTTCAGATGTTATCAGTAATATACCCTTTGCGATTATCGGTTGGCTCGGACTTCTTTTTTGCTTAAGCAACCGCAACGACACATCGCTCTCATGGCAAATTTACTTTATGGGGCTTATTCTGGTTGCCGCAGGTTCCAGCTATTACCACTGGAATCCTAATAATCAAACCTTGGTCTGGGATCGCCTGCCGATGACTATCTGTTTTATGAGCCTGTTTGTGGCGCTACTAGGTGAGCACATTTCTTTTCAATATGAAAAGATCATGTTACCCGCCAGTCTATTACTCGGCGTTTTCAGTGTTATCTACTGGCAATACACAGGGGACCTGCGTTTTTACGGTCTTGTTCAATTCGGAACTTTAGCAGCCATCCCGCTTATTCTCTTGCTTTATAGAAGTAAGTACACGCAGCGCCATTATCTGATCTATGGCATGGTTTGTTATGGTCTTGCCAAAATGATGGAACTAAACGATAGCCGCATTTTCGAACTTACTAGCGGATTAATTAGCGGACACACGGCTAAGCATCTGTTTGCTGCAGCCGCGAGTTATTATATTTATCTCATGTTAAATAAACGTCAGGCATATTAATACCGTAGGGCGGCGCTTTAGCCATGTCATGAAGAGAGTACTAACTCATTCTTGTCAGTGTGCTCGAAAGTGTTTCCATAAATATCGACCATGGTTGTTTGCGTGTAGGATAGCTTGCCATTACCCACTGCAATACTCTGACTGAATGTGGTGGTACGTGCATTTCCGGCCATAAATGGCGACTGAATAATCCCCCAATCCACATCATCTGCCTGAGCTGTCACCTCAATAATGACCTCCCCGGTTGGCGCTTTACTCCCGCTATATCGCCCGCCGGCAAGTACGCAGACACCTCGTGGAATTGATAGAGAATGCATCATAAGCTGTCTTGCTACATCCCACATCCAGTACCCCGTTTGATCGTGAAATACACCATCATTCGATTTTTGTTTAACGATTTGACGGTAATAGATTGCTGCCAATACCTGAGTTTCAGCATTGGTGATATTCCCACAGGCTGAATATTCGATGGTTTCATAATAAGGGTTGTTTTCTGTCCCTTCTGGATCAGGTGCTATATCAAGCCCTTTATCACCTTGCCAGGTGCCAATTAATCCCGTTAACGGCCCATAATCTGCTTCTGTTGAAATAGTTGATTCACTCATAGCATCTCCTTATAGTTAAAGTTATATTGCGCTCATCTACCTTGAGCAAGTCTAACTCAAGTCATCCAGAAACTCACCTTGCTGATGCTGCCACATTTGAAAATACCGTCCTTCACGTTTCAATAGCTGCTGATGCGTTCCCTGCTCTATAATTCGCCCTTGCTCCAGAACAATAATTCTATCCATGCGTAAGATAGTAGATAAGCGATGGGCAATAACCAGCGCGGTTTTATTTTTTAGCAATTCAAAAATAGCTACCTGAACCTGTTGTTCGGTTAAGGAATCCAGTGCGCTGGTTGCTTCATCTAACACTACGATCGGCGCATCCTCCAAAAATGCACGGGCAATGGCTATGCGCTGCTTCTCACCTCCAGATAACTTAACGCCTCGCTCGCCTACCTGAGTCTCAAATTGCTGCGGTAATTGCTGAATAAACTCCAGACTCTGGGCTTTTGCCGCAATCGCGTGTAATTGGGCATCAGGCACATCAGCGCCCATAGTGATATTATCACGTACTGAGCGATGAAATAATTCGGGCTGCTGTGGAATAAGCGATATTTGCTGGCGCAATGAAGCCAGAGTAAAATCCTGACTGTCAATATCATCAAACTGAATCGACCCGCTTTGCGCATCAATAAACCTGAACAATAATCGTGTCAAAGAAGACTTGCCAGAACCTGATTGCCCGACCAGCGCCACCTTTTCCCCAGCCTTGATATGCAGAGAAAAATCCTCAAACAAAGGTTTATGCCCCAGATAAGCAAAGTTGATACTCTTAAAACTAATCTTTCCTAGAGAAATTTTCTGCGCTTTAGCCTGTGGAGTGTCCACTTCCAGATTCGTGTTTTTAAACACCTCACTCATCTCCATCGCATCAGCCAATGCCGTAAAGAAATTGCGTAAATTACGCCCGAATTCCCACAGACGCTGAATCAACATTAATAGAATGGACTGAAATAATACAAATTCCCCCACCTGGAAATTACCCGTTTTCCATTTACCAATCATCAAATACATTAACAATAGCTCAATGGCAAAGATCATCAATCCTTGTACAGCAAAAGAAATAAACATTAAAACCCAAGCTATTTTCTTGCGTTGATAGACATTATCAGAAGCCTGATCAATACGTTGCTGTTCGATATCTTCCAGGACAAAACTTTTAACGATAAAGATATTGCTGATCGCATCTGAATAAACACCGCTTACTTTAGAATCTGCTTTGGCAACAACTTCGTCAAATCTTAGCTTCCACCAGGAAAAGCCAATATTCCAGATCAGGTATATAACGACCCAGGCAAGAAAATACAGGCCAAATTCCGGCTGCTGTTGATAAAAAAGAATAAAGGCTATGCTAATAGCTAGAATGTTTTGAAAGAGCTGAAACAGACACCAGTCCATGATAATTTCAAAAGACCGGGAAAAGCGGTTCGCTTGTTTAATCAGACTACCGGAGAAACTGTTTTCAAAGAAAATATATTGCTGCTTTTTTAACACATCAAAACAGCGCTTTTCAAGCAGGCTGACACCCCCTCCATCGACCGGGATAATACCAATTTCCAGCACCCGCCAGGATAACCAGACACCGGCATAAAATACAGCAATCAGAAACAGATTATGCAGCATCATGGTATGTGTTGCAGGAGAATAGTCAGCCGCTAGCCCATTCGCAATATTCTGATATAAAACGGGCACATAAAAATCCAGTATCGTCGCGCTACTGAGTCCGATAATACACAGCAAGAAATACCATTTTTTCTGCCAGACGACCTTGCTGTACTCTCTAAAAATAATAGACATCTTTAACAATACAGTAGAACCAAAAGCAGATTACTTTTTACGTACATAAAAAATCTGTTGATCATCTTCTCGAATGTATTCGATAATTTCATGACCTGTTTGTTCACTATAAACGCCAAAATCCAGATGCGCGGCCGGGTCAGTGGCAATGACCCGCACAACCTCACCAGACTGCATTTCTTTCAAGGCTTTTTTTAGGCGTAATAAGGGTAAAGGACAGTGTAAGCCAGCCGCATCTACTTCAATATTAAATTCAATCATTCTAATTTTAAATTTTCTACATCATGCTTTATAAAGAGCGCATATAATAGCACTACACTGACAATCTGCGCTGCCAATTTAAGACAGAAAAAGACGAGTAAAAACCAACAGCTTCGCTAAAACGAATTCACATGGCCCTGAGAATTATTCATATCGCACAACAATATAACCAATTTGTGTGAAGCTAAAATACATAAAGACTGGTTACCTGCCTAGGAGGCTGTCCGAGAATAGAAGCCGTCGCGAGGAAAAGCCCTTTTGAGTCAGTTTTTTCGAACATTTGAGGCGAATAGTTGCGCTCTTTAACGAAAATGTTCGGGAAAAATGGCCAAAAGGGATTTTTCCGTAGTAGGTTCTCTATTCTTGGACAGCCTCCTAGACATTCATAACTGCAAAACTCGTTACTAACAGCCAAACTCAAGAAAGACACCCATACATCCCAATGGAATATTTCCCTTTATTTATTGATTTAAAAAACAAAAACTGCCTGGTCGTTGGAGCTGGTGATATAGCCTCGCGAAAAATTGAATTACTTGCTAAAGCTGGGGCAAACATCACCGTGATAGCGCCTGAAATAAGTAATAGCGTTAGTCAATTAGCCGCAAATAATCCAAATATAGACATCCTGCAGAGAAAATTTAGTCCTGATGATATTGTGCAACAGCGCCTGATTATTTCTGCGACTAATCAAGCTGATGTTAATATTCTGGTGGCGGCAACAGCTGATAAAGGCAATATACCGGTTAATGTTGTTGATAACCCCGCCTTATGTAGCTTTATTGTACCGGCAATTATTGACCGTTCACCGGTAATTGCGGCTGTTTCTTCAGGGGGAGCATCACCCGTACTCGCACGTATATTACGCGCAAAACTAGAAAGCCTTATCCCACCTACTTTTGGCAGAATGGCTAAACTGGCTGAAAAATATCGGGCACTGGTTAAGGAAAACGTTAACCCTCCTGCACAACGCCGTATTTTCTGGGAAAAAATACTGCAAGGGTCAATCGCTGAGCTATTCTATTCCGGTAAAGAAGCCGAAGCTGAAGCGCGCCTTAAAGATGCGATATTTAATACCTCTGAGCAACTCGACAATACCGGAGAAGTCTATTTAGTGGGTGCGGGTCCTGGCGATGCTGACTTACTCACTTTTCGTGCATTGCGCCTGATGCAGCAAGCCGATGTAGTCGTCTATGACCGCCTGGTATCTGATGAGATTATGGAGCTGGTGCGCCGCGATGCGGAGAAAATATATGTTGGCAAACAACGTGATAATCATAGCCTGGCGCAGGAATCTATTAATGAATTACTAGCCCGCCTGGCAAAAGAAGGTAAACGCGTGGTGCGTTTAAAAGGTGGAGATCCCTTTATTTTCGGCCGCGGTGGCGAAGAACTTGAAACGCTGGTCGAGCAAAATATTAATTTTCAGGTTGTACCGGGTATCACTGCCGCCTCAGGCTGTGCAACTTACGCAGGTATTCCCCTTACCCACAGAGATCATGCGCAATCATGCACCTTTGTAACCGGTCATTTAAAAAATAATATCGTTAATCTAAACTGGCAGCAGCTAGCCGCTCCCGGACAAACCATTGTTATTTATATGGGGCTGCTCGGTCTGGAGATAATTTGTCAGTCGCTGATTCAGCATGGCGCTGCAGCTAATTTACCCATTGCCCTGATTCAGCAGGGTACGACACATAACCAGAGAGTAATTACCGGAACACTAGGCACTATGTCCGCAAAGCTTAAACGCCATAATGTTCATGCGCCGACCTTATTTATTATTGGCACGGTAGTGTCATTACACGACACACTGAAATGGTTTCAACCAGATGAAGCGTAGAGCTGACTTCAGGCCGCTACGCTATATCACAACTATAGTAGACTAGAAGTTATGCCCTTGTGCCTGTTTAAAAGAAAACAACAAAATAAACCCTCATTCCTAAAGGCGCCATTCAGCTAATAATTATACGTCACCTGCTGATTACGAAATGCTGCCAAAAGCTGCGTAATTTTGTGTCCATAAAAATGTTGACACATCAGACGTGCTGCGCTTTATGATAAATTCCTACGTACCCTTTACCAATAATGCCGCTGAAAATTCGATTCGTATGACCAAAGTTCAATAGAACATATCGGGCCGCTTTCGCAGCACCCAGGGTGCCGAGGTCTTTTGTCGTGTCAGAGGTTATTTATCAACTTGCCGTAAACAAGGTCTAAGTGCAACTCAGGCAATGACGCTAGTCTTTGAGGCGAAGTTGCCTGGAGTTGCTTTATAATTTCATTGAACTACACAGCTTCGCTGAGTAGTTACACAAAAACTAACAATAATAGTTGAAAAACATGTCAAAACTCTCTATGATTTACCAGTTAAATTTTTCTAGACTATGTCTGACTGAATTATTCAATAAAAAGGCGTAGTTGTTTTATTAATACCGAGAGGGAAAGATCAGAATGAAAAAAATACTATTAGCTGTTTCTACAGTTGCTCTACTAGGTTTAAGCGCCCAAGCATCAGCAGGGGACTTAAAAGTAGGTAAAAAAATCTATGATCGCGCATTTGGTCGTGGTTGTGGCGCCTGTCATGATATTGCTTCTAATCCACAATTAGTTGCACTGATTAAGTCAGGTGACCTTACAAAAGCAAGCTTTTCTACTACTTTGAAAGAAGGTAAAAACGGAATGCCTAAAGCAGTGGTTGCTATCATGGAAGTTGGTCCAGTTAAAAAAGCAGGTCTTAGTGAAGATGAAGCTATTGATGCTGTATGGAGCTACCTGTCTCAATAAGCTCTTAGTAATAGATACAAAAAAGCCGTTTCAGGTTTTTCCTGGAACGGCTTTTTTATGTCTGGAAGACTGGCTGAGATTAAAAATCCTAGGATATTTTTTGCTGCTTATCTGAGCTATGTTCTAGAAGATATTGCCTGCGCACCCAGACACCGCCAATCACTGCAAGCATCAGTCCACACGAAGTAATCAGAAGACTCACTAAGCCTTTAAGCTGCGAGACCTGCTCAGCTAAAGCGGTGGTTTCCACATTTTTGGTGGGTTGCTGCAAATATTTCTGTACTATCAATCGCCCCGCCCCAGTTTCAGAGTAGGTTTTTAAAACCACTAAATCATCATGCAAAGCACGGATCGTATCCAGACCCGTCTCGGAAATCGTCCCGTTATGTAAAGATTTTTCTAAAATCTTTAGCTTACTTTCGATAGAGCCGCTAACCAAGCCCACTAATTGCGATTTTAAAGCATCGACCTCGGCGGATAAAACAGGGTTCATCTGCACGTCATATAACTCGGCAGCTTTTACCGCAACAGCTGGCTGTTTGATGGTAATTTCCTCAGGCATTAGTAGCATACCCATATAAATAACGGCTAGCATCAAACCTATAATCATAGCCAATACTAACCGGTTCATTTTCAGCACACTTAACTGTGTCGCTGAATTTAGAACGGCCAAATTACGCACTGATTTATTCTTCTTATTATTTTTGCGTAAGTTGCTCATTAAACCAAACCTATTCCCCTTTAAACAATTGCTAACCTTGTCATTATACAAGTTTGGAAAAAAAAATCCCGTTCCCTTTGAAACGCGGCGGGATTTTTTACAAAACTATTTTAGTCGTTTGGCTGCAATACGCATTCTTAAAGCATTTAACTTAATAAATCCTTCCGCGTCTTGCTGGTTATAAGCGCCACCATCATCCTCAAAAGTAGCAATCGCTTCATCAAATAAACTATCCGTATCAGAAACACGGCCGACAACATCAACATTCCCCTTATAAAGCTTCAAGCTCACTTTGCCGTTAACGGTTAACTGCGACTGATCAATCATCGTCTGTAGCATCTGTCGCTCTGGACTCCACCAGTAACCGTTATAAATCATAGTAGCGTAACGAGGCATTAATTCATCTTTTAGATGCGCGACCTCACGATCCAGAGTCAATGATTCTATCGCCCTATGCGCACGCATCATAATAGTACCACCTGGCGTTTCATAACAGCCGCGCGCTTTCATACCGACATAACGATTTTCCACTATATCTAAGCGGCCGATACCATTATCGCCACCGACTTTATTTAATTTCTCCAGCACTTCGGCAGGCGAATGCGGCACACCATCTATCGCAACTATATCGCCTTTAGCATAGGTCAATTCTACATATGTAGGGATATCAGGCGCATTTTCTGGCGACACACTCCAGCGCCACATATCTTGCTCTGGCTCACTCCACGGATCTTCTAAAATCCCGCCTTCGTAAGAGATATGTAATAAATTGGCATCCATAGAATAAGGCGAAGCCTTTCCTTTCTTCATTTCCACTGGAATACCATGCTTCTCGGCATAAGCTAACAATTTCTGTCTGGAATTTAAATCCCATTCGCGCCACGGCGCAATCACCTTAATATCAGGTCGTAAAGCATAAGCACCCAGCTCAAAGCGCACCTGGTCATTCCCCTTGCCCGTCGCGCCATGCGAAATAGCATCCGCCCCCGTTTCATTGGCAATATCAATTAAACGCTTGGAAATAAGCGGACGGGCAATTGCCGTACCCAATAAATATTCCCCTTCATAGATAGTGTTCGCTCGAAACATAGGAAAGACAAAATCACGTACAAATTCTTCGCGCATATCATCGATATAAATTTCTTTTATACCCAAAGATTTAGCCTTTTCACGTGCCGGTTCGACTTCCTCTCCCTGTCCTAAATCTGCTGTAAATGTCACTACCTCACAAGAATACTCATCTTGCAACCACTTCAAAATAACTGAAGTATCTAACCCACCCGAATAAGCTAAAACTACCTTTTTGATCTCTGACATTGTGTCCGAACTCTAAATAAATGAAAATTTATCAATTATACTATAAATAACACCCCGTTCAGTTTTATAATTCCTTACCCGGCAACATATCACAAACCAATTAATAATACCCGAGTGATCTATATAAAATAACTTATTAATCAATAAGATAGAATCATTACTTTAAAATATGATCAAAAAGTGTTGACGGTAACAGGGATAGCTGGAATAATAGCCGTTCTTTAGCGAGCCCAGGTAGCTCAGTCGGTAGAGCAGAGGACTGAAAATCCTCGTGTCGACGGTTCGATTCCGCCCCTGGGCACCACGCTAAAGCTAAATAAAATAAAGGCTGTAGAGGTTTTCTTCTACGGCCTTTTTTTATGCCTAAAATCTGCCTCTGTCAATTTCCGGTCGGGTTAACCCTTCATAAACATCTATCAGCTAAATGATCCCTAGCACCAAAATTCCCCATACCATTCTGAAATTTGGAAAAGCGCTATTTCTAAGCCTACCCAAAGACCACTCTAAAGAAGAACTCGAAGCAGTTATCGGGTATATTACACCCGTGCAAAAAAGACAAAGTTTACTCAATGTGGCTTAAAAAGCCTACAGGTTTATTAAACCATTTCAGATGAAGAAGGTTCTTAACAAATGTGTAGATGAAAAGTAAGCTATTAATATAGTTCGGCAGTAAAATGCAGTTTCCTATTTGCATACATTCAATTTATATAGATATTTGCCTATGGCTATAAGCTCAACAATCAATAAAGTCTCTCTTAATATTGCAGATATGGATCGGCATTATTACCAAACTCATGCTTTAACAGTGGCGCAACACCCTTCGGAAAGAGACTTTCGTTTTATGGTGCGGCTAATAGCGTTTATGGCGAATGCTAGTGAGCAGCTTTGCTTTACTAAAGGGTTAAGTAGCGATGATGAACCTGAGCTCTGGCAAAAGACACTCACTGATGACATTGATCTATGGATTGATTTAGGACAGCCCGATGAAAAAAGGATTCGTAAAGCGTGTGGACGTGCTAAGCAAGTGATTATCTACACTTATGATATACGCAAGGCAAAGGTCTGGTGGCAACAACAGCAAGATAAATTAAAACGCTTTAGTAATATTAAAGTTTTTCATATTAATGCACTCGGTGTGGACTCCTTGGTTAAACGTAATATGCAATTGCAATGCAATATACAGGATGGAGAAATCTACTTGAATGATGAGAATTCTAGCCATACCATTACTCTGGACAGGTTTAGATAATGAAAAAGCTGGCACATTGTGACCATGGAGGGCGTCTGAGAGTAACTTAATCATTATCGAAATCAAGTTTAAATTGTAACTACTCAGCGTGTTTTTATATAGCCATCAAATGGCTGCAAGAGAGTAAGCTGGGCAAAACGTAGTATGCCCATCATCAATTAAATCGGCAACTGAATATAGCTATTTTCTGTATTCAGCTGGATTAATATGATATTTCTTGAGCTTGTTATAAACAGTCTCAGCACGAGTCGAGATCTCCATGCAGCTGGCTATTTGTTTAATATCACCATGATACTGGCCCAAGGAAACTTGCAAAAATGCCTGTTCAACTTTTGCAAGCGCCTGTTCTTTTTGCTGTTTCCAGTCGATAGTTTTACTGCTGGATTCTCCCGCATCCAGTTTTAGTTCTGTTATAACCGTTCCCGTGGTAAATAATACACTACGCTCTAGGGTATTCTCCAGCTCGCGTACATTGCCCAGCCACTGATGGGCATGGATTTTCTGCATCACTGCGCTACTAACCGAGTTCACTGACTTATTATGCTTTTCACTCTTCCGTTTTAAAATTAAATCAACTAAGGCAGGCAAGTCTTCCGATCTTTCGATTAGGGGCGGTATTTCCAGGTTAACGACATTGACGCGGTAGTACAAATCTTTACGAAATTCTCCTTGTCCTACCTTATCCAGCAAAACTACGTTGGTCGCAGAAATAAGGCGCACATCGACATGTATTGCCAGTTTTCCTCCGACTCTTTCTAGTTCGTTTTCCTGAATTACTCTAAGTAAGCGTGTCTGTGCTGCGGATGATAACGAGTCGACTTCATCGAGAAATAATGTGCCGCCCTCAGCTCTTTCAAAAACGCCCTGGTGAACTTCAATTGCACCGGTAAACGCACCTTTTTCATGGCCGAATATAGCGCTTTCCATTAAGCTTTCAGCGATAGCACCGCAATTGATGGGTACAAAAGCTTTATGACTCCGTTCGCTCATGGCGTGTATGGCGCGTGCGACCAGTTCTTTACCAACAACCCGTTTGGCCTTGAATCAATATGGTAGCTGATGTCGGGGCTATCATTTCTATAGCTTCCAATACTTTTTTCATGCCTTTTGAATTAGCAATAATCACGGGGGGCTGGTTTTTTTTGAGATGCGGGGCACTCTGTTTACGCCAGATTTTCAGCATGCTTTCTTCAATCCGAGTCTGTAGTGCTGCAAAAGTCTGCTCGCTTTTGGCGTCATTTTTATTGTCCCGGTACTCTACTCCCGGCTTGCTTTTTGCAGTCTCGGGGTTGAGATGAATATAAACTTCACAGCAGCCATCCTGCCGGGCAATGCTCTTGGCAATTTCTACTTTGGCATAGCCAAAATTACGGGCGGCTATGCCACCAAAGACGCTGGAGGTCATCATGCATAATTCGGGGGAATTGACTACTTTTTCACCGAAAGGGCAGCTACTGTTATAAACGGCGATACTCTCCTGGTTACTCAATGATAGTGAGAAATTGCCGCCAATATTATTTTTAAGTCCTAGAATTAATTCAATATAACTTTCTATATTTAGATTTTCCTTTTTGTTGCCGTGCTCAGTTCGATAAACTTCTTCAAAAAAACAGCCAGCAGTCAAGGCGATATGTTCAATTAACTGTTGAGAATGCTGACTTCCAAGCTGTTCACTGGCGTGCATCAGTTCAATAATAAAGGTTTGCAGAAAAGCAATCGGAGTTAAGTTGGAAAGAGAATTAGCGGTTATCATGATTCCATTTAAATATGCAGTTTACTTTCAGTTATTGAGCCATAACTTCACGCTGTAAGTAAATGAAAATCATAAGTCTTTGTTTTATAGAGATGGTAAAAGTGGTATGGAAGGTGCCATTACTAACAACTATGGCAAGAATAACTCATAAGTTTGTTTAAGGTACAAGTGAAGATAATGAGGTTTCAATGCATGATCACTGAAAAGCTACTATTAGGCTTGCATCCATAAAGTGCATATGTCGCCAGGACGGGTAGTCGTAATCGCGTACCTATCCTGGATGTATTAAAAGAGACGTTTCCTAAAGAGCCCGCCCGGATACTTGAAATAGCCAGTGGTAGAGGTATGCACATCAACTACTTTGTTCCCCATTTTGAGCCTTTATATTTTTACCCATCTGGCAAAGATATGGATGTTTTTGACAATATCAA
>DUBW01000005.1:0-5807 GCA_012960135.1 Methyloprofundus sp.
TGCATGCAGTTGACAGGCTAATTGTTATCATTCATTTCATAATACCTTGACTTTGTGGCTTGGAATTCCTATTCTTTACATTGGGGTTGTTGAATTTGAACGCCTCGTTAATACCCTCTTTCGCATAATCCAGTACCAAGCCATCCAGTGTTCCAACATTCTCATCTGCAACCACTACTTTCACACCGAATGTTTCAAACACAGACTCACCCTCGTTTAGCTCGTCCGCATAATCAATTGTATAAGCGAAACCAGAGCAACCCGACGTTTTAACACCGAGTTTCAGACCAATACCCTGTCCGCGTTTATCAATTTGTTTTTGAATCTGCTTTGCAGCACTTTCTGTCAATACCACTGTCATTCTATTGCCCTTTTAAATCGTTTTAGCTCTTAGAGCTTCGCGCAGGCTAAAGCCCACTTCTCAGGTGCGCTATTGTTACATACAGCGAATAAAATATCACGGCATGCTTTTAAAATTCATATATAGCACTAAGCCCCACCACATGTGCATCATAATCGGGGCTAACATTACCTAAGCTGAGCACGTCATCAATACTATCAGGGGCGATATTGTCCAGCGCAAAATCTTCTGTTATATAAAACTCGTACCGGTAACTCAATTGTAAGCGTGCATTTTCCATTATCCGATAATTCGCACGGAGATTTAAACTATGTAACTTCGTTTTTAAATCCGGCAGTGGTTCAGTATTCAAACCTTCTCCCTGCTCAGTGCGGGTCTCGGTGAGAGCATCAGAGTAGCTATAATCAAGCTGTAAATCTAGCACATTTTGAATCACACGCCAGTCAAAACCAACGCCTAAGGTATTGACTTTATCCACTGTATCAACCTGCCAGAATTTGTCGGGATCACGCGGCAATAACAATTCTGCATTAGAAAACCGCTGATAGCCATCTTGCTGGCTTTGGAAATATTCGTAAGAATAAAAACCATATAAAGCCAGGTTTTCATTGACTGCATAATTTAAATCGACCGTACCACTAAAATTATCTGCGTAATCCAGCCCAAGTTCACTTTGCTTATAATTATCTTGATTATAATGCCCATTCAATCCGACAGTTAAAGGGTCAAGAGGCAACCAGCTTAGTGAAAAACTCAGCTTATTAGAGTTTTTATCAGCAAGATTATATTGCCTTAATAAGGGATCATTCTCAAAACGCACCGGCTCAGGCACAGTGGCTAGATACTGTTCTGTGTGACTTTGTAAATAGAGTGAATTGCCATCATATTCTGAGCCATTTTTAGTAATATATTCATATTTCAACCAGCCGTTAAGATTATTTAAAAATCGGCTTGCCAGTTTTATATGCGCATTATGCTCGTCAGTATGCTCTACTTCTGCATAATCTCTGTCATTACGCTCATAGGCATAACCTACTGTTAACTTATTTTTAGCCAAGAAACGATAACCCGTGTCTATTTTAAAGCGATGCTGACTACGCCCATAAGTTAAGTTTTCACGAATCGTTTGACTGCTTTGCTGGGTAATCTGATTTTCCGAGTCATTTCTAAGCACCGCATAATCATCCATCGGCGAATCATTTCTGCGCTGATCAAAGGTATAACTACTGCGAATATCTACGTTTTTAATCGGTGCCGTGGTAAACACCAGATTCGCATGTAAGGTTTCAGCTTTAGCATCTGCATTTTGCCTGGGGACAGAACGATCGACTGTTAATAGGGGGTTTACCGTATAGCCTAGATAAGCGTCATCCTGAAGCATTAAACCATAAGAAAAACTACCATGAACCCTGGTTCTAGCTGCCAGACGGTAAGCCGCTGATAGACTGATTTTATGCGCCTGATTATCAGGTGCTGTTGACAAACCTCCGATAGTATCCAGATACCCTCCTGATGTGTCAGGAAGGCGTAATTGGTAGGGGTTTTCCCAACTAAATGAATCTATATGGTTGTCGAATAAGGACAAATGGTAGCCTAACTGAACTTGTAACTCATCTCCATTAAATGCCACTTGCATATCAACATCGTTTGTTTCTTGATCAATCGGTTTCGGAGCGACAATTGACAAGGGATTAAACCCTGAAATCCCCATGACCGCACCTGCATCTTCCAGGCCTTCTTTATCTTCATGCTGTAGAACTAATTTTAGCTGCCATTGTTTGCTAAAATCGAATTTAAAACCACCATTATATTTTCGCCGCTCGGTACCGATATCAACCTGTCTCAAGCTGTCATTTAATAAGGTCATCCCTGTTGTTGAGATACCGCGCACCCAGTTATCTGGTAAACCTAAAGAGTCAGTTCCTACCCCTTCAAAAGGTGTACGCGCACCAGGCAAGCGATGATGAGGCAACTGGTCATATTCAAAAAACAGTTGATAACGCCCCTGCTCCCCATACTCTGCACCGACATGCCGCGAATCCAGCCCTAAGTCAGTCCCAGTGATGCGCCAATAGCGCGCACTCTCGCTGTCATAAGGCTCCCTATGTTGAAAATCAAAATTACCTATGACATAGCCACCCTGTTTATTCAGGCCGGAGTATTCACCAAATTTCTGCGAGTTACTACTATTGTAGAGCCCTCCTAATTCAATAGAGTGACTAAAGCTCTTTTCCTCTGCAGATTCTTCTACTTCATCCTCCAGCATAAAGCTATCGTCATCATCTAACATAAAGCTCTCTTCTTCCTCTGCATAAGCAACCGAAAGGCTTAACAAGCTTATCAGCAATATTGATGATAGCGCATTAAGCTTGCTCATCATTTAACGGTCAAAGCGAGCGCCAGAGGGATGATTGGAGCCATGAATCATGCTATGGCAATTCAAGCAGCTTTTAGCCAATAAACGACTTTGCCCACCGCTAGGTGAGACACCGCTCCCGTCATACAATACATTGGTATGATAGGACTCAGCCCCGGAGTGACATTGCTGGCATAAATACGGCGCTCTTGTATTCAATAAAGCAGGCTGAGTCGAGCCGTGAGGTGTGTGACAAAGACTACAGTCTTCCTGTGCAGGGGGATGCTCCCACAAGAAGGGGCCGCGCTTTTCCGCATGACAGCGATAGCAGGTTTCATTAATGGTATTTTCAACTAATAATTTTTCTCCACTACTGCCGTGCGGATTATGACAGTCAGAGCAAATAGTTTTAGCTTCCTTGATCGGGTGGCGTGAACGTCGATAAAGTTGCGCTCGCTGCTCACCATGACAGGTAAAACACACATCAGCTTGTTGCCTCCTGATCAAAACAGGATCTTCTTTAAGATGAATTTTATGGCAGGAGGCGCATGCCAAATCCGCAAACTGATGCTGGCTCCCCTGCCAATGCATGCGCAAGCCTTGCTGATGACAGTTAAGGCATTGCTGATTTTGCTGATCAACCGGCGTATTGCTTTGCTGTCCAAAGACAACGGTAGGCGGGGGCTTTTTTTCGCCCTCAAGAGGCGTTGGGATATGTTGCGGACTTGCACCATGACAGCTTTCACACTGATGTTGCGCAAAGGGTGATTCGGGATCTGCCTGCTGTGCATGCGGCGTTTGATAAATCAGGGTGATAGGCAATTCATCATGACATTTTAGACAGGTCGCAGCACCTCGTCTAGCATATTCAGGTTCTGTTTCTATATCATCGGCTATAGCGAAAAATGGTAGCGTTAACAGCAGGACTGACAGAAGATATTTTTTTAACATAACAAGGCGAAGCTCACAATAAACATTCTTGAAGAAATAGGCGCGCCATGCTACCTCACAACATTTAGGGACTCCTGTCACCAACATTCATTCGCCTACGCAGCGAATGGGAGATGCCCTGGTCGCCCTGCGTCCGTCTCAACTACGCACAAAATCCTGCTCCGTTAAGACTACCTCAAATGGCTGGACGGCTATTCGGAATGCAATTCTTGCTTCCCTCGCGCGCTGCTAGCGCACTTCGGATCAGCGAATTGCCCTGCCGCCTACCAGGGACTAAAAATCATCACTCCGCTTAGGCTCCGTTTCCCTGATTTTAAGCGTTTGAGTGGCACTATTTATACGCTACTACAAACAGAGCTATTGCTTAACAGCAATCAAATCCGCCTTTCCTTGGTCCAGAGCAAAAGCATGCCCGAAAGAGACAACATGGTTACGACCTTTGCTGTATGCATCATGAATAGCCAACCCAAAATTATACACTTTACCTGTAACAATGTTTTTTGTGTGTGGCATATTTGGTGTCAACTTGCGACTCATTTCTAACACCCAGATACCGTTATTTAACTCTGCATTGACTACGACTTTAGTTAATTCG
Source organism: Methyloprofundus sp. (assembly GCA_012960135.1). Taxonomy (GTDB): domain Bacteria; phylum Pseudomonadota; class Gammaproteobacteria; order Methylococcales; family Methylomonadaceae; genus Methyloprofundus. The sequence continues at coordinate 4,264 of DUBW01000005.1, forward strand.
TTTTTGTGTGGTGCCTCTAAAATATATCCATCAAGTGCTACAGCTGTCTTGTCTTGATTTAATTTAGCTTGCCAGAACTCTACAAACAATCCATCAGCCAATAATTTTTGCAGCGCTGCAGCAGGCTTATAATTTTCGCCGCCCCCTTTGCGTGTCAGTTTAGTCCTTGATTTTGCTAAATAGAGTCCTAAGTTTTTATCAGCATGAGCATTAGGCATGCCAGTGGCATCATCATGGCAAGCAGCCCAACATCCACCGCGCTTTACCGAGCTCACGGTTCCATCATCAAACAAAAAAGTAACTCGCGTCTGATCTTGAGTCATTTTAGTAACGGCCGTTTCAGTAGACTCTTTCCATGTCAGTTGAATATATAAGTTTTCCTTATCATAGGCGGCTTTGATGCCGGCATCAACAGATCCTCGTTTACCAATGATTGGCGTGGGCTCTAATCTTTTCCCTGAAACCAGCAAAGCCCCCATATCCTTTTCTTCACCCTGGTGACACTCCTTGCAGTCCTTTCCCTTTCTAAAATTTTTAGCTCCACCGTGGTCAGACTTGGTTAAAATCCATTCCCATGAAGATTGCCCAGGATAAAACAGAGTGATTTGTTTGGTTTCGACTTTACTCCAGTCTATTGCTTCAGCCGACAAGCTAAAGCAAAGCAATATTAAGCTAGTAAATAAATATTTGCTTGTTTTCATAATTATTTTTTTGTTATTTTTATGATAATAAACGCCAAAATCTATAACATGAAGCCTTCTTCGCTCTCCTCTTCTTGATCTAGCTCTTCTTGTTCTAGCTCTTCATGTAAATCTTTATGAGTAATCCCTTTATGACAATCTATACAAGTTTCATTATTTATTTCTGCATCACGGTGTTGAATCTGAGCACGTCGTTTTTGTAGCGAAAATTTCATTGCACTTTCATTATGGCAGGAACGACATTCACGAGAATCCGTGTCCTTCATCCTTTTCCATTCCCGTTTTGCTAATGTAAGTCGTTTAGCATCAAATTTTTCTATGGTATTAATGCTACCAATTAGATGATGGTAGATATGTTTTACTGCTTTGATCTTAGACAGCACTAAAGGAATAAATGGTTTTGGCACATGACAATCATCACATTCAGCACGCACACCACTACGATTTTGATAATGTGTTGACTGTTTATATTCCTGATAAATAAAAGCCCTAGCATAATGACAAGAAATGCAAAATTCTAAATTATCGACTTTGTCTATCGCAGTATTAAAGCCCGTAATCAATGCACCACTTACCAGCAAAGTTACGAGTATTATTAGAGAAACTTTATTGCGCATCAAAAACAGCCCTTATCAATGACTACCTATTAACTATAGTAAAAGAAACTATTTCATCAAGGCAATAATGCCGCTGAGCATGTCTCCCTGACAACTGCAACAAAAGGAATAATCATTATTCCTGCCTTGATAAAAAAGTTTACAAAGTTAATATTATAGGCGAAATATACGGGGAGTCGCTATTTTTGCGAAAGCTTGTTTTGGGCATCCCAGCCCAAGCAAGCGG
>DUBW01000005.1:5970-8359 GCA_012960135.1 Methyloprofundus sp.
ACGATTCCGACAAAACAACGGCCCTACGCCTTCTGGGGACTACCAGCCCTCGCGTTCGCTCTCCATGGCTGGCAGCGAAGGCCACTCCTAATATTTGAGTATTAAAACAAACCCAAAAGCCAATACACCATCCACTAAGAGCAAAACATTCTTCAATTAAGTCTCATTGCACATTATATGCAGTTCTCCTTTAAATCTAGCGTTCTTGTAACTTAGACACAGAAAAAACAAGTCCTTCCAGCGAATCCAGTGACATTTCTATATTATATATAGTGCCGCCTACATCAACATAAGGAATAGCCAAAGTCTCTTGCGCGAAAGAATAGCTTGCAACAGCGCTATTGGAGGAAAAATATGCCGCCAAATCCAGAATATTTTGCTCAGTCAGAGGCCCTACTATTGCAGCCATCGTGTCATCAGCTCTTTGCCCTGATTTATATTTTTTAAGCTGCGACACAAGGTATGACTCCTTCTGTCCGGCAATATTAGGAAATAGCTCACTGGCACTCATACCATCATTACCATGACAGGCAGAGCATGAAGTGCTCAACGTCCGTCCGGATTCTACATCACCTCCGGCCTGAACCGTATTTAATACTGCAACACTGGTAAAAACTAATAAACCAATTATTTTTTTCATAATCACCCTCTCTGAATTTATCTAATTATTATTTTTAATAAAATGAGCCAATGACTAAATAGCACTGGGCCCACTCACTTGCTCCATAAGGTCATTATCCCACTCACCTTCAACTTGAACATGAGCTAACGCCCCTAATTGAAGTGCTTGAATCAAATTATGATTAAGGTAAACATAGGTGCCTGGTTGCTTAAATTCGTATAATGATGCAAGCGCACTTCCACCAGGTATAAACCAGGTCTTACGGTCTGTAACTGGCTTGTCATTAAATGAGCCTCCTTCCCAGACCAAATCAGCATGCCCACCAATTAGATGCGGCCGACTGTCTTCATTTCCTTGCGAGTGGATGAATAATACCTTCTCGCCAACCTTTGCCGTTAATGCATTTTCACCCGTTAATGCGCCTACTGCACCATTAAAAACCGTATGACTAGGGATTAATTTTTTTGTTTGCCGCAAAATACCAGGTAGTGAATCTAACGCCGAAGAAAAGCTGATATAACTTCCATCATCATCATCTTTAGGAAAATAATATCCCTGCTCTCCAATGTAATACGCTTTATCATAAGTAATAGAATGCCCTTGGTCATCCCTTAGTCCATCACGAGGTAACACCATGATCGCACCACTTAATCCCATCGCAACATGTAATGGAATCATGAGACCGCCTGGAGCACAATGGTAAATAAAAACGCCCGCTTTAATTGCCTTAAATCTCAAAACCACTTCTTGCCCGGGAACAATTTTAGTTAACGCCCCACCACCAAGCGCACCTGTAGCGGCATGAAAATCAATATTGTGAGTCATGGAATTAGTAATTGGATTAACTAGGGTTAATTCAACATAATCATTTTGATGCACAACAATAATGGGTCCTGGAATAGAACCATTAAAGGTCATGACGTGGGCTTTTAAACCTCGCTCAATCTGCATTTCCTTTTCTTGCACTGTCATTCTGACTTGAACAATCTTGGGTTCTGAATCTGCAACTTGTGAGTGCTTGGGTAAAAAAGGAGGTGTAACAAGTTCTTGCGTGACCCTCTCTAACTTATCAAGAGAAGTAGTAGCTGTTTCAGCTGACTGTACTTGCTGACCGTGGAAGATAACAGCAAGAAGTAGATATTTAGCAAAAGAAAAATTATTCATAAAGCATTCCCCTATTTTCAAAAATGAGTTATCTATCACAAAAGATTTATACTCTTTTACGATATAATGAAGTTACGCGTCTCATCCTGAAATACTAACTAGTATCAATACTAACAATAGTCAAGCTAAATATAAACCTTATTTTTTGTGTCTTTTATATTTAGACTCCTACTCTCTCGCTACTCAAAGGTTTAATGCCGGCATCATTTCAACCTAGCTGTTGCTCACTGTATTTTAGACCAGTTCCATCTCATCACCCTACTAAGCCCGATCCTTGACAGAAAGGTTCGTAAAATTTCATAGCTATTGGAGAGGATGGAAAAGCTATCAATCACATCGCCAATAATTGTAAAAGAGCATCAATTGTCCACACGACTTTAAGTGTTCATACCTTCTTTTTTAAATTTTACAGGTCTGGCAGATACCTACAACCGCCCAACATACCCCTCCATGTGAAGGGGTATAGGGAAAACAGGAAATTTAAATAATATTTTTTCCGAATGCTTGCCGGGATCACTCAAGCCCATCCGTTCTCTATGATAAAGCTCTACCATAGAGACAGGAAATACAGAGATGTCTGCTTGCAAAACCCCACGCTCCCAA
>DUBW01000006.1:0-21010 GCA_012960135.1 Methyloprofundus sp.
TGATGAATCAAAAACAAAATTTAACACCTGAGAAATTGTTACATTCCGCTCTTGGTGATTTTCAATACTTAACGGTGACATAGCCAATGGTAAAGCACAAACATATAACAGAGCCAGATACCTTCGGGTTTCAAGTTCGAATTGTACGCCGAGGGAAAGAAAGTAGCCGCTATTTTTCTCATAAATTATGGGGTAATAAATGCAAATCCCTTAAAGCGGCGATTGCCTGGCGCGATCAAATGATAACCATTTTAAAAGGCAGTAAAACCCGTTTTTTAAAACCGCCTAAAAATAAAACTACAACTGGCTTAACCGGTGTTTCCAAAACGATTAAGTTCGACCGGAGAAAAGATAAAAGTTATCTTTGCTATTCCGTATTCTGGGTTTGTGATGGTAAGGCAAAAAACAAAACCTTCCAGGTTGGCAATGTAGAGTCTATTACAGCCGATGGTGAATTACACGCCTTTAGAACGGCTCGTTTATTTAGAAGCTTCTACGAATATGCTATAGATAATGACCTACCCTTCGATGACACTTTATTTGCAGGCTGGAAAAAGAAACGCTTATATGAAACTGACTACCGCTTGACTACTTAGTCGGAGAAAGTCAGTTGTTCATAGGGCCTAGCATAGGTTATTATTTTCACGGCACGTCCAAAAAACTTATTTACTTTCGAGTAAATATAAGTTTTTTTGGAAGTACTATTTTAATTCAATAACTTGTTCTATAGCCCTATATCCAACAGAGTTTTCTGAAGCAGGCTTTAGTGCTTTACGATAATCTCCTGTCATCACGAAGTACCGCCCGTCAAATACAAGCTAAATATCCCACCCCTAATTTGCTGTAAGCGGCACAATAAACGGCAAATAATATCACTATTGAAAATAAGAAAAGCACATTATTTAGCCCGTATGATAGATATTCATATAAAATAGTGTGTATTCTTTTATTCAAACTTCTCAGATAATATGAACGTCCCTGCTGCTTTATTTGAATCTTCGCTCTCTAATCTTAATTTACGTACTCGAGGTAAAGTACGCGATATTTATGATATAGATGACCAGCACTTATTGATTGTAACCACTGACCGCCTCTCAGCTTTTGACGTTGTTTTGCCTGACCCTATCCCGGGTAAAGGTCGGGTACTAACTTCGGTGTCAAATTTCTGGTTTAACAAAATGCAGGAGATTATTCCTAATCATTTAGCCAGCCTTAGTCTAGAAGAAGTCGTGCCCAATGCGCAAGAACGAGAGAAAATTCAAGGCCGCGCCATTATTGTTAAAAAGCTTAAGCCCCTCCCTATTGAAGCCATTGTTCGTGGTTATTTAATTGGCTCCGGCTGGAAAGACTATCAGAAAACTGGCAGTGTCTGTGGTATAGAATTAGCGCCCGGCCTGCAACAGGCACAACAATTACCAGCTGCTATCTATACCCCCTCAACTAAAGCAGCAGTCGGTGATCATGATGAAAATATATCCTTTGCTGAAACCATCCCCTTACTAGGCGAGGAAATGGCTACCAAGGTACGTGACATCAGTATAAAACTGTATAACTCTGCGGCCGTGTACGCTAAGCAGCGCGGTATTATTATTGCCGATACCAAATTTGAATTTGGTCTGGATGACGCAGGGACACTTTATTTAATAGATGAAGCATTAACTCCGGATTCATCGCGTTTCTGGCCTGCAGATCAGTATCAGGTTGGCATCAGTCCTCCAAGTTTTGACAAGCAATTCATTCGTGATTATCTGGAAACATTAGACTGGGACAAAACGCCACCCGGGCCTAAATTACCCGACGAAATCACTGCGATCAGTAGTCAGAAATATCAAGAAGCTGAGAAAATATTAACTGAGACTTAATGTCGTAGCGGGAAATGGAATCTACAATAAACCATGCTCGGCAAACGAAAAGGGCTGGCCATCGCCAATAATAAAATGGTCCAGTACCTGTATATCCATTAAGTTCAATGCCTGCTTGAGTTTATCGGTAATCAGCTTATCGGCCTGACTAGGCTCGGAAATTCCTGAGGGGTGATTATGCGCAAAGATCACTGCAGCAGCATTATGTTGTAAAGATTTTTTCACCACTTCTCTGGGATAAACACTCGCCCCGTCGATGGTTCCACTAAATAATTCCTCATATTTCAGAATATGGTGCTGATTATCTAAAAACAAACAGGCGAAGACTTCATGCGGATAATGCCTTAATTGATTACTTAAATAGGCACGAGTGGCCTCAGGGCTGGTTAAAATATCACCACGATCTAATTCTTCAAAAGTATGCCGTCGGGCCATTTCCAGTACTGCTTGCAGTTGTGCATACTTGGCATTGCCCAGCCCTTTCCCCTGAGTAAATGTCGCACAGTCTGCCTGCATCAGAGCACGTAAAGAATCAAATTCAACCAATAGCTCCTGTGCTAGATCAACCGCTGATTTACCCGGAAGTCCAGTGCGTAAAAAAATAGCCAATAATTCGGCATCTGTCAAAGCACCCGCTCCCTGCATGAGTAATTTTTCTCTAGGCCGCTGATTAGCAGGCCAGTCTTTAATTGCCATATTTATCTCCCTTTGCGATTCATATACTTCGTAACCACCCCCACGCGAAGTATATTGTCATCAATATTGATTTAAGCATAGAAGAAAAGTTTAACTCTTGCCATAATACGGACTTTAAATATTAAATGGTATTCTCTTTGATGCGTGTCCTTTTAGGTATTAGTGGTGGTATTGCCGCGTATAAATCCGCCGAATTAGTCAGGCTATTAACCAGACAGGGCTGCGATGTCAGGGTCGTTATGACTGAGGCCGCGACCCAATTTATTAGCCCACTTACTTTTCAGGCCTTATCTGCTCACCCGGTACACACTCAGTTGCTGGATGCAAATCAAGAAAATGCCATGGGTCATATCAACCTGGCGCGCTGGGCCGATCTATTTTTAATTGCTCCCGCAACGGCAAACTGCCTGGCGAAATTCAGCTATGGGCTTGCTGACGATTTATTAAGTACGCTTTATCTTGCCGTTGAATGCCCGGTTTTTATAGCACCAGCTATGAACCAGGCAATGTGGCATAAACCCACTACTCAGGAAAATATTAATCGCTTAATCCGACATGGCATGACCATTATTGGCCCTGACGCAGGCTCTCAGGCCTGTGGAGATATAGGTCCTGGGCGTATGACCGAGCCGGAAGCCATCGTGCAAAAGTTGTGTATACAGAATAATCCGGGGATTTTACAGGGTAAGAAAATTCTGATTACTGCCGGTCCTACTCGTGAGAAACTGGACCCAATACGCTATATTACAAACCGTAGCTCGGGAAAGATGGGTTATGCATTAGCCGAACAGGCACAGCAATTAGGCGCACAGGTAACCTTAATCAGTGGCCCGGTAGTTTTAGCCGCACCTGAACATGTAAATACCGTGCTGGTGGAAAGCGCAGAGGAGATGTATACGGCGGTAATGCAGCACATAGCCGATCAAGATATTATGATTGCTGCGGCGGCGGTAGCTGACTATACCCCTGTTAATGTAAAGGCAGAAAAAATCAAAACACAAAATGATCAAACTGAACTACAATTACACAAAACCAAGGATATTGTAGCTAGCGTGGCCAGCCTAACAAATAAGCCCTTTACGGTTGGGTTTGCTGCAGAAACGGAAAACCTAAAACAATACGCCCAAGATAAGTTAACGCGTAAAAACCTGGATATGATAGCCGCTAACTGGGTTGGTCAGAAGGAAGGGGGGTTTGATTCTGCCGTTAATGCACTACAAGTATATTGGCAAAATGGTCAAAAGATATTCCCTATGACCAATAAATCACAGCTTGCCAATCAGCTACTGGCCTTAATTGCCGAGAAATTACATGCATAAAATACAACTTAAAATATTAGATCTACGCCTGGGCAATGAAATTCCTATGCCAAGTTATGCAACTGACGGTTCTGCCGGAATTGATTTACGCGCCTGCCTGGATGCTGATACCGTGTTACAACCGGGTGAAACAGTGCTAATTCCCACAGGTTTTGCTATGCATATAAATGACCCTCAACTGGCAGCCGTCTTATTACCTCGCTCTGGTCTGGGTCATAAGCATGGCATAGTACTTGGCAACCTTGTCGGCTTGATTGACTCTGATTATCAAGGACAGGTTTTTGTCTCATGCTGGAATAGAGGGCAACAGGCTTTTACCGTTAAAATTGCCGAGCGTATCGCACAAATGGTCTTTGTTCCCGTGGTACAAGCTGATTTTGAAATAGTCACTGATTTTCAGCAGAGCGACCGTGGTACAGGAGGCTTTGGACATACCGGCCGTCACTAGTCAAACAACACAAGGCAAACCTGCCTCTAAGGAAAGCACAAACTACAGGTATCCATATGGGACGCATTTTTTCTTTTATTTCCCTAATCGTTATTCTAATGATGGCTCTGACTGGCGCTGGGGTATTCTATCTCTCGCAAAATAGCGATCAGCAGATAAAAGAAAAGGCCATTAATGGCTTGGTAAAAGGTATTGCACAGAGTATTTCCACACGCATTCAGCTATTAAGTGAGTCTTTACGTAACATTGCCCAGTCACCTGAATTTGTAGACGCACTGAATCAATCTAATCTACCACGCGCCAAGGCACAAGTGCAGCTAATGAGTACCTACCTACCTGACGCGATGGCTTTAAGGTTGTTATTAGCAGCAGACAATAAACCGGATAACTCGGTTATCCCGCATATGGGTTATGCCGACTTGGACCTGGTAAAAAATACCTTTAAGCAGCCACAATTTCCCTTAATCCAGGGCCAACAAGGTGAGCACCGCCATCTGGCAATCACCTACGGTATTAAGCAAAGCGAACGTATCATTGCCGTTATTCTGGCCAGTGTCGATTTTCAGGATCTGCAACAAAACTTTAAGATATTGGGCCACGAACACTTATATATAGAGTTGAAACAAGCTGGTGTGGTCTTATTTTCTCATGGCCTGGCCGATATAAAATCATCAGCCAGCCATCACTCATTTAAAGTCAAAGATACCGCCTGGACTGTCTCCTACTGGTATCAGGATAGCCTTGATCTACCACTTGTTTACCTGACTCTGGGTACTATCCTTATCGCCGCTTTTATTTCAGGCCTGGCTTGCTATATAGGTTTTCGCAAATCAGAAAAATTGTTAGTACACGACCAACGCTCTATTTTAAAAGCCACGCAAGATTTAATGGCAGGTAACGCAGGTGGCAACTACCCTATGAAATTGCAAGTAATGAGCAATTTGATTTCTTCTATTATTCAGTTTAAACATGAAAATAATACTGCGAGTACCAATGTCTCAGTCGCTTTAGAAAAACCCATTCAATCAACTGATACCCCTTTTCTTGACGCTACGCTAGTGGGGATTGATGTTAATGATGTTAGTGGCAAGGAAGCTGACGAGATTATTTCACTACCCGAATTTACCAATAAAAAGACCACTGCAGAAACTAAAATTGAACCCAATTTAAGTCCCTTACCCACCGCTGAAAAATCAGTTAAAACTACGGTGAAAAAACCCAGCCCTAGCGATGTTATTTTCCGTGCTTATGATATCCGAGGTATCGTTGACCAGACGCTTACCAATGATATTGTTTACGACATAGGCCGGGCACTGGGTAGTGAAGCTCTAGATAAAGGCGTCAAGGCTATCGTTACCGCCAGAGACGGCCGTTTATCCAGTCCTGCTTTAAATAAAGTCCTTGCCGACGGCATTTTATCAACGGGAACAAATATCCTTGATATAGGTGCAGTACCTACACCAATATTATATTTTGTCGCCCATCACCACAACTGCCATTCTGGTGTCATGTTAACGGGAAGCCACAATCCGGCAAATTATAATGGTTTAAAAATAGTGCTTGCTGGTGAAACCTTGTCTGGCGATAGCATTCAAAAACTTAAGCAGCGCATAGATAGCAATAATCTTTATGACAATTTACCGGGTAAACTGACTGAAAACAGCATGTTCACCAACGAATATATTAGCTATCTTACTAAGGATATCCGCATTGCACGCTCTTTAAAAGTGGTGATTGACGCAGGTAATGGCATTGCCGGTGAAATCGCCCCCACCCTAGTTAGAACCCTGGGCTGCGAAGTGATCGAATTATTTTGTAACATAGATGGGAGATTTCCTAATCATCACCCCGATCCGAGTAAACCCAAAAACCTGGTTGATTTAATTGCTGCCGTCGAAGAACATCAGGCCGATGTGGGTCTGGCTTTTGATGGCGATGGTGACCGCCTCGGAGTTATCGATTCAAACGGCAATATCATTTGGCCAGATCGACAAATGATGTTGTTTAGCAAATTTATTCTGGCTAAAAATCCCGGTGCCGAAGTTATCTATGATGTAAAGTGTAGTCGTAATCTACCGGCACAAATTATAAGAAATGGCGGAACACCTACGATCTGGAAAACAGGACATTCGCTTATGAAAGCGAAACTCAAGGAAACTGGTGCCATTTTTGCCGGTGAAATGAGCGGTCATCTTTTTTTTAATGACCGCTGGTTCGGCTTTGATGATGGATTATACTCTGCCGCACGACTGATAGAAATACTTACGGAAGACTCGCGTACCAGTGCGATAATTTTTGCCGAATTTCCTGATAGCCCTAATACTCCAGAATTAAGTATCCAACTGGAAGAAGGGGAAAATGTAGTTTTTATGCAGCAATTATTGGCTAGTGAAAACCTTCCCGATGATGGCAGAATAACTGATATTGACGGCCTTCGTATCGATTTTACCGATGGCTTTGGCCTAGTACGGGCATCTAATACTACACCATCTCTGGTCGTTCGCTTTGAGGGTGAAACACAAGAGGTATTGACTCGCATTCAAGACCAGTTCAGACAGCTTATCCTAGAAATTAAACCAGACATCGCTTTGCCTTTTTAATTTTCAAAACGCTTAACTATAGCTTAATACCAAAAACCAGACACTTCCATGAAAGAAAAAATTGCCAAGGGCATAGCCCATGTCCTGATAGAGTCCTTGCCTTATATCCAGAAATTTAAAGGTAAAACCGTTATCATCAAATATGGCGGCAATGCCATGATCGATGAAAACCTTAAAGCCTGCTTTGCACAAGATATCGTGTTAATGAAACTGGTGGGTATCAACCCAGTCGTAGTACATGGCGGTGGCCCGCAGATTGGACACTTACTTGAACGACTTAATATTGCTACTGAATTTGTTCATGGTATGCGCGTTACCAATACTGAGACCATGGATGTTGTGGAAATGGTATTAGGTGGACAAGTCAACAAAGATATTGTTAACCTGATTAATATGGCCGGTGGCAAAGCTGTAGGCTTAACCGGCAAAGACGGCGATTTTATCCGTGCCCATAAGATCGATATGCAACAATTTAATAAAGCATCGAGTGCTTCAGAAATAATTGATATAGGTCATGTCGGAGAGGTCAGTTCTATTGACCCTTCGGTAGTGGAAATGTTGAGCCAGAGTGATTTTATCCCGGTGATTGCTCCCATTGGCGTAGGTGAAGATGGACGCTCTTATAATATCAATGCTGATTTAGTCGCAGGCAAGGTTGCCGAAGTCTTAAATGCTGAAAAATTAATATTATTAACTAATATTCCGGGGATTATGGATCAGCAAAATAACTTATTAACCGGGTTAACGCTGGAGAATATAGATAATTTAATTGTTGATGGCACGATCTCGGGCGGCATGATTCCAAAAACCCGGTGTGGGACAGATGCTTTAAAAGGTGGTGTAAACAGTGTCCATATTATTGATGGCCGCGTTGAACACGCCGTCTTACTTGAGTTATTTACCGATCAAGGAATTGGAACCTTACTGATTAATTAAAACGATTGAGGTAATATGCTAGAGTATGATTATGCACTTTAGACAGGTGTGTTAGGTTTTAGAGCATTAACTGCTAAATTATTGGCCAAACCGAACTTCTGTATGCATGTATTTACGCAGAACTTGTGTCTTTTTCCGGGTTACTACGCTTGTACATGTTTTATAATCAGCTTAAGCATAGAGGTAAAGGGACAGCCGCCCAGCCCAAGAAACCGAAGCCAATCAAATCTATTCCTGGGATATTACGTATTTATTAAGCCCGATGAAAGGTGCAAGGTTAAGAGCAAAAATGATTAATCTAGAAATTAGTCCATCTTACTGCAGGCCTCGTGCCAGTAACGATAACCCCTTATTCGGAGTCCTTATTTAAAACCGTCAAATATCATTACACCTTTCCAGAATCCCCATTTAAATGCTTAAGTGAAGCAAGCGGCTGGGTGGAGCAGTTTATGCATTGGTATAACGACAACCATCAACACAGTGAGATTAAGTTTGTGACACCTAATCAGCGTCATAATGGCTTAGACAGGGCAATACTGGAAAACAGAAAGAAAGTTACGGAGCAAGCCAGGGGGGAGCGCCCTGAGCGCTGAAATCGCCGTAAGACAAGGAATTTAATGCCTATTGAAGTTGTTTATCTTAACCCTGGCAAAGATGAAAATAACGTAACAGAAAACAAATTACAGTTAAAAATGGTGCTTAAACTAATAGTAAAGCAAAAGGTGACATCAATCGCCCATTACCGCTGTAAAAATACCTTGAGGGTTTGAGGGCAAAGCCCCTATGCTTGCATAGCAAGTTTGATATCACGAATATGCGACAGGTTGGTTAACATTTAGCCTAAGCGAGATATTCCTTATCAATCATTATTAAAAATCTATTTATCCGAAAAGATCCAGCAGGAACTTCACACTCATTAAATTTAATCGCTACCATACTCTACGTCATTATCATTGACAATAAATGACAGGACTCGCATTTTTACAATGAGTATTTAGCCATAATAGGGACGCTAGCATTTACTGCTTTGGTGCCGATTGTTACTTTTAATCTTGCTTATTCCTGAATCTTTCCTGCATTATCCCTTTAAAACAATCTGCCAATAGTCATACTCAATTCACTTTTGCAGTATATAGTCTCTAACCATATACAACGCTGCTATGCTACGCGCTTCGGTACATTCTCCATTACTCACTAATTCCGCTAGATTGTCCAGCTTCCAGGGCACAACTTCTAACTCCTCCGGTTCGTCGCCAGGTAGTTTTTCCGGATATAGATTCTGGGCAAGAATAATTTCGGTCATATGTTCCATATAACTGGGTGCGATAGAAAAGGAACTGATTTGTTCTATCTGACGTGCGCCATAACCCACTTCTTCTTTTAATTCTCGATTTGCCGCTTCTAAGGCTGTCTCGCCCTGATCGATCTTCCCTTTTGCCAGACCCAGTTCATAGCGCTCTACCCCGGCGGAATATTCGCGAATCAATAACACTGTTTCATTATCGATTAAAGGCACTATAAGCACTGCGCCATTACTAGCACTACCACGCATCAGCCGCTCATACTTCCGAGTAGCACCATTGCTAAACTCTATATCCTGAGCTTCAATTTGAAATAAACGCGATTGAGCTACGATTTTTCTATGATGTATCTTCGGTTTTTCTGACATTTTTGTTAAGGTAAGGTGTTATTTAACATCACTATAGCCTTTGTTATGCTCGATTGGAACAAAATTAATACAGTTTTACTGGATATGGATGGTACTTTGCTGGATTTGAATTTTGACAATCATTTCTGGCTGGAGTTTATTCCTGAACGCTATGCACTAGAAAATGGGTTAACTATTGAGAAAGCTAACAATATTTTGTGGCCTTTATTTAAGAATATGGAAGGTAAACTAGAGTGGTATTGCCTGGATTACTGGAGTGAAAAATTAAATCTGGATATCGCGGGTCTGAAAGCTGAAATTTCAGGATTAATTAGTGTTTTACCTCATGTATCCGAGTTTTTAACAGCTCTGAACAAGACCGATAAGCAGGTTCTCTTAGTTACTAATGCGCATCGTGACAGCTTATCTATAAAAATGGAAAAGACCTGTTTGCAGCCCTTTTTTGACGATATTATTTGCTCACATGATTTTGGCTTTGCTAAAGAACATCAATCTTTCTGGCAGGCATTTCAAAATCAGCAGGGCTGGGATAAGCAATCCACTTTAATGGTCGACGATAGTCTCGCTGTGCTTTATTCTGCCAAGACTTTTGGCATTGAACATTTATTATCCATTACCCGACCCGATTCCAAAAAAGCAGTAAGAAGTATTACCGAATTCCCTGCGATTCATGATTTTCGTGAGATTATGCCCAGCACTTGGTAAGCTAATACCTAAACCATTTTTACCATGAAAGAGCCAATATTATTTCTGTAGCCAGCACACTACGCCTTTGTCTCGGTTCTTACATTTGGGTTTCTTTTTGGATAAGCCTTGCGTGGTGTTCTTGCTCTGGGTGTGGGTTTTATTAATTCTACCAGTAAGTCTTTGGTGACTTTATGCACCGGTATTTTCTGGTTGATATAGTCCTCAATATCAGGCATGGAATAGGCATATTCTTCACAGATAAAACTAATAGCTTCACCTTTAGCACCGAAACGAGCTGTTCTGCCTATTCTGTGTACATAGTCTTCTGCGTCTTGAGGTAAATCAAAGTTAAACACATGGGAAACATCAGGGATATGCAAACCACGTGCGGCAACATCGGTCGCAATCATAATAGTAACTTTACTTTCCTGGAAATCTGCCAATAGGCGCTGACGTTTTTCCTGAGGCACATCACCACTTAAAAGGGCTGTTTTATGCCCATTTGCAGCCAGATAATCGGCCAATTTTTCAGCACTGCGCTTGGTATTAACGAAGACAATGCTGCGCTCAGGTGTTTGACTATTAATTAAGCCTACTAATAATGATATTTTTTGCTCATTTGCAGGACAAAATGCAAACTGATTGATAGACTCTGAAGTCACTTCTTCGGTTTCAACCTTTACCATAACTGGCTGGTACATATGCTCATAAGCCAATTCAGATACCTTAAATGATAAAGTCGCAGAGAACAGCATATTCAGACGTTTTTCTGGTTCCGGCATACGGTTTAGTAGGTAACGTATATCTTTAATAAAGCCTAAATCGAACATTCTATCGGCTTCATCCAGTACCATTACCTGTATATTATCCAGAGAAAAAGCTTTTTGCCGATAAAAATCAATAATTCTACCGGGGGTGGCAATAATAATATCTACATTTCCCTGTACTGCTTTTAATTGTTTTTGATAATCTGTACCACCATAGATTAGCGCTAAATTAAAACCCAGATGTTTACCTAATAACAGCGCATCTTTATGAATTTGAATCGCAAGTTCACGCGTAGGGGCTAAAATTATCGCGCGGGGATATTTTTTCTTTTCACTATTGTCGTTTAACAGCCGCTGAAAAACAGCCAATAAAAAACTCGCCGTCTTACCTGTCCCTGTTTGCGCTTGCCCTGCTACATCCCTATCTCTTAAAGCGATAGGCAAGGACTGCTCCTGGATGGGAGAGCACTGATCAAAGCCTGCATCTTGCAAACCTTTTAAAATAGATTTGGAAAGCTCCAGATTAATGAAACGTGTATCCGTTAAATGTGTTTTCTTCATCTGAATAGAATACAGGAATAGGCGCTAGTTTGCACTGTCCTGTTACTTTAAGAGGTGATTTTTCTTTTCCAGACAAACACAATTAGAAACGATTAATTTACAAAAAATAGATTGACAAAATATAGCGATACAGGGATATTACTCTCTCGTAAAATAATTTGGAGAATAGCGTGAGTGACTCAGTCCTTCATGTAACTGATAGTAATTTTGATGAGCTTGTATTAAAAGCTAGTACGCCCGTTTTAGTTGATTACTGGGCTGAATGGTGTGGTCCTTGTAAAATGATCGCCCCTGTTTTAGATGAAATTTCTCAGGAATATTCAGATAAAATTACTGTTGCTAAGTTAAACATTGATGACAACCCTGCTACACCACAACATTATGGTGTTCGTGGAATTCCAACATTAATGCTATTTAAAAATGGCGATGTTGAAGCAACTAAGGTCGGTGCATTAACAAAATCACAACTGACTCAATTCATCGACGGCAACATCTAGAATAAGCACCTTATAATGAAGAGCCTTTATCATTAAGTTCTTCAGGGAAGTAACAAAAGATTTGTTACTTCCTGATTTAATGCGTATACTACGAACTTGGTGCTAACCTCATCTGCACCTTCTGCATATCAAAATAACCACATCTTACATCTTAGCTGACTCAATCTGTTAGCTAACAGCTATATCATATCTTCCTTAAAACATTCCTTGTATGAACCTTACCGAATTAAAATTAAAACCAATCACAGACATTATTGCACTCGCTGAAGACCTAAGTATCGAAAACGTTTCCCGATCGAGAAAACAAGAAGTTATTTTTTCCATTCTTAAAAAACAGGCAAAAAGCGGCGAAGACATCTACGGCGACGGTGTCATAGAAATACTACAAGATGGATTTGGTTTTTTACGCACACCAGGCAGTTCTTACCTGGCAGGCCCGGACGATATATATGTCTCACCCAGCCAGATCAGACGTTTTAGCTTGCGTACCGGGGATACTGTCAGCGGTAAAATACGCCCCCCGAAAGATAACGAACGTTATTTTGCCATGCTCAAGGTTGAACAAATAAATTTTGAAGCCCCAGAAAATGCCAAACATAAAATCCTATTTACTAATCTTACTCCCTTATTTCCTAATAAACGTTTTATTATGGAGCGCGGTGATGGGAGTAGTGAAGATTTAACCGGCCGGATAATCGATTTAATTTCCCCCATAGGTAAAGGCCAGCGTGGCCTTATCGTTTCACCACCTAAAGCCGGTAAAACCATGATTCTGCAAAGCCTGGCTCATGCCATTGCAGAAAATAATCCCGAATGCTATATGATCGTACTGCTCATTGATGAGCGTCCGGAAGAAGTAACCGAGATGCAGCGCTGCATACGCGGAGAAGTTATTTCCAGTACCTTTGATGAACCAGCTACACGTCACGTACAAGTAGCAGAAATGGTTATTGAAAAAGCACGGCGTCTGGTAGAACATAAACACGACGTGGTCATTTTGTTAGACTCTTTAACTCGTTTAGCGCGAGCTTATAATATCGTCGCTCCCTCATCAGGTAAATTGCTTTCAGGTGGTGTCGACGCTAATGCACTGGAAAAACCCAAGCGTTTCTTTGGTGCTGCACGTAATATTGAAGAAGGTGGTAGTTTAACCATTATCGCTACAGCCTTGGTTGATACCGGCTCTCGTATGGATGAAGTGATTTACGAAGAATTCAAGGGTACAGGCAATATGGAGCTGCACCTCGAGCGTAAAATTGCCGAAAAACGTATTTATCCGGCGATTAATATTAACCGTTCGGGCACACGCCGTGAAGATTATTTAGTTGATCCGCAAGCGCTACAAAAAACCTGGATTTTACGTAAAATCTTGCAACCTATGGATGAAATGGCTGCCTCTGAGTTTATACTCGGTAAGCTAAAAGACTTTAAAACCAATGCTGAATTTTTTGAGTCTATGAAACGCTAGCTCAGTTTTAATTTGTTAGTAATCCAGATTATCCTAAAAATATCAGTTGAGCATGGAGTTTGTGGAAAATCTGGGTGTTAAAGACAAAAAATAGCTCGAAGAGAATGGCCGTGGCGGCTGTGGCCGCGTGAAGTAGAAGATAATGAATTCAGCACAATAAGGAGAACAATATGCAATTTTTCAGGATCTGTATTTTTATAACTACACTACTTTGCCTTACTCAACAAACGGCCTTAGCAGAAGAGCAAAATGACACTCACAATCCACAGCCTGTAGCAGTAGAGCAGCCTAACACTGCACAAACAAAAAAGGAATTTGACCCCAGCCTTTCACAAGCTGATTATAGTGTTACTGAGGAAGATGATAGCTCATCAACAGCCAAAGATATACTTTCTGAAATAATCATCCGCCCTATAGCTGTGGTTGCTAGCGCTACCGGATTCGTGCTTTTTATTGTTGCCTCACCTTTTTCAGGCCTAGCTAGTATACCCGAGCCCCATGATGCATTTAAAACCACATGGGAAAATTTCGTGGTCACTCCCTATTACTTTGCTTTCCGCCGTCCATTTGGCGACTATTCAGTTGAATTAAATTAATATTAAATTCTGCGAAAAAGTAGCACAGAAATATAAGCTAATCACTACTAAACCCCCTGGCTACTTTGCAGTTAACCCCCGCATTATTTCGTCTACTAACAACGGCCCCTTATAAATAAGACCGCTATACAGCTGCACTAAACTCGCGCCTGCATCTAGTTTCTCTTGTGCATCTGCATAACTCAAAATTCCACCCACTGCGATAATTGGCAGTTTCCCTTTTAATGCATCACTAAGCCGCGCTACAACATAAGTTGATTTCCGTTTCAGTGGTGCCCCGCTCAAGCCGCCCATTTCATCTGCGAAAAGATGGCCTTGAACTGCCTTACGCTCCAGAGTTGTATTAGTAGCAATGACACCATCAATTGAAAAATCAATTAGCAGCCCTGCAATATGTTGAATTTCTTCATCACTTAAATCCGGCGCAATTTTAACCACGATAGGTGTATATTTATTATATTGTTTTTCTAACTTCATCTGCTCTTCTTTTAAAGCAAAGAGTAATCTTTTAATTTCATCACCCTGTTGCAATTGGCGCAGATTTTTAGTGTTTGGTGATGAAATATTGATAGTTATATAGCTTGCAGCTAAATATGCTTTGCGTAAGCAAATTAAATAATCTTTGGTCGCTTTATCAATTGGCGTATCAAAATTTTTGCCAATATTAATACCTATCACTCCCTGATACTTACTTTTGTTAACCTGCTCTAATAAATAGTCAACACCATAATTATTAAAGCCCATACGATTGATAATAGCCTGGTGCTCAGCTAATCTGAATAGTCGCCGCTTAGGATTTCCCGGCTGGGGACGAGGAGTCACTGTACCAATTTCCAGAGAGCCAAACCCAAGAGTAGCCAGTGCATCAATATAATCGCCATTTTTATCCAGACCAGCGGCTAACCCCACAGGATTAGCAAATTCCAGTCCCATAACAGTCACCGGCTTTGCTATCATTGCTGGGTTTAATAGTTTGTCTAAACCTGCGATATGGGATATTTTTAATCCTTTTAATGTCAGGTAATGAGACACTTCCGCATCTAACTTAAACAATAAGGGCTTTATAAAAGGATAATAATTCATGTCTTGGTCACTTAGTGCGGTGCTGAAAATTGATACAATCGAGCATCGATTGTAGTCGGTTCGCTAGTTATTATGTCATACAGTAATTGCGCTGAAGCAGGTCCCATAGCAAAACCATTTCTAAAATGTCCCGCGTTAATCGCCAGATTTCTAATCTGTGGATGCTTATCAATATAGGGAATACCTTGTTGCGTACCTGGGCGTATACCAGCCCAGTGGTGAATGATCGGCGCAGATTCCAAAGCAGGAAATAATTTCCTGGCAAATTCAGCCAGCGAATTTTCTGCCTTGGCCGATATCGATTTATCAAAATCAGTATATTCTACCGTACTGCCACATAAGATTTTTCCATCTCGCCGAGGTATTAAATACTGGTTATTTTCCAGCACCATAGTCTCCAGAGTATCGACCTCCGCATCCAGGATCAACATTTGCCCTTTGACAGGAAATACTTCAGCTAGCACTTCTGTAGTATTCCCAAATAACTGTTTGCATAACTGTCCTGTCCAAGCACCCGCTGTTATCACAACAGAATTCACCTTATAGGTTTCCGCTTTACTGGCAATTGTGCTAATTCTGTTATTATTGATCTGTACTGTTTCTATCGCACAGTTTTCGATAATTTTAACGCCGCGCTGTAGCAAGTCCTGTTTAAGCGCTTTAAGTAAGCGTGGGTTTCTAACTTGAGCAATGGCATCCAAATACAAAGATTGTTCATTGCATTGTGGAAATTTTTTCAGCTGTTCGGTATTTGCAGAACGATAGGAAATAGAATAATTAGTACACCAAGCCAACGCTTTCTCTAAATCTGTGAGATGAGTCATTAACAAACCACTGACAATATATTCAGGATCAATACCTGTTGATTCAGTCAATGTTTTTGCTAATAGTGGGTATGCTTTTATGCTAGGTAAAACCAGCTTACTTATTGCATCTGCCTGCCGCCAAGGATACAGTGGGAGTAAAATTCCACCTCCCGCCCAGGAGGATTCTTGTCCGATCCGGTGCTTCTCTATAATAGTGACATTGGCTCCCGCTAATGAGAATAAACGCGCACTTAACAAGCTGGTGATACCGCCGCCAACAAAGGTTATATCGGGAATGGAATACATAAAAACAAGAAGTTAAAAAATAGGCGATCATTATACCTTTTACAACTTATAACACACAGATAAGTCTCTGTGGATTTGCATCAAAGTTACGCTATACTCTCTGGATATCGACAATATTGTTGACCGATTTAAAACCTTACATTTATTTCTTCAGCGTACTTTCAATATACGGGTTAAAAGAGCGACGTATTAAATCCACTTGTTTGCTCAAGCACAGTTCAGCTCCTAGGCTGGAATTATGACAACGTACATCTAAAAATATACTAACTTTATTATTCTTACGCGTTGATTTAGATACCGACAGACTTATATCTTTCTCTTGCATGGGGTCATTTCCCATAATCAATGTTTCGGTATAAAAATTAATCCCAATAGTCGAATTTAAGATAACAAACTGCCGGGCTTCTTCCCAGGCAAGTAGACACTGTCTCTCATTTTTACAATTAAATAAACCCAGAGTATTAGCAGCCTTTAATTCTGCCATCTTATTACTTACTGTTTTGGCATTGGCTTTATTAGTTTTGGTTAAAAACATAAAGCGCTCAATTTCTTTATCAAACTTTTTTTCTATACCTTCCCTTTGTTGTACTGCTCCATTAATATCCAGATCTGCAGCCTGGATATTTTTTTCAATTTGAGCCATTTGATCTAAAATGGATACGGGTACTTTTTTACCTCTCCTTTCCGATTGAGCCGCCATTTTGTGTAGTCTAGCTAACTCTTCTAACAAAAATTCCTTATTTTTTACATACACCCGTTTCTGTGAATCCACCGCGACTAACTTGCCATTTAAGGTTAAACGTAAGTCATCAACATTCCGAAAAGTACTCAGTAACACTTTATCAGTCGATTTTTGCTTAGCTATAATTTTTTCCTGCTCGGCTCTTAAAATCGCCAGTCTTTTCTCTAACGCAATTTGCTCCTGAGTTTTTGCTGCTTTAACAGTTTCTACAACACGGCCACTATCGTTTAAAACATTACGTTCTAGCTTAGACTGATTTGCCGGAACGTGGTCAGAATAATAAATGTGCCCATCTTTATCAACCCAACGGTACATTTTTGCTTGTACTGCGGGTTGAAATGCAATCAGGCTGGCAAGAAAAGTTATATATAAAATAGAACGGAAATATTTCATAAGTGCGATATGTAATAGCAAAAATTAACAGTATTGCTGAATAATACTGCCAATATAGTTACCCAACCAGAGTAATTAATTCCTGTAGTGGTGGAATAATAAGCATTTTAACAAGTTGCAAACCGACAAGAACAATAAGAGGTGATAGATCGACCCCCCCCATATCTGGCACCACCCGCCGACAAGACACTAATAATGGCTCAGTGATACTGTATAGCAAATTTGAAGCTGCATTAAAAGTACCCGGGTTTATCCAGCTTAAGAGTGCGCGTGCAAATACCGCAAAAACAAACACATTGATAACCAGAGAAATTAATTGACTGACAGATAATAAAGTCAGTGCTGCAAAACTAAACGGGATACCTTTTAAAGTCAGGGTAATAAGGTCAGAAAGCATTTGCAAAGCTATGACAAACACGACTGACGATGTATCTACTTTACCGACCGCAGGTATATATCGGCGTAATATTTTAAGTGGCGGATGAGTTATTTTCACTAAAAACTGTGAGATAGGGTTATAAAAATCACCTCCCACCCACTGTAAAAGAAAACGTAAAACTACCGCTAGAATATAAAAAGAAAAAACAGTATCCAATAAAAATATGATTGGATCACTCAGATATGTCGTACCCATTATTCTGCTCCTAATTCTTTAGATAATGAAATGGACCGGTCATTGGCAGCCTGTAATGCTTGTTTTACCAATTCAGTAAACCCCCCTTGCTCAAATGTTTTAATCGCTTGCTCAGTAGTACCACCCGGTGATGTCACCCTGTTTCTTAATGTTCCCGGTGATTCGTTAGATTCCAGTGCGATCCTGGCTGCACCTAGTGCTGTTTGTTCGATTAATAACTGCGCCGTATGTTGTGATAAGCCTAGTTCTAATGCTGATTTTTCCATCGCCTCCATCAGCAAAAAGAAATAGGCAGGGCCACTACCCGATACTGCAGTCACAGCATCTAATTCAGACTCATTTTCAACCCAGACGGCAATCCCTACAGAACGCATAATATTTTCTGCCAGGTCATGTTGTTCTTCATTAACATTTTTATTGGCGTGCAACCCGGTTGCACCGGTTTGTACTAAAGCGGGGGTGTTCGGCATACAGCGTACAATCGCTTTATCAGCACCTACCCATTTACTTAAACTTTGCTGATTAATACCTGCTGCAATTGAAACCAGCAAAACATCGGCTTTATTAAAGCTCGCTTTCGACGCTTGAATAACCTCTGCTATCACCTGTGGTTTAACCGCTAATACAACGACATCTACTGCAGATATTAATGCATCATTTGTTGCCGAGGTATTAACATGCATACTGCTCGCTAAACTGGATAGCTTATTCTCATCTGCATCAGCAACCCAGATTTGTTGTGCAGAATGTCCACTGCCAATTAAACCACTAATCAGACTATGGGCCATATTGCCGCCACCGATAAAACCTATTTTCTTTGTTTTCATTATTTAAGCAATCTCTTAATTTCTAAAGGCTGGAATCTATTTATCTATTAAAGTATGGGCATTTTACCTGTTTATCAATCCGTAGTGGTTCATAAATATCCGAATTCAGAAGTATAAAATATATGGAACAGATATTACAACTCTCTTAATACCCGCATAGGAGATTGATTCACAACAGAACGTGTACCCCAGACCCCCGCAAAACCTATAAATAAAGCAGATACTATTGGAATTATAATCAATAATTCCAGATTAAACGTGAAATCTAGTTTTAGCACCCAGTGATATAATCCATAAATAACCAGTTGTGCCATTAGTACAGCTAATGTCCCTGCTATAAACCCCAGGATACTAAATTCTATCCACTGTATTTTTTGTAAAAAACTACGCTTAGCACCTAGAGTACGCATTAATACACCGCTATAAATTCGACTATCCAGGCTAGTCTGCACTGCTGCAAATAACACCATAAAACCAGCTAGTAAAGAAAAATACAATAAATAGTTAATCGCTGCAGTCAATTGGGTCAAGATACGATTGATCTGTTGTAATAACAGTTCAACATCTAACACCGTCATCGCTGGGTAGTGTTTGACTAATTGATTTAAGAGATCCTTTTTCTCTGCCGGTAAATAAAAACTGGTGATATAAGTGTGTGCAAACTGATCGATACTACCGGGTGAAAACATCATATAAAAATTCGGCTTCATGGTATCCCAATCGACTTTTCGAATACTATCAACCTGGGCATTGATTTGCTGACTGCCGATAGAAAAAGTCAGCGTGTCCCCGACTTTGACTTTTAAGCTTTTTGCCAGTTTCTGTTCTATAGAAACCAGCCCCGGTTTTCGTTGTGCCTGCCACTCTCCAGCAATAATTTTATTATCCTCAGCATAGTTTTGTGCCCAAGTTAAACTTAAATCTCTATGTATCGCACGCTCTCCCTGAGATTCTTTGGTCACGACCTGCTGTACCGGCATGGCATTAATTTCGACAAGACGCCCTCTAACTACAGGATAAAAATAACTAACATCTATTCCCTGTTGTTTTAATTCCAATTGCAATCTGTCTTTCTGATCAGCAAAAACATTTAACGCAAAATGATTGGGCGCATCATCTGCTAATTGCTTTTGCCAATCGTTAATTAAATCAGAACGTACGGTAAAGCTTAATATTATCGCTAGCAGTGTCAAACTAAAAGCGAGAATTTGCACAATATTTGCGTGCCTGTTTTTTGACAGACCCTGCAACCCAAAGCGCCAGGTTAAATTAACATGGGCTAACAAAGATCGACTGGCACCTAATATAAGGTATACCAGCCCCCCTATCATTAACAAACTCAGCGCAGATGCTCCGATAATACTCAATGTCATACGCATATCTTCAGTATATTGGGTGATCAATATACATAGTAAGGTTAGCGCTAATCCATAGACTAGCCAGGCACTGCTTGGTAATGGTTCCAAATCACGGCGTAAAATACGCAAAGGGGATACCTGTTTTAAGCGTAATAAAGGTGGTAAAGCAAAACCAAATAACACGACAATGCCCATCATGATGCCAAATAATACCGCAAGTATCCCGGGTGCTGCAATTTTTGCAGGTAACAACTCACGTAAGGTATACAATAAAAATTCCTGCGTAATCCAGCCTAGTAGACAACCGATAGCACTGGCAATTAAGCCTATAAATAAAAATTGCCATAAAAATAACTGCAGCACTGCATTTTGCCTATAACCCAGGCAACGTAAAATCGCCGTACTGTTAAAATGCCTTTCACTATATCGCCGTGTTGCCATCGCAATAGCAACGCCGGAAATCAATATCACCACAATACTGGATAAGCCTAAATAACGCTCTGCTTTTTCTAAGGCGGATCCTAGCTTAGGCCTATCCTCATAAACATCGACAATACGCTGTGAGGCGCTTAATTGTGGTTCTAACCAATGCTTAAAGCTCAGGATACTGGATTCATCTCCTGCAAATTGATAAAAATGATGTACATGACTGCCAGGCTGCAAAATTTTCGTCGCTGCTAAATCCTGGGAATTAATCATCACTCTGGGTGATAAGCTATAAAAATCACCTTGCTTATCTGGCTCATAAGTCAGGA
>DUBW01000006.1:21048-23046 GCA_012960135.1 Methyloprofundus sp.
GCCCCCCTAATCGCAAATGCAATGCCGATAAGATACGTGACTCTACCCAGGCCTTTCCTATTTCAGGGCCATGATAAACCGTTTGCTCTTCAGCATAGCTGGCGTGTCGTATTTTTAAATAGCCATATAAAGGATAGTGGCTACTAACTGCTTTTATTGCCGCTAATAAAAATTCATCATTTTCCATCAGCATGGTAGAAAAATCAGTGCCATGTGACTGTTTTAAATACAAGCTATGTGCTTTTTTCAAAATATTATCGGCAATCGTACCTGGACTAGTCAACACTAAATCCGCTGCTAAAAATTCAGCAGCCTGAAAATTCATGGTGCGATTTATTCGATCGGCAAATAAACTAATCGAAGTTGCACTGGCTACCGCAATAATTAGAGCCATCATTAATAAGCTGAGTTCACCCGACCGACTATCTCTACGTAAAAAACGTAGTGCCAATAGTAAACGGTTCATACGATACATCCTGCTTTTAATTCAATAATTCTCTCGCAACGCTCTGCCAGGCGCAAGTCATGAGTGACTAGTACCAACGTTGTCTGCTTTTCTTTATTTAGCTCAAACAATAAATCGATAATATTATCTCCCGTTGTACTATCCAGATTTCCGGTCGGTTCATCTGCAAATAGAATTTTAGGCTGGGTAACAAATGCCCGCGCCAGAGCAACACGCTGCTGTTCACCGCCCGACAATTGACTGGGAATATGGGTCAATCGGGCACTTAAACCAACTCGATCCAGTAAATCGCTGGCAAGTTGCCGAGCATTTTTATCACCCGCTAATTCCAATGGCAACATAACGTTCTCTAAGGCATTCAGGTTAGGCAATAATTGAAAGGATTGGAAGACAAACCCAATCACCTGATTACGTAATGCAGCACGTCCATCTTCATCCAATTCACCCATAGATTGTCCTAATATCTCTATAAATCCTGAACTTGCAACATCCAGACCCGCCAGTAAACTCAGTAAAGTTGATTTCCCTGAACCTGACGTGCCCATAATCGCGACACTTTCTGCATGTTTGATTCTAAAGCTAACTGATGACAAGATAGTTAATGGATTATTCTTGCTAGAGACTGTCTTGGACAGTTTATCTACAACAATGATACTTAATGTATTTTTATCTATTTTGGAGTTCATTATGCTTAAAGTTATTTTAGTCGGCGTTATATTATTTTGTTCTACACTAACACAGGCAAAATCAATAATCGTGTTAGGAGATAGTATCAGTGCCAGTTATGGATTTGAAGCACAATATGGCTGGGTTAATTTACTGGCTAAGCAATTATCAGTGAGTCATCCTGAATATAAAGTATATAACGCTAGCATCAGTGGTGACACTAGCGCAGGTGGACTGGCACGTTTACCTCAGATTTTAACCCGCTATCAACCAGAAATTGTCTTACTAGAACTCGGTGCGAACGATGGATTACGGGGCATGTCTTTGACTTCCATGCAACAGAATTTATCCGCAATAATTACCCAAGCAAAAACATCAGGTGCTAAAGTTTTATTACTGAGTATGCGTATTCCTAGTAATTATGGAAAGCGCTATACCGATATGTTTTATAACAGCTATACAAAACTAGCTGATAAAAATAATGTCACTGTCGTGCCTTTTATACTCCAGGGCGTGGCGCTTGATAAATCTTATCTACAAGCTGATGGATTACACCCAAATATAAAGGCTCAAACTATTATAGCTGATCATATCAGCCCTTATGTACTTCCACTTCTATAGAACAAGGATTTAATAATATCCGGATCTTGATTTGCCCTATTGCCCGTTTTCTGCGTTCTAATAATAGTTACGTAACTTGCTATTCGCCTATTGTTACCCCTTGAAAAAAAACAAAATTTCTGCATCAAACTTACCTTTATTATTAAATCCTCATTCCTTAGCTAAATCACGGGGAGTCGCTATTTTTGCGAAAGCTTGTTTTGGGCATCCCAGCCCAAGCAAGCGGCAAAAACTTAACGCGACCA
>DUBW01000006.1:23222-45406 GCA_012960135.1 Methyloprofundus sp.
TACCAGCCCTCGCGTTCGCTCTCCATAGCTGGCAGCGATTGTGCATAAAGCTGTTAGTTTCATATTTATTAACATGTATTTAAAATGTAAAGGGATTTTAACAGGGTTTTTATTGACATCTTTTGAACAACTTAAGCTAAACTTTGTAACAAATTTACTAACAAGCTAAGAAATTGATTTTTAGTCTTAATAGTAGCTTATCCACAAGATAATTGAAGCCTAATAATAGTAATAGGTTTTATATAGATATATATCTTATAATTACTAATTGAGGAGCAAGGATTCACTAATATCCGGATCTTGACTTGTCCTGTTGTCCCTTTTCTGAGTTGTAACAATAGTTGCGTAGCTTTCTATAGTCCTATTGCTACGTCTTGAAAAGGAACAAAAGTTCTGCGTCAAAATTCCACCTATTATTAAATCCTCACTTCTAATCTTCATAAGCATCATTAAAAAATTATTCCTAGAAGAACACTCTGTTAAAAGACTACAAAAAAGAACTCTACAAATATTCCGTTTCTGGTTTGTAATCTTTAGTGCTCAATCCTAGCTTTAATTTTTTAAATTTCTACTAACGACTATTCAACTTAACCTATATGAACTGGCATAAAACAATTGCATAGAGAATACAATTTTTTCGCAAAGACATAACTAGCGATTGTGTACAAATCTGTTCACTAGTCTGATACAAAATTGTTGATAACCTGTATTCAGTTTATCAAAGCTTTTTAAGCTACAGCTTGACAACAGAATACCGGGAACTTTATAACAACCTTACAACGACTCTAATAAATTGATTTAACATGATTAAAAGTACTTACCAACAGATTTAGCCTTTACTAATAATAGTAATAGTTTATATAAATATATATCTTATTATTATTAAACTGAACTCCTTGAACATACTTAACCTCGGTTACCTAAAATGTCTGATCGCGAAAAAATACAGAAAACATTACAGAAAGCTTTAGAAATAAATCTTGATAATTGCAAATATGGAACAATTGTTGAAATTGGTGCGGGTCAAGAAGTAGCCAGGAACTTTTTTCAGGCAGGCGGTGCTGCAGGAACCATTGCCAAAACAATGTCTGCATACGATATGCAAGTGAGCGATGATATTTATGGTGCTGAAGAAACCAAGCGCTATGTGAGTCGTAGTCGCCTAATGAAAATGCTGGAGCGGGAATATACAGCAGTTACTGAATTATTAACTGCAACCCGTGCAAAAAACACCACCTTTTTTTCCTATGCAGCAACCGTAACGGCTAAAAGCTATTTACAGAAAAATGAATGTCATGGCTGGCTAGGCATTCGTGTGCAATTATATCCTGGAGCTGCTCCTAGCGATATTATTGTCCATGTACGTATGTTAGACAGTGACGGAGGTGCACAGCAAGAGGCATTGGGAGTCGTCGGGGTTAATTTAATTCATGCGGTATTTAATTATTTTACCCAACCTAAAAAAATCATTGAGTCCCTGGTTGATGATCTAGAACCTTGCCGGATCGAAGTTGATATGATCGATTTTTCAGGGCCCTATTTTGAGGAAACTGAAAATCGTTTAATGAACTTGCATTTAGTGCATCACAATCTAACTCATGCGATTATGTATAATCCAGATGGTGAAGTGCAAGTCCCTAGTGAATTACTATACAAAAAAAATATTCTAGTTATTCGTGGAACCTATACGCCATTAACCAAGCTGCACCTTGATATGGCTAAATGTGGTCAAGAACGCTTTAAAGAAGTGGAGCATATTAATACTAATAAGATTGTGGTATTGGCCGAGATTACCATGGCGAGTTTAACAGTAGGTGATGAAATTGATGATGCTGATTTTCTTGCTCGTGTTGATATGCTAAATACTCAGGGGTATACGGTGATGATTTCTAATTATTTACGTTACTTCCGTTTGCGTGCTTATTTTCGTCGTTATACCAACAAACAATTAGGTATGATCTTAGGCATTTCAAATTTGAATCTTATTTTTACAGAAGCCTATTATGAAGGTCTCGAAGGTGGAATTTTAGAAGCTTTTGCAAAATTATTTCCAGATAATACACGCCTATATATATATCCCTATAAAAGTCCCGAACAAAAGGAACTGATCACGATTGATAATTTTCAACCACCGAAAAAATTACGTCATTTATATGAACACTGTAAAGATAATGGTTATTTGGTAGGCTTGGAGAATGTAGATAAAACGATGCTAGAAATTAATCCAGCTGAAGTGCTAAGCGATATTGGTAAGGGACGGGGTAAATGGGAAGAACAAGTCCCTGAGTCCATTTCTAAAATGATTATTAATAAAAAGTTGCTTGGCTTTGAGGCTAAATAGTCAATTGTATCAGGGCAATTATTTTCATTGCCCTGATACTTTCCCTGTGAAGAATTCAATCACAGAACTTCTGTTGCTTAGTAACTTTTAATAGGTAGTTTCATTCTTAGGCACAACGTTAAAAACAGGGTAAAATGCTGATTTTATAATTATAAATACGTTGATCAGTAGATAAGCCCTAGCTGATAGTCACAAAAATAATATATTCTTCTTTTATGAAATTTACAATTAATAGAGAGCTATTACTCACCCCTCTACAACAAATAGTTAATGTAATTGAAAAAAGGCAAACCATGCCTATTCTGGCGAATGTGTTATTTCAGCTAGAAAAAAATCAGCTAACATTAACCGGTACTGATCTAGAAGTTCAGATTGTAGCCAAGCTGGCATTAGAAAATGAAGTTGAAGGTAGTATTACTGTTCCTGCGCGTAAACTTCTCGATATTTGTCGTTTATTACCTAGTGCTGCAGAGATTAAATTTGAATTAATCGCAACTAAATTAAAAATACAGTCAGGTCGTAGCCGCTTTATGGTGAGCACATTGATAGCTGATGAATATCCGGGTTTTGAAATGAGTGCAATGGATTGCCAGTTTGTTATGCCGTCGAGTCAACTAAAAAAGGCACTGGATAAAACTACTTTTTGTATGGCTAATCAGGATATACGTTATTACCTGAATGGTATTATGCTGAGTATATTCAACCAGCAATTAAAACTGGTAGGATCCGATGGCCATAGGCTATCAATATATGAAGATAGCATTGCACAGGAAACAGGGATTGAATTACGGGTTATCATCCCTAGAAAAGGAGTGCTGGAATTAGCGCGTTTATTAGAAGAAGACCAAGAAGTACAAGTTGAATTATCGCGCAATAATATACGTGTGGTGATTGATAATTTAATATTTTCTGCCAAGCTGGTGGACTCTAAATATCCAGATTTTAGTAAAGTCTTTGAGCAAAAGTTTTATAGCTCCATTCATGTACAAAAACAATTGCTAAAAGAGGCGTTAACCAGGGTAGCAATTTTGTCTAATGAAAAATTTAGAGGTGTAGAGTTTGTTATTGATGGTAATAACTTGCAAATCAGCACCAACAATCCCGAGCACGAAGAAGCTGATGAGGAAATATCTATTGAATATCAGGGACAGCCACTCTCAATTGCATTCAATTCACAATACATATTAGATGCTATTTCTAACCTTGATTCAGAGCTAGCAGTATTGACCATTGCTGAAAATTCCAGCTGTTGCTTTATAGAAGAACCCAGCGAACAAAAATATAAATTTATAGTTATGCCAATGCGTTTATAGGGTAATGGCTTTACAAAAACTGGTTATTTATCGCGTTCGCAATTTGGAACAGGTATCAATAAATCCTGCAGCTAAAATTAATTTAATCTATGGCAATAATGCCAGTGGCAAAAGTTCAGTACTAGAAGCCATTCACCTACTGGGTAGAGCAAGCTCATTTCGCTCTACCACAATTAAAAACGTCATCCACTTTGCGCATAATGACTTGGTTATTTCTGGACATGTACGTTTTAGCAATGAACATGTATCCACTTTAGGAATAAAGCATGATGGTAAAAATCTGCAAATACGTATAGATCAGGAAAACAGGCATTCACGCTCTGAATTAGCTTATGCCCTGCCGATCCAGCTTATTCATCCCAAGAGTTATCAACTACTAGATGCTGGACCACAATTACGCCGTGAATTTCTTGATTGGGGGATATTTAATCAACATCCAGATTTCCTAGAAAACTGGCGCCATTTTAAGAAAGCGCTGACCCACCGCAACGCATTATTAAAAATACGTAGTGTTAAAGAACTGAATGTTTGGGATCATGAATTACAGCAATACGGTACAATAGTGGCTAATTATCGAAAACAATATCTAACAGAACTCAGCCCTTTCTTTTTCAACATTGCACAGCAATTTTTAATGCTAGAAAATCTGGAACTAAAGTTAATTCAAGGCTGGGATGATGAAAGTTTACTATTGGATAAATTAGCAGAAGATCAAGAAAAGGATTTACGTTATGGGTTTACACATAGCGGTCCACATAGAGCAGATTTTCAATTATTGATTAATTCAAGAAAAGTCAAAGATTTTGTTTCCAGAGGGCAACTTAAGTTATTAATGCTGTCTTTGAAACTGGCACAAGTAGAGCATCTATTACAAACTGGATTTACTTCGGGTTGTATCTTAATTGATGATGCGGTTGCAGAACTTGATTTTTCTAGTCGTACTAAATTACTTGAGTTCTTAACAGCGATGAACACACAGGTTTTTTTAACAGCGACTGAACAGAATGAGTTCGGTGACTTGCAAGAAATTGGTGAATATAAAATGTTTCACGTGGAACATGGAGTAGTAACTGAGGTTTAATGTTTCACGTGGAACATTGAGAGTAAAAAGTTGTGATTAATTTGCAGGAATAATCTTTTATGTTTTATAGAAAGTAAAACGTATAGAGATAATGACTGCGTAATACAAAACAAGGTTAAACATGAGCGACAATACGGATAATTACGACAGTTCCAATATCAAAGTATTAAAAGGTCTAGATGCGGTACGTAAAAGACCTGGTATGTATATTGGGGATACCGATGATGGAACAGGGTTGCATCACATGGTTTTTGAGGTAGTGGATAACTCAATAGACGAAGCGTTGGCAGGGTTCTGTAAAGAAGTTAATGTGACGATTAATGACAATGGATCAGTTACAGTTTCCGATGATGGTCGTGGTATTCCGGTTGATATACACCCTGAGGAGGGGCGCTCATCTGCAGAAGTTATTATGACGGTGTTACATGCCGGGGGGAAGTTTGATGATAATGCTTACAAAGTTTCTGGTGGTTTGCACGGGGTGGGTATTTCGGTAGTGAATGCCTTATCAGAAAAATTGGATCTAGAAATTTATAAAGGTGGTCATGTTTATCGTCAGACCTATAAACATGGTGAACCGGTAGCACCTCTGGAAAAAATGGAGGTAACGGAGAAACAAGGCACACAGGTTACTTTTTTACCGAGTACAGGCACTTTTACTGATGTTGAATTTCATTAT
This sequence comes from Methyloprofundus sp., assembly GCA_012960135.1. GTDB lineage: Bacteria > Pseudomonadota > Gammaproteobacteria > Methylococcales > Methylomonadaceae > Methyloprofundus. The sequence continues at coordinate 28,637 of DUBW01000006.1, forward strand.
GAAATTCTGGTTAAACGATTGCGTGAATTATCATTCTTAAATTCCGGGGTGCGTATCCATGTCAAAGACGCACGTAGTGATAAAGAGGATGTATTTGAATTTGAAGGCGGTATCAAAGCCTTTGTTGAGCATCTGAATAAAAATAAAAACCCTTTATTTCCTGAAGTGTTTTATTTCACAGTTGAAAAAGAAGGTGTTACTGTTGAAGTGGCAATGCAGTGGAATGATTCTTATCAGGAAAACATTTTTTGTTTTACCAACAATATTCCTCAGCGCGATGGTGGTTCGCATTTAGCAGGTTTTAGAGGTGGTTTGACTAGAACTATTAATCAATACATAGAGTCCAGTGGCTTAGCTAAAAAAGAAAAAGTATCTACCACGGGTGATGATGCTCGTGAAGGCCTGACTGCAGTCCTATCTGTAAAAGTACCTGATCCAAAATTTTCTTCACAAACTAAAGATAAGTTAGTTTCTTCTGAAGTTAAGCCCTTAGTTGAATCAGCTATGAATGAACGGCTGAATGATTTCTTACAAGAAACTCCTGGTATTGCTAAAACCATCGTCAATAAAATCGTTGATGCGGCAAGAGCGAGAGATGCAGCGCGTAAAGCAAGAGAACTGACACGTCGTAAGACCACACTGGATATTGCAGGCTTACCAGGTAAATTAGCAGATTGTCAGGAAAAGGATCCGGCATTATCAGAAATTTTTATAGTGGAAGGGGACTCAGCGGGTGGTTCTGCCAAGCAAGGTAGAGATAGACGCACACAAGCCATATTGCCGCTAAAAGGAAAAATCTTGAATGTAGAAAGAGCCCGCTTTGACCGCATGATTTCATCGGATGAAGTTGGTACCCTGATTACTGCATTAGGCTGTGGTATTGGTAAAGATGAATATGATCCGGAAAAACTACGTTATCACCGTATTATTATCATGACCGATGCGGATGTGGATGGCTCGCATATTAGAACCTTATTGTTGACTTTCTTTTATAGACAGATGCCTGAGTTGATAGAGCGCGGGCATATTTATATTGCGCAGCCACCTTTGTATAAAATAAAAAAAGGTAAGCAAGAGCGCTATGTAAAAGATGATGCAGAATTGAATGAATATTTAATACAAATGGCACTGGAAAAAACTCAGTTAATTACAAATACTGAAACACCAGAAATTAAAGGTATCGGCCTGGAGAAACTGGCCAATGAATACTTGGGTGTAGAAGAAGTGATTAACCGTATGGGTAGACGCTATGACAATGACTTTTTAGAACAACTAAGTTATGAGTCTGTTTTAACAAAAGAAGCGCAACAGGATGAAACGCAACTAAGGGCATGGTTGAGTATAGTAGAAAAGGGTTTGAATCAGCGCATTAGTAAGTCGATATTTAGGATAGAACTTGCCTTTCGTAGTGCTGAGGATTACACCCTAACTATCGACAAAAAAGAGCATGGTGTAGAGAAAATATTTATTGTGGAGGCTGTCTTTTTTAATAGTAATGACTATAAAAAAATTGCAAGCTATGTTGAAGATACTAGTGATCTGTTTAGTGAGGAGTCTTTTATACAAATGGGTGAGCGTAAGCAGTCTGTCGATAATTTTAAACAGGCTTTTAACTGGATGATGCGTGAAGTCAAAAAAGGTCAGCATATCCAGCGTTATAAAGGTCTAGGGGAAATGAACCCTGAGCAACTGTTTGAAACAACACTGGATGTAAATACCCGGATTTTGTTACAAGTTAATATTGCTGATGCTATCGGAGCGGATGAAGTGTTTACTACATTGATGGGCGATGTCGTAGAACCGCGCAGAGACTTTATCGTAAAAAATGCATTGGATGTATCAAATCTAGATGTTTAAAAAATAACGCTAGAGCGGACTTCAGTCCGCTAATCTCATTTAAGTTTGGTATCATAGGGCTGATTAGTGCATAAGCTAATCAGCCCTTTTTTATTTACTAAAAATTCAAATGATATGCTTACTTATCCAATTATAGACCCTGTTGCAATTAGCTTAGGCCCTATTAAAGTACACTGGTACGGACTGATGTATTTAATCGGTATAGGTGGTGCCTGGTTGTTGCTTACTAAGCGAGTTACCAGAGACTATTCTCCAATTAAGCCTGAAGCATTAGAAGACCTGATTTTTTATGGAGCAATGGGGGTGATATTAGGTGGACGCCTGGGCTATATTATCTTTTATAACTTTCCACAGTTTATAGCCGATCCATTAATTATCTTTAAAGTATGGGAAGGTGGTATGTCTTTTCATGGTGGTTTATTAGGTGTCGTCTTTGCTATGTGGTTATCAGCTAGAAAGAATGGTTGTACCATGCTGGCCCTTACCGACTTAATAGCCCCGGTAGTACCTATTGGTTTATTCTTTGGACGCATAGGTAATTTTATCAATGCAGAATTATGGGGTAGACCAACCGATGTTTACTGGTCATTTATTTTTCCAGGTGCAGGACCATTAGCCAGGCACCCTTCGCAACTTTATGAAGCTGGTTTAGAAGGTTTGGCCTTGTTTTTGATATTATGGATTTATTCAAATAAGCAAAGACCCTATATGGCAGTATCCGGTATGTTTGCCTTGTTTTATGGGATCTTCCGTTTTATCGTAGAATTTTACCGAGTACCGGATGCACAACTAGGTTATCTGGCAATGGACTGGCTGACCATGGGGCAAATATTATCCACACCGATGATTATATTAGGGTTAATACTTCTCAGTTTGGCCTATAGAAAAAACAGCACAAAGAATTAATTTAAACAGCGGGCTAAAGCACCGCCCTGTACTCTAAGCTTAACCGTAGGTCGGCGCTTTAGCCCGATTCTAAATACTGAACAAATGCAACAATATAATTTCGTTCCCATGCTCTGCGTGGGAATGCATACTCAGACGCTCAGCGTCTTGTTTAAATATACTTCCAGGTATAGTAAATAAACACATGAAACAATATCTCGAATTACTAGAAGAAACACTCGCTACAGGCTGTTTAAAGGGTGACCGTACTGGAACAGGCACAAAATCACTTTTCGGTCGTCAGGTGCGTTTTAATTTGCAGGAAGGGCTGCCCTTAGTAACAACCAAGCGTCTGCATACTAAATCTATTATTCATGAACTGCTCTGGTTTTTAAAAGGCGACACTAATATTAAATACCTGAAAGATAATGGTGTTTCTATCTGGAATGAATGGGCAACAGAATCAGGTGAGCTGGGTCCAGTCTATGGCGCGCAATGGCGCAACTGGAAAGGTGTAGAGGGTAAAAGTTATGATCAGGTAACTGCCTTGATTGAAGGTATAAAAAACAATCCAGATAGCCGTCGACATATTATCAGTGGCTGGAATGTTGCCGACTTACCCGATGAAACAAAATCTCCTCAGGAAAATGTAGCCAATGGAAAAATGGCTTTACCACCCTGCCACCTACTTTATCAATGGTATGTAGCGGATGGAAAGCTAAGTGGATCACTGTATATCAGAAGCAATGATCTGTTTTTAGGTAATCCGTATAACACCTGTAGCTTGGCAATTTTTACCCATATGATTGCTCAGCAATGTGATCTGGATGTAGGCGAGATTATAATCTCAATTGGAGACTGTCATTTATACAGCAACCATTTTGAACAGGCAAAAATACAATTAGAACGTAAGCCTAAAGCTTTACCTAAACTGATTTTCAAACGTAAACCGGCAAGTATTTTTGATTACCAGTTTGAAGATTTTGCAATAGAAGGATACGACCCACACCCAAATATTTCAGCCCCGATAGCCGTGTAAAAAATGTAGGTTGGGTTAGATTTTTAATTGCGCAGCGTTTAAAAACGTAACCCGATAGAATACTTATATTAAGGTTCAAAAGTATGACAAATGAAACAGAAATTATAAGAAAACGCTATGACCGCCTAGCACCCTATTTTGACCGCATAGAAAGTATGATGGAAAAAATGATGGTGGGAGAATTACGAGAAAAGATCTGGCAAAAAGTCCAGGGAGAAAAAGTTCTGGAAGTAGGCGTTGGTACAGGAAAAAATTTCCCTTACTACCCAGCGAAATCAATAACAGCAATTGACTTCAGCCCAGCAATGATTAATGAAGCTAGCAAAAAACGGAAACATTCAGGAATGGTTGTTGATTTATCCATAATGGATGTACAACAACTGAATTTTCCTGATAATCATTTTGACAGTGTAATAGGCACCTTTCTATTTTGTTCAGTACCGGGCCCAAAGCAAGGCTTGCTGGAATTAAAAAGAGTCTGTAAACCAGGCGGTGAAGTTTTATTACTAGAGCATGTATTAAGTAGTAATCGAATTGCCGCAGCAATTATGCATTTGCTAAATCCGATTACGGTGCGCCTAGTGGGCGCCAATATAAACCGGGAAACAGTAAAGAAAGTTCAAGCCTGTGGATTTTCTAAGGTAGACGTATTGCCAGAAAGTTCAGATATAGTGAAGTTGATTAGAGCGGTCAAATAGCCTGAAGGAAGGTTAACAAAGATGACTTTACAATATACCAATTGTACTGGAAAAATATATTATCTAAGTGAGGAAAAAACCAGCCTTTTTTAATAAGGCCTTTATGCCTATTTGTGTCCATAAATCGGGGAATAGGTTATCGACTAAGCAGCCATTGCTTTGAAGTGAATCTGCGGTTAATGCTGGTAGTTCAGTGATTTTTGTGGCCGTATTCACGTAGGGCCTCCTTTGGTAATATTGGTTGGTGGTACATGCAATATTATAATTTTATGTAGGCCTTTTTTCTTTTTAATTCAACTATTTGCCGTGTTGTTTTTTGTTTTTGAACCCCGAAACTTTAGTTCTTAAAAAGTTAAATTAATTTTACGTGCGGACTTACCTTGATCCAGAGAGTATTGAACTTGCCCTCAAAAGTAAAGATTGGCCCTCCCTTCGAGATATGCGAGGTTCAAACAACGAATCAGGATGAAACCATGATTGACGTAATGATCAGGAAGAAAAAATTAATTTTGGTTAATTTGTAAGCTAGTTTGGGGGATAGAGCTTTGCCAATTCCCCTCAATCGGCGTATCACCTCTAAACAAGCATACCTTCTGAAAAGGCTTATTCGCTCACCAGAGCATTCACTAATACATCCTGGTAATAACGTATCCGATCTATATATTTAACTGGCTCGGTGCCTCTGGCATAACCGTATTTCAGTTTCTTATAATATTTTTTTTGACTTAACAACGGTAATACTTCTTTTAGGTCATGCCAGGTGCTGGGGCTTTTACCTAAATCTCTGGCTAGCTTTCTGGCATCTAGTAAATGGCCAAAGCCGACATTGTAAGCCGCCAGCGCAAACCAGATACGATCTTCTGCAACAATATCCTCAGGCACTCTTTTTAGCATATGATTTAAATACTTTGCCCCGCCCTTGATGCTCTGCCGGGGATCGGTACGTTTTTTTATGCCCATTGCCTTGGCAGTCGTCTGGGTCAGCATCATCAAGCCTCTAACACCCGTGTGGCTGCGTGCGCCAGCATTCCAGTGTGACTCTTGATAAGATTGTGCTGCCAACAAAGTCCATGGGATCTGATATTGTTCTGCTACTTCTCTAAAAGCAGCTTCATACCTGGGTAGCCGCGATTTAATGCGCTTTAAATAAATATGATTATTATAAAAATCAAACATATCTACATAACCATAATAGCGCTCGTTTATAATATTCAACAATGAATTGCTTTCTATTTCAGCAAACCAGGCAGTCACATATTGCTTAAATGCAGCGGAATCAGGAGGGAGTACCCACGCGAGGCTTTGTTGCTCGGAAAATGGGAATGCTTCTTTTAAGTCGGGATAGTAACGATGATTTAAGGAAAATATATTTGAGTCTACGACAGTACAGTCAACCTCTTTATTCACCAGTTTTTCCAGAACTTGCTCAGTTGATAGGTCGCTGGTAGCTTCCCATTTAAGTTCGGGATAGTTTTGCTGTTGTTCCACTAGTGCCTCTTGATAACTACTTTCAGCGATAACCAATATAGTCTTGTTGAGTAGATCATTAATGTCTTTAGGCAATTTAGATTGGCGGTGACAGACCACTTGCTGTTGCACCGTTTTATAATCAGGACCAAAAACGTACTTCTGCTCACGCGCCTCCGTACGAGTCAAGCCTGCTGCAGCGATATGCACTTGTCCCTCGTTGATGGCTTGCAGCATCTTCTCAATATTATCGGCTATCTTATATTCCACTTCGACATTGAGTGAGTCTGCCAGCGCTTTAGTCAGGTCATATTCATACCCCGCAGGACTTTCGTTTGCTCCGAGATAATACGTGGTCGGTGTGTTCAGGGTTAGTACGATTAATTTACCCTGGAGGCGAATATCTTTGATGACCGGGTCAGTTTCAGTACAGCTCATAAGCAGGAAAGCAGAGAACATGAAAAACAGCAGGATTTTAGTTAGTCTGGTAGGCATTATTCTATGCTTTATTTGCGCTAAAAGAGTCGTCTATTAGGGGGGGGGTACTTATACTTCATGTGGTTACGGATGAACTTTTGTAACGATCTGTTTTTGTTTCAGCTATGAGACTATTGACAAAAATTCAGCGGTTAGAAGTTCATCACAGTTACTTCACGAACTATATACTAATGATAATAGCAAAGATTGTTTATAATGTTGTGATAATCTTATCAATGTACTGCCTGAATTCTTAATTACGCTGGAAAAACTAAAAAAAACGCCTATAAATATGAACAAACAGCTTCCAATCGGCCCTATCATGATTGATATCAGCAGTACGACCTTGAGTCAATATGATAAAGAAAAAATTGCTCACCCGAATACCGGGGCTATCATTTTATTCGCGCGAAATTACGCCGAACCAAAGCAGATAATAGAACTTTGCCAACAAATCAAGGCCGCCAGAAATGGCCCCATACTGATTGCTGTTGACCAGGAAGGTGGGCGGGTACAGCGCTTTCAAAATGGCTTCACTCGTCTGCCACCGGCAGCTAGCTATGCAGAAAACTCGGCTATAACCGAAGATGCAGGCTGGTTAATGGCAGCGGAATTACTGGTATTGGGGATTGATTTTAGTTTTGCACCGGTATTGGATATAGATTGCGGCGTAAGTCAGATTATTGGCAACCGGTCTTTTTCTGAAGATTGTGAACTCGCCTGCCAACTCGCAGCTAAATTTAGCAAGGGTATGCGTAGCGCTGGCATGGCGGCAACTGGCAAGCATTTTCCAGGACATGGTGCGATAGCGCTGGATTCTCATTTGGCATTACCGGTTGATAACCGGGATCTTGACACTCTTATGCAAAAGGATATCCGGCCCTTTAAGCAATTGATTAAAGAAGGTCTAGAAGGCATTATGCCAGCACATGTGGTTTACCCTGCTATTGACGAACTCCCTGCCGGATTTTCTGTTATCTGGGTAACAGAGATTCTGCGCAAACAACTAGGCTTTAATGGCGCTGTGTTTAGCGATGACCTCAGCATGGAAGGTGCGGCGGCTGTTGGCGATTTCAATGAACGTGCCAGACTTGCTCGTTTGGCAGGCTGCGATATGATGCTGGTGTGCAATAATGAAATTGCGGCGGAACAGGTCTTAGAGTCTACCCCAATAGAGCATAACACAAGACGTGAGCAACGTTTGCTAGCGATGCTAGGCAAGAGTAGCCTTAGTCCGCAAGAACTTAAAGACAGCACAAAGTGGCAAACAGTAAGCCAGCAACTAATACAATTATCTGATACTTATGCTTAGTGAGATTAAACAGGTACAACAATCCGCCCAATTATTACATTCAGTTGCTGTAGTGGAAAATGCCATACAAGTGATGGCAGACAAGATTAATGCTCGCCTGGCTAATGCTAACCCAATAGTACTCTGTGTTATGAATGGCGGCATTGTAGTAACAGGACAGCTAATCACCAGACTGGACTTCCCTCTGACGCTGGATGCAATTAATGTTAGTCGGTATGGCAATCAAACCAGTGGTAGTCAGTTGAACTGGCTGCAAAAACCTGTAAGCTCTCTGGAGGGTAGGGTGGTACTTATAGTTGATGATATTCTTGATCAGGGTATCACTCTTGAAGCGATTTACCAGTATTGCCAAGCTCAAGGTGCAAGTCAGATTTATAGCGCTGTGTTAGTAGAAAAACAGCTTGATATAATAAAGCCGATACAAGCTGATTTTATAGGCCTATCGGTTGCCGACCATTATATATATGGCTACGGTATGGACTATAAAGGCTATTTGCGCAATGCTGCGGGAATATATGCTTGCGCTAAATTTTAAGGTAATTAATAGGAACAGCTGACAACTAATTCCTATACAAAGACATGAAGTAAAAAACTTTAGATTTTTTGTGAGCTAAAGCAATTGTATTCCTGTCTAATATGCTCACATTGCCAATCAACACTTTACAAAAAATGAAAACAACCGCAATTATCGGAGGCTCTGGACTTACCCAGATGACATCGATAAAAATTATTGAGCAAAAACAGTTCCAGACCCCCTATGGCTCACCCTCTTCTGCCTGCACCATCGGTGAATTCTGCGGACAAAAAGTAATCTTCCTGGCACGCCATGGCGACCCACATAAGATTGCGCCACATAAAATTAACTATCGTGCTAACCTCTGGGCTTTAAAACAGGCAGGCGCAGAGCAAATTATTGCGGTTGCTGCTGTGGGTGGCATTACTTCTGAAATGTATCCTGCACGCATTGCTATCCCGGAACAAATCATTGATTATAGCTATGGCCGAGAACATACTTATTTTGCTGAAGAGACAGGAGCAGTGGATCATATTGATTTTAGCTTTCCTTACGATGAAAATCTACGTCAGCAAATTATTCTCAGTGCACAGAGCCTAGAGATTAATATTCAGGCAGGAGGTGTCTACGGCTGTACCCAGGGTCCTAGGCTGGAAACAGCTGTGGAAATCACGCGTATGCAACGTGATGGTTGCCACCTAGTAGGTATGACTGGGATGCCAGAAGCAGCACTAGCTAGAGAACTGCAAATGCCGTATGTCTGTTGTGCGGTAATTGCTAACTGGGCCGCAGGCAAATCTGCCGGTGAAATCAGCATGCCTGAGATCCTTAAGAACCTTGGGCAAGGTATGATAGATACCGAGCAATTATTACAACGTTATTTTCTTACTCACACATCTTTACAGGACTAAACAGATGACCAACAGCATGACTGCTTTTGCCAATAGCGAAATGGATTTTGAAAACTTGACGATTAGCTGCGAGTTACGCTCGGTCAATCATCGCTATTGTGATATATATATAAAAATCCCCGACCGCTTCCGCTTTGCAGAGCCTGATTTACACCGCACTGTTAACGAAAAACTAAAACGCGGTAAAATCGAATGTAACCTGAGCTATAAAAAACACGGTTTGGCGCAGCAAAAGCTGACAGTAGATATGAATGCCGTGGCTGCCCTGTTATCCACCACCCAGGAAATTGAGCAGCTTATGCAAAAACCGCAGGCTTTTTCAGCACTGGAAGTCCTGGCCTTTCCCGGCATACAGGTTGAAAAGCAAAGTGATAAAAACGCTTTGTTACAGATATTAATACAACTAGTAACAACAGCCACCGATCATTTACTACTGGCACGGCAACGGGAAGGGACTCAGCTTAGTGGGCTCATTTCCACGCGCTGTGTGAAAATGCAGAAATTGGTCAGCCATGCACAAAATCGCATGCCCGAAGTCTTAGAGCAATTACGTACCAAGTTCAGACATCATATTGCCGAATTAGTCGCAGAGCCCAATAACGACCGGATCGAACAGGAAATGGTGTTATTAACTCAAAAGCTCAATGTAGATGAAGAACTGGACAGGCTGAACATACATATTATTGAAGTCTTGCGCGTTCTAGAGCAAAGCGAACCTATAGGTCGTCGGCTGGATTTTTTAATGCAGGAAATGAACCGGGAAGCCAATACCTTAGGCTCAAAATCTGCAGACAAAGAGATGACCGCGATTTCCATCGAATTTAAAGTACTCATAGAACAAATACGCGAGCAAGTGCAGAATATAGAATAAGGTAATAGCATGAATAAAGGTAAACTCTATATAATCTCTGCACCTTCCGGCGCAGGTAAAACCAGCTTAATCAAAAAACTTATTCCACATATGGATAATCTTGTTGTCTCGGTTTCCCACACCACGCGCCCCCAAAGGCCCGGTGAAACAGATGGCATTGATTATTTTTTTACCTCTGTGGACAGCTTTAAAGAAATGATTACGCAAGCTGATTTTCTTGAATACGCACAGGTGTTTGATAATTATTACGGAACAACACAAAGTTCTGTAGAGCATAGTTTAAACAACGGCAAAGACGTTATTTTAGAAATAGACTGGCAGGGTGCAGCACAAATTAGGCGCTTACGCAAAGATACCATCAGCATCTTTATTCTACCGCCGTCTACAGAAGCATTACGTCAGCGCCTGCAAGGCAGAGGTCAAGACAGCGAGGATATAATAGCTCGGCGCATGCGGGATGCGGTGAATGAAATAGAGCATTATGGCGAATATGATTATCTGATTATTAATGATGATTTTAATACTGCTCTGACCGAATTAAAGTCTATTATACTGTCCGGGCGCTTAGGCATTGAGCAACAGTTAATCCAGCAAAAAGCATTACTCGCTGAGTTATTAGCTTAGCCGGAATAGATAAATAAGTGTTTTAGAAAAATCATTTCCATATATAAGTAAGACTCTATTCTCAATATAAAAAGTTATAATACCCCCGCTCACTTTTAATCGTTCTATAATAGTACACTCTTCTTCCCACCCATTTCATAAGATAACAACCCTTCTATGCGTTTGACGAGAAATATAAAACTAGCCTGGAATGGTTTTTTCTTGCTGATGGCAGCCTTTTTTTGTGGCCTGGCAATACTGGTTTTCTTTTTCCCCGCAACTATTAATAATTTTGCTGAAAGTTATAAACAAAATTATGTCACCCAGCATCGAGTAATGGGCGAACAAGTAATTAAGTCTCTGCAACAGGGAAATTCTGTACCGATACAAAATTTCCTGCGTGATGATTTGGGCGAAATTAAAAAGGGAGATCGTTTATACCCTATTAAACGTCATCTATTGCTGACTCTAGTGCAACAATCCTATAAACAACAAGAATATCAAATCTGGGTCAAGTGGGCGAAGGGGTGGTATCAACTGGATGATCGAGATGTCACCGCCATGGCCTATTACTATGCTGCTTTATTACAAAATGATGAGGATTACGAAAAAGGCATGCTTGGCTTAAAAGATGCGTCTGCACGCTTTCCCAAGCACCTCTTGTTAAGAAAATTTTATCAGGCGCAAATTTCACGCCCTGCCATTGCTAAAGATCAGGCACAAGATGCTATTAATTAAAAAAGTATTTTTGGGTGTATTCCTCTGGTCATGGCTTGTGACTTTACCTATTGCGCTACTAGGTGCTTTTGTAAGCTATCAGGCCTGGCAACATTATCAGACATTTTCTGTACGTTATGATCCCAGCCCTGCCGTCACATCATTGTCTGGCGATGTACTGATTGAAATAGGCAGCTTACGGCGCAAAACCCTATCGGCCATAGAGCGCTATATTAATGATGACTGGACACAGCTGGAAACGATTTCACTGTTTGCTTCGCAGGCTGATTTATCTCAGTTAAACTCGAATTTACCCCACTCTGGCTTTCAGTATATTAAAGCGGGGTTGTTAGAAAATAATAAATTAATCAAGGCAAAAATTCGTTATCGCGGAGATTTTATTCCTCACTGGGGAAAAGCCAAGAAATCGATCCGGGTGAAAACCAGTAAGGGTCAGCTATATCAAGGAATGCGCGTTTTTAATTTGCTGGCACCTAAGTTTACAGGGCAACTCAATAATTATTATGCCTATCAACTGGCAGAGCGCCTGGGTCTTATAGCACCAAAAACCAAACTGATCCGTGTTATCTTAAATAATGAAGACCGGGGAGTGCACATCCTGGTTGAGCAAATAAAGGAAATCACCTTACGCCGACATCACCTTATGCCAGCAGATATTTATCGAGGTGAAATACACGGTAAGGACAACTTTCAAGATATTCATATTAGTAAGTTATTTCAGTCGGCGAGTGTCTGGGATAAAGTTGCCATCAACAATCATTACCCCCCCAACTCAAAGAAACCCTTAGCATATTTACTACAGCTTATTCAGGACCAGGATAACCTCGAAGCTCAGGCAGAATTAAGCCGTATTCTGGACTTATCAGCCTGGGCACGATTTAGTGTATTTGAATCATTAACACAGACTCAACATTATGATTATTTACATAATTGGCGCTTGTACTATGATCCCTGGCGGCAAAAATTCCTCCCTATAGTCTGGGATCCAGTCGGCTGGGCCAAGGCTTGGTTACCAAAACACGGTGCCAACCTTGAAATCAATATGACCACGCTACATAATGCGCTATTTAAAAATGGCGATTTTTTACGCATGCGCCAGCAAGTACAGCGTGATTTCTTTAGCACTGGAGAGGCTGCTGAGTTTATTAAATTTGTTGCTAAAACCCGGCAAAAAATGAATCATGAAATCCTCAGCGATCCCGTGCTGCAACCCCCGGTTATCCAAAACGTACAGCGTTCCATGCAATCGTTAGACCAGTCAATCCAGAAAGTTTTTACTGCGCTGGAAACAAGGAATATGACCAGCGATAGCAGGGTACTGTATCAATATCAAGATGCTCAATTACAACTGTATTTACAGGATCAGCGGGCTATAAAAGGTATCCGGCTGGACTTTGATCAGGCGCTTCCCGACACGCCAAAAGCAACAATCAGTTATCAGGAGCAAGGCAAGGAAATGAGTAAAGATATTTCATCTAATCTGAATCACTCAAGCTATCAGCTACAACTGGATATAGAATTATTGCCTAATTTAAGCATCCATGATCAGCAATTTACTTTTGCTAAAAGTAATATGGGCACCCCTTTTCTGGGCAACTATGTCATTCAATTTCCTGATCTAGCAGAACAGCTATCATTACTCGCTGTACAGATAGATTATGGGCAGGGCTGGGAGCTGGCTCAGGGAATAACAAACAAGGACATCGTCAACCTGAACATAGCACAAATGCAACACAAATATACAACACCAGACTACCAAGATACGCAGCAACCCTGGCAATTATTCTGGAATCTAGGTGATGGCTTCAATCAGAAAAATAGTATTGTTGTAAAAAACTCTATAGATAAATCAGGGCGCTGGATAAAAAAAGGAGCTCTGCCAGGTAAAATAATTATGCTGCGGGTTGATTTACCAGAAAAGTCATCATTACAACTCTCGGATCTGATATTACATATTGACGATATGAAGTACCCTATTCCGGCTAACACATTAAGCCTTCACTCCCTGACGCTAAAAGACCAGTTAATCGTGACACAAAACCAGGATGATCCTTATTTTATTATTAATATGGGGCCTTATATACCACAAGGCGACCAGGAAAAAGATTTATTAATAGAATTAAGTTTTCAGGTTGAGAATAACTTATCGTGGCAAGATGTATTGCAACAAAACCTATTACCCTTGCAACTGGATATTTATGCGCCCTTTGCCAGCAAATCTATCACCCACCCATTAATCTGGTCGGGAGATGTTAAAATAGCTGGAGTGCAATCCATTAATCAGCCCTTGATAATCCGGCCAGGCACTCGGGTATTACTTGCTGCAGGCTCATCACTGATAATTAAAAATCGCTTATTAGCGATAGGTACTAAAGAACAGCCAATCCGTTTTATCCCCCAGGATAAAACCCACCCCCCCTGGGGAGCGCTCGTCTTATTTGGAGCTGCGGCAAATGATTCTATATTGAGCCATTGTCAATTTTCCGCAGGTAGCGGCTTAAAGGGAAATTTATTTGAATATACGGCCATGCTATCCATTCATGCGGTGCAGGATGCTTATATTAATCACTGTACATTTACAGACAACAAGCTTGTAGATGATATGGTGCATGTTGTTTATTCAAAGGTTCGCTTTACAGATAATGTTTTTAGCAATGCATTCTCTGATGCACTGGATATTGATATTTCAGAGGCTGTTATTATTAATAACTCCTTTATCAATAGTGGTAATGACGCTATTGACTTAATGACTACACAGGCTGTCGTTGCAGACAGTAGCTTAATAAACAATGGTGATAAAGGCATTTCAGTGGGTGAAGGTAGCCAACTGTTTGCGGTCAATAACCGGCTTGAAGGAAATGCTATCGGCATCCAGGCTAAAGATAGCTCGACAGCATTAATCTTTAATCAGACCTTCATTGGCAACCAGACTGCCTTACATGCCTATAAAAAGAACTGGCGCTATGGCGCTGGCGGCATGATCTTGACAGCAAAGTCTCAATTTATTAATAATCAAATAGACCTAGAGGCAAAAAAACACTCGCGCATTCTGCTTTATGATAACTACCTGCAAAGCGAGCTACCGGAAAAACGAGTACATGCCTGGTTTGTTGACGATCTCGATAAAAGCAAAGCACAACAAGGAAAGCTGCCTAAAAAGATAAGGCAGCTACCCGCTATGCTCGAAGCGGTGGAATGGGTGCCCGTAGAACAATTAACGCAGAAAAATAATCAGCTACGAGGGGCTAACTTTGGCACAGACTAAGCTAAAACAACAGGCTGTAAAATCCCCCTTACACTTTGCACGCTTTGAATTTAAATACTTATTACCGTTGCAGCTACGCCAGAAAATTGAACAGGATTTAGCCTTTTTCTTGCAATATGACCCCTTTGTGGTCGATAAAGAAGGCCATCGTTATCCGGTGCGTAGCCTCTATTATGATGACCCGGTGTATTCCGCTTTTTACGACAAGGTTGATGGCCTGCACTCCCGGTCTAAGTTTCGCTTGCGTACCTATAGTTTTGATAGCAAAGATCAAACACCGGTGTTTTTGGAGATCAAAGGCAGACATAATAGCCTGGTGTACAAACATCGCACGCCTCTGGCGGATGATGATGCGGTAGACTGGAATACATTATCAGGTAATCGCTTGACCCAGACCGTGATAAGTCAGGCTGACAACAGTGCTGTACGCGATCAATTTGAATTTGATACGCTACGCAAAACCCTACAACCAGTAGCGTTAATTGATTATATGCGGCGCCCCTATATCAGTAAATTTGACCCGAGCTTTCGTATTACCTTCGATGAAGAATTAAAAGTAAGCCAGACACAAAGTTTATTTCCCGGGGCTTCCGGCAGCGCAGCAAAGAAAATCCTGCCTGGTTACACTATTTTAGAAGTAAAATTTAGACACCATATGCCATCCTGGTTTCATCGTGTTATTCAAGCGCATGAATTACAGCGAATTTCGATCTCGAAAATTTGCTCAGGAATGGAAGTTTTGGGTTTAGCAATTGATGAAAATTAACTAAGGAGTACAAGTGGAAAATATATTATTAAACCCGGAAGGCAACTTACTGAATTATTCCAATATTGAAATGGTGGTCAATATTACTGCCGCCATATTGATTGGAATAATACTATCAACCGTGTATCGTGCGACCCATAAGGGACTGTCCTATTCACAATCTTTTTGCCAGACTATCGTCTTTGTAACCCTGATCGTTGCTTTGATCATGATGGTTATCGGTGGCAGTTTAGCCAGAGCTTTTGCGCTGGTAGGTGCCTTATCTATTATTCGCTTCCGCACGGTGCTAAAAGATACCAAAGACATGTCCTATATTTTTGGTGCATTAGCCTTAGGTATGGCAGCAGGAACCAGTAACTACTTTTTAGCCGCCATAGGCACGTTTAGCGTCTCCTTATTAGCCTTCTTTCTGCATTTCACTAATTTTGGTGCCGTATATAAGAGTGAATTTATTCTTCGTTTTCGCTTTACCCAGCAAGGCAACAGTCAGGCTTACCTGGAAGCTATTAATGAAAATTGCAAGCGCTCTAGTTTACTACATATGGAGCCCTCTGCTGATAACAACAATTTAAGCCTGACTTATGATATAGCCCTGCGTGATGATATGTTGGCAAAAGACCTGACCCAAAGTCTAGGGGCTCTGGAAGATATTTCCGAGGTGGTTTTGATTGCTTCGAAAAATGATGTAGATTATTAGCCCCTTACCGGTCCAGAAAACAAGCACTCAAACAGCTTCAATTGCCAATATCTAACACATTTGTATGCGGCTGAATTTCTTGAGGAGCTTAAGTGAAAAAACCTAAGCTCTGTTAATATGGCACCCTGAGTTCAGAGTTTTGGAGCCACGCTACTGCGCTGAAAATGCCGGTGTAATTGTTCAATAAGCAAAAACAGACTGATTGTCGAAGCAATCCAGATCAAACTGTAAACGGGCTTAAAGTATAATAATTTCAAAGCTGGGAATGAGCTGGTATCGACTAAAAATAAAATAGTTAAGCGAGCTAAAACAGCTACCCAGACCGAAGCACACAACCCCGCAGGACTGAAAATTTTCGCTGTCTGACTGCTTTGATAGTTAAAGCGAAAAAAGATACTAACCTTAAAGTCAGAAATATGGGTAAAGCCGCTTGAAAAACCTCAAACACAAACTGGCGTACTTTATAAGTTCTCAGCTCTCCTGCTCCTATAATATTAGAAGATTTACCAAAAATAGTAACTGTTGCCTCATGTAACTTAAAACGGCCTGTAATGGTCAAGTATTCTTTCAGTCATTTCAGGTACTAGCTCTAACTGGATATGATTATCCTTAAAATGTAGGCAAAAGAGGATAAACAATATACTATGGCACATCCCAAATCATTCTGATT
>DUBW01000007.1 GCA_012960135.1 Methyloprofundus sp.
CTGTACAGTGATTTCCAATTTTAAAGCCTTTCTAATGAGTCTCTGCTTTATTAGCTTAGTCGCTTGTAATGACGGGGTACTTAATAATCCCTATTCGGCAGCAGCGGTAGAAAATCAGGCGGTTTTGTATTCCTCATTTTCAGAGCGTCCCAAGCATTTAGATCCTGCCAAATCCTATAGTTCCAATGAATATGTCTTTATCGGCCAGATTTATGAGCCACCTTTTCAATACCATTATCTCAAACGACCCTATGAGCTAGAGCCTTTAACCGCCGCTCAAATGCCTGAGGTGATTTATTTAGATAGTGATGGAAATGTCTTAGCCAAGGATGCTCCGGCGGAGAATATCGCCTATTCGGATTATATTATTGATATTAAGCCGGGTATTAAATACCAGCCGCATGCCGCCTTAGCTAAAGATGCGCAAGGCGAGTATTTGCACCATCAGTTGACGCAGGCGGAGTTGTCTGAGATTACTTTATTGAGTGATTTTACCCAGACTGGCACGCGTGAATTAGTCGCGGCTGATTATGTACATGAAATTAAGCGTCTGGTACATCCGCAAATTTCGTCACCGATCGGCGAGTTGATGAAGCAATATATTGCCGGTTTGGGTGATTACGCTTTAGTTATAAAAGATAAGCCTCGTACTGCGCTTAAAGATCATGAGATTAGTGGTGTGGAGGTCGTCGATAAGTACCGCTATAAAATTCGTATCAAAGGTAAATATCCGCAATTTATTTATTGGTTGGCAATGCCATTTTTTGCGCCGATGCCCTGGGAAGCGGATGCTTTTTATAGTCAGCAAGGGCTGATTGATAAAAATATTACCCTAGACTGGCAGCCGCTCGGCACGGGGGCTTTCATGCTAGAGGAAAACAATCCAAACCTGCGCATGGTGATGCTGAAAAATCCAAATTATCATGCTGCTTTTTATCCGCAAGAAGGTGAGTCGGGTGATCAAGAACAGGGTTTGCTGCACGATGCAGGTAAGCGTTTGCCGTTTATTGATAAAGCCGTTTATCGATTGGAAAAAGAAACTATTCCTTACTGGAATAAGTTTTTGCAAGGTTATTACGATGCGTCGGGTATCGCCTCAGATAGTTTTGATCAGGCAGTACAATTTACCGGTGACGGTGAGCTGGGTCTAACAATCTCTATGCAGGAAAAAGGCATACAGTTACAAACAGCAGTCACTAGTTCTATTTTTTATATGGGCTTTAATATGTTGGATTCGATCGTTGGTGGCGACAGCGAGCGAGCACGAAAGTTACGGTTGGCCATTTCTATTGCTATCGATTATGAAGAATATATTTCCATCTTTATGAATGGCCGGGGGGTGACGGCGCAAGATGTGATTCCACCGGCGATCTTTGGTTTTAATGCGGGTGAGCAGGGTATTAACCCCTATGTCTATGATTGGGTTGGTGGACAGGCGCAGCGTAAACCTTTGCAGGCTGCTAAGCAGTTAATGGCGGCAGCAGGGTATGCAGAGGGTGTTGATAAAGAAACCGGGTCGGCGCTAATTTTATACCTGGATACTGCCGCGAGCGGTCCTGATGATCGGGCACGGTTAAACTGGTATCGCAAGCAGTTTGCCACGCTGGGTATACAGTTAGTTATTCGGGCTACCGATTACAACCGTTTTCAACAGAAAATGCTCAATGGTAATGCGCAAATTTTTATGTGGGGTTGGAATGCAGACTACCCTGATCCGGAAAACTTTTTTTTCCTCTTATATGGTGCCAACAGTAAAGCCTTGCATGGGGGAGAAAATGCGGTAAATTATCAAAATAGTGATTTTGATCGTTTATTTAAGCAAATGAGTAATATGGAAAATAGCCCGCAGCGTCTGGCTATAGTCAGAGAAATGCAGGAAATCATTCGTCATGATGCGCCGTGGGTGTATGGTTTTCATCCTAAAAGTTTTTCACTGTTTCATAATTGGTATCATAATTTAAAGCCTAATTTAATGGCGAATAATAAACTAAAATACCAGCGCATCGAGCCTCGGCTGCGGGAAGAGTCGCGTCAGCAATGGAATCAGCCAGTTTTATGGCCAGTGATAGGCATTATTGTTTTCCTGGTCTTGCTGATTTTACCAGCGATTCGCAGTTTTCAACGGCGTGCCAGAGAGACCATTAAATAATGTTGAACTATATTCTGCGCCGCTTTTTATACGCATTCCCTTTACTATTAGGGGTTAACATTCTCACCTTTGTGTTGTTTTTTATCGTCAATAGCCCAGATGATATGGCGCGTATGCAATTGGGGCAGAAGCATGTCACCGAGCAGGCGATTGATAACTGGAAGCAGCAGCGGGGTTATCATTTGCCGCTACTGCTAAATCAGCGGGAAGCCGGGCTGGATAAAATTAAAGACACGATTTTTTATCAAAAATCCTTACGCTTATTCGCCTTTGATTTTGGTATTTCAGATAGTGGCAGAAATATAGGCCAGGATATAAAGCAGCGCATGTGGCCCAGTCTGGCGGTAGCTCTGCCTTCATTGCTGGTTGGCTTGACGGTTAATATCTGTGTTGCCTTGATGATGGTTTTGTTTCGGCAAAGCTATCTGGAGTTTAGCATCATCGTGCTGTGCATCATTATTATGTCGGTTTCTTCTTTATTCTATATTATTGGGGGTCAGTTTATCATCGGCAAACTACTGCTGCTGGTGCCTATCTCGGGCTACGATACCGGAATTAACGCCTATAAATTTCTTATATTGCCCGTGCTCATTAGCGTTGTCTCTGGTATTGGTGCGGGAGCGCGCTGGTATCGAACCTTGTTTTTAGAAGAAATAGAACAGGATTATGTGCGTACCGCACGGGCAAAAGGACTGACTGAAACACAGGTATTATTTAAACATGTGTTAAAAAATGCCATGATTCCTATATTAACGGGGGTGGTGGTTATATTGCCGTTATTGTTTATGGGCAGCCTGATTACTGAGTCGTTCTTTAGCATTCCAGGTCTGGGTAGTTACACCATTGATGCCATTAAAAGCCAGGATTTTGCCATTGTCAGAGCCATGGTTTTTTTGGGGTCTGTGCTTTATATTATTGGCTTATTATTAACCGATATTTCCTATACCTTGGTCGATCCTCGGGTGCGCTTGTTATAAATTGGCAGTCAAGGGAACTGTGAATCATGGTGGCCAGCTATGCGCCTCCTGCTACAGCACTGCTGACCAATAAAAACCCTGCCCAAATATTGGATGGTTATTTTTTTGCAGGTGCCTAACGATGAGTTTGTAAGGAAATAACTTCATCCTGTCGTTAGGCATATTTCATTTAGAGTAGGCACTATTAATAAACTGTTGTTTTGCGTAAAATAGCATGAAATTGATTAACATCAGGAAAAACGTTTTATTATGAATAACAAAGCAATGGTCATGGCGATAGGTCTCACCGCATTATCAAATATTCAGCTGACTGCGCAGGCCGCAGATGTTGATGCAGGAAGAGATGCTTTTGAAACCTGCAGAGGTTGTCATAGTTCCCCGGGATATAGCAATGTTTATCCTACGTACTATGTGCCAAAAATTGGCGGGCAAGTAGCTAGATATACTGTTGCCGCTTTGACTGCCTATAAAGAGTCTAATCGTCCACGCGGTACTATGATGGCCAATAGCTATGATTTATCTGAGAAGAAGATAGAGAATATTGCCGCTTATCTGGCAACTGTTACCGATGGTTCTACAAGAGCGAATGCTAATGGTGGCGATGCTGCCAATGGCGAGAAATTAGCCGCTACTTGTCTGGCTTGTCATAATGACGATACCAACGCAGGTGCAACTAATCCACGTCTGGCGGGACAGCATGCAAATTACATGGAAAGAGCGATGCAGCAATACCAATCTGGCGCGCGTAACAATGCCTTAATGCAATCAACGCTAGAAGGATTATCCGCAGATGAGTTAAAAGATATTGCTGCTTATTTCACAAGCTTAAAAGGCTTAACTGCCACTAATTAATCAGTCTAGCGCGAGTCTAAATCAGGTAGATACTTTTTATCTGTCTGTTTTAGGCGATAGCAAAACAACCCCAATAGTTCGAAAAAACAAGAGAAAAAACAATGGCAGAAACAGTAGAAGAGCTAACCGTCACCTATGAAGATGGTGGTATAGAAACCGTTAAAGAATTAGACAAAAAAGTACTCACAAAAGGTGCGTGGGCAACTGTTATCTATCGCTATAAAGATTGGAATAGAAGTAAAGAAGAGTACAGCCCTGACAAGTTTACGATACGCCGCTATCAAAAGCGCGATGGTGAGTATCAGCCAAAATCAAAATTCAATATCTCCAGCGAAAAGCAGGCCAGAGAAATTATTGTTGCTCTGCAAGACTGGTTAGAAGAGAAAGCTTAGGCGGTTGGAAACACACATCATTCATCCTTGCTGGTCTTTTTGTCTGTCATCAGCAAGGTAGCAATCGTTACGTAGCCAGCTATGCATCTGTTGCTACAGCACTGATGACAAAAAATCCTGCCCAAATATGGGACGATTATTTATTTTCAGGTGCCTTAGTTACTGATATCAAGCAAACAGCTTCCGGCGAATGCGTTCAAAAATACTCGGTTGTAGCAGGGCTTTTATCTGTAGCGTATCCGCCGCTTCGGGTGCCACTTCCTGTAATTTTTCGAATAAGGCTTCAGCCTGTTCGGTTTGCTTTTTCTGTATATGGTATTCGCACATAACAGACGTTAAGCCAGTATATTCAGTGATATGGAATTGGTTTCTTTTTGGATAAAGCGGTTTTAGCTCGAACTGATTAGCAAATATGTTGGGGATTTCATCGGGATTATTTTCAGCTAAACATAAGCGTGCATAATTGCAGCGTGCAAACAGGTTTTTTGGATTCTTCTCATAATTTTCGGCAATAATTTGCTTTTGCTTCTTTGGATCGACACGTCCATAGGCAATGGCCAGGCAACTATAAATTAAGGGCAGAGGATACTGCTGTTTTAACTCCAGTAACCTGGGAATCGCTTCTGCGCTATTTATCGGCGCTATTTCAGAAAGGCGATTAAATTCATCCTGTATCTCCTGTGGGAGATTGCGAAAGCGTTGGTCTAAAATAGGCGCATTCGTTAGTTCATAGGACTCTTCGGCCGCTCTGTTGTAACTAGTGATGTTGGCTGTGGCTCTGCTAGAATTTCTGGTTTTTTGTGACATACAGGATACTTGATTGTGGGCTAGAACGATTACTTGAATACGTCGATATCAGGCTTTAAATTAGGCCATTTGCTAAAAGCAAAGAACCATATTATAACAATATTCAAGAAAGGGATTAAGAGGCATAGGATGAAAAGTTTAGGATAGCCTGCCTTTTCGACTATTCTGCCACCTAGCCATAGAGTAAACAGCATAAACAGCAAGATTAAAAAATATTCCATTATTCCTGCTCCTCAATTTTTAAGTTAGGCCAGGGAAGCAACGCTAGCTGTAAAAAAATCAGTAATAAACCCAGTCCCGGTAAAAATACTAATAGACCCCAGGCTAGATGAAATCCCGCTTTTTTATAAATCAGGCACACCGGGACAAGTATCATCAGGCCAACGATGATCATGCGTCCGAGTTCGGGAAAAATAAACATAACTTACTCCAGAAATAGTTTGCTATCAGGCATACAAGCCTGGCATGCAGTGTTAAGAACGTGCACAAAATAATTCAAGCAACTCACGGGGCTTTGTATCCGTCTTCTGTGTTGCAGAAACAGTGACCTAGCTATGCTCTTGTTTCTACGCCTTGAAGACGAATAAAAATCCTGCGCCAGGTGCCTTATTGCGTGTGCGATCCTGTGAGACTTTTGCCTGCTATAAGCGTATCCGTTCCATCAGGTAGCAGAGGCAGTCCTGACGGATAACACGCTCATCTAGGGTTAGCATGGAAGGCATGGTGTTGCGCTTTATTTGTAATTGTTGATTATCAATTTTGAAAAATTGCCTGGTGACTTCATGCCCTTGTTCATCGATAGCAGACAATGGCATAGCATCGTTGGATTGTACCGAGCCGAAGCAAGTTCCAGCTGAAATTTCAGTAAAATTCATGCGTTCTATTCCGCTATCAAAAAATAAATCAGCACTGCTATCACTAAAGCTAAAAGAGTGACCTTCCTGAATTTTTACCTGTGCAGTGGTATGGAATAAATCTATATCCTGAGTGAGGACAGGATGAGTCGCTAGTTCGCTTATGTGAATACAGTCCTTTAGATAAGCATAAGCATGGTCAACGCCATATTGCTGTCCAGGACGACCACATTCCAGAGTCACTGCAGGACAGATTTCGGCAAAGGCAGCGGACTGTACGCCAAGCGGCCTTAAAAAATAAACCACCAGACGACCGAATAAGTTAGCCAGATGTAAATAGCGATTATCCAGTTTGTTAATACAGGCGTAATGAGGGTTTAAACCGGTATTATTGTGTATATCAATACTGGCAAAGACCTCTTTTTCGCACATAATATCAACGATCTCTTTGGCAAACTGAGTTTCCGGGCAGTCTGCTATTTCTGTTCCAGGCCAGATCCGATTGTAATCAGGCTGCGAGTCTAGCCTACGTAGTCCTGATTCTGCGGCGCGTGTATTGCCAAAAAAAATAGAGAGTGAGCGCGGTAGCTCTTGTGTGGCATATTGATTAAGTAGGCGCTGAAGGGCTAAAAACCCGGTAGTTTCATTGCCGTGCAATAACACCGAGATAAATAACGGGTGCGTTCTTTTTCCCTGTAAATGTAATAACGTGGGTTGCGGGAAAAGAGCATGTAAATCTTTTGCTTCACAGCTCAGCAATGCCTCGGGGTAAGTGTCTATTTGATTGATTTTCATGGTGTTAAGATATTGCCCACTGACTAACAGGTAGTTCGGAATATTGATGCTCTAAATAGGCTAGAGTCATCGTTTGTAAAGTAGCATTAGGCTGTTGCATAAAGAGACGCTGCCATTGGCTCCCCGTTTGTTTGCTGGCGATACGCTGTTCAATAATAGTTAAATAGCTGTCAATATCAGCGCTATCCAGGTCTAATGAATGCAAGCCTTTTCTGGCTCTGGGTAATAAATCTGCGAGTATTAATTTTTGTAAATTCTGCTTGTTGCCATCAAACCAGACGATATTGCTATCCAGGCCAAAACGAGCCGCCTGATAAAAATTATCTTTTGCCTGGGCAAATGCTAACGGTAGTCGCTGGTCAGTAATTTCATCACAGAGATTTTTAGTGAGGCCATAATAAAATGCGGCATTAGCTATGGAATCTATAATCGTAGGCCCTGCGGAAGGTGTGCGATGTTCAATTCTTATATGCGGGGTATTGTCGTCATCAAACCCAATTAAAGGCCTGTTCCAGCGCCAGATCGTGCCATTATGTAACCGTAAATGTTCAAATTGTTCAATCGGGTCATTAAATAATTCAGGTAATAAAACCGGGAAATGATCCAGATTTTCCTGGAAGCACTCCATGATTGAATTACGGGCAAAATCTGACCCAAAGCTAACTCGTTTTAATGGACCATGTACCGCACCGCCGTAGCCGCCAGTTTCTATTGCCTGCTCAAATAAGGGGATACGCGACTCATGCCACAGGTTTTTACCGAATAAATAAGGCGCATTGGCACAACTGGCAACAATGGCAGCGGAAGCGATAATGGACGCATTGTAAAAATGATGTGCAGTATCGAAGGGTACCTGAGTATGGAGCTGTAATGAGGTCGTTGCAGATTCGAGCATGACATCATCATGGTCAAATTTTAAATGCTCTATCCCGACTATATCCAGGTTAATGGGTTTGCCACGCGCTTTTAAAATTTGCTCATTTAATACGCGGTAGCGATTCATATCTGACATATTGACCAAAGTCATGTCCGAGGGCTTTAGCGTAGGCAGAGTACCTATAATGAGAATATGATTATTTAGCTGCTGAGCATGCAGGCAGGATTTTTCCCAGGTCTGGGTAAGGTTTTGATGTAAGGTGCTGAGTACATTGCCGGTCAGTTTTTGGGGAGTGCCATTGAGTTCTATATTAAATTTCGCAAGCTCAGGGAAGGCGAGGGGATCATTAAGGTTTTGCAGAAATGAAACATTATTAGCAGCGGCTTGCATCTGATCATCGATCAGCCAGGCTTCAATTTCAAAACCCGCTGTTGGCGCCAACTCAGAGAATTGCCTGTTGGCTATTAATTTTTTTAATAGCTGGGTTTCCTCGGTGAGTTTTTGAAAAAAAGTCTTAAAGTGATCAGCATTGAAAAGCGTTAAATTTACTTCCTGTCCCATAAATTAACTACCTCTTGCTGTCAGAGTAATGTTGATGATTATTTTTAAAAGCATTAACCGGGGTGGCTATTTGATGGTTAAGCATACTGCCTTTGGCTATGAGTTCAGGTGAAGAAACCTGAACGAACCCCACTCATTCTACTTTTTCCTAACGATACGCCAATACCTGTCAGACCGCAATAGACTTGAGTTAATTGGCAAGCAAATGAACTGTGAATAGTATGTTAGGAAATGAATAAGAGAAAGAAATTTTGTAACGACTCAGTGAAGCTAAGTCGTGCAATGAAATTATAAAGCAAATCCAGCTAACTTCCGCTCAAAGACCCGCGTCATTGCCTGAGTTGTACTTAGACCTTGTTGACGGCCAATTGATAAATAAGCTCTGAGACGACAAAGTATCTAGGTGCCCTGGGTACTGAGAAAGCATCCCGTTCACTGATTATTGGTCGTCCTATGCAGCCAATGCCGCTTAGCATTTATATTAATGCCTGTTTCATTGGCCAACCGTTGCGCTCGATACTCTGTCACTACCCTTGAAATATCCATATCAACAACGGGCTAAAACCCTATCAAGAACTATTTTATTTATTGACGCGGAGTCGTTACAATGTAATTTAAAAGAAGTACGTGCTTAGACAACGCAAACCATGACTGATAGTATTGTGCTAATAATGACTAGCCTTGCTTCTATCGTGCGCCGTACTTTGATTGTTGAAGGTAATACTGGTTTTTCTTATGTTGAGTTTGTCAGGATTTTTTTCAGTGAGATTGATAGCTTTTTGTAGCCTTGCCGTTTAAAAAGAGAGGGGTATATTATGAATGAGAAAATTGCACATAAAGCAGTTCTTATCTATCCGGAATTTGATACCCAGAATACTTTCTGGAGTTATGCGCAAAGCCTGAAAATGTATGCTCCCGCTAGCGAGTTCGGATTGCCCCAACGCTTATTGCCACCGCTGGGCTTAATGGGCCTGTTCAGCCATCTTAAGCCCTTTTATGACGAGCTATGCCTGATCGATAAAAATATCGACCCCAGGCCGATAAGTGAATTCATCGCTGATGCCGATCACGTTTATATAGGCGGGATGATGGCTCAGGAGCAAAGCCTGCTAAAGCTAGGGCTGGAAGTAAAAAAAGCCAGAAAAATTTTAATCGTTGGGGGTACGGCCATTAGCCAACAGTCACCCTTGATGCAGGTCGCTGATCACTTGCTGGAAAATGAGGCAGAGGGAGTTATCGACGAATTATTAGCAGGGCTAAGCAAGGCTAACGCAAAAAAATATTACCAGGGTAGTTTTGTAGCAGCAGAGCATTTTTTCCAGCCAGACTATGCGGCAATTAATATGCAGAATTATGTGCATATGGCCGTACAAATTAGTCGTGGTTGTCCTGAACGCTGTGAGTTTTGTGATATTCCTTCCCGTTTCGGTAAAGCCTTCCGAGTAACGCCCTGGCAAAAAACCGAACAATCGTTTCAGCAGATGAAAGATTTAGGTTGGACGGGGCAGGTGTTTGTTGTTGATGATAATTTTATCGGTAACCCGCGAAAGGCGTTAGAAATGCTGAAAAATCTGTATCAAATCGGCGAGAAAATTGGCTATCATCATCCCAAATACACAGAACTGACCTTGCGCCTTGCCGATGAATCGCCAGTAATGGCAGAATTACGCCACTGGTTTCATAAGGCGAACTTTATCAATGGCTTTTATGGGGTAGAAACGCCAAACGAAGCGTCTTTGCTAGAAACAGACAAACGCCAGAATCTGCGTGGTGAGCGCAGCCTGGTCGAGAAATTAAGGTTTATATCCGAACAAACCGGTGCCGGGGTAATGATGGGTATGATCTATGGCTTTGATAATGATAGCGATGATTCGGTACAGGAATTTATTGACTTTGTGAATGCCAGTAATGCACCGATAGTAATGGCAGGGCTATTAAATGCCTTACCTTGCACTCCCTTAATCACCCGGATGCAGAAGCAAGGTCGTATGATTCAGACAAGCAGTGGCAACAACTCTGATGGCATTATTAATTTTATTCCTTATAACTTCTCAGTGCAGCAGGCAGAGCAGAATTACTTGCTCATCCTTCAGGGTATTTATAATCCGCAAGTGTATTTTGCCCGGGTGATGAGACATCTGGAATTAATCGACCCTGAATTACAAAGTAATTACCGCGCGGGTAATAACTCCTTGGCTTATCTGATCAAGATTCTGACCAAAAAACATGCACTGACGTATTGGCGGTATTTACCTGTAGCGCTGGCCTGTGCTAAAAGGCGTTGCGGTTTTAATACCCCTGGATATATGGCGATCGTGGCTGAGTTCTTTTCCCTTTGCGCACAATATACGCATTTTAGCAGTCAGGTAAGCGTACAACGAAAAAATATTGCAAGACGTGATTATACCGATACACAGATGGTTTCCTGGCGCGAGTTGCAAATGTCAGAAGTTGATTAATACACAACAATAAATCACGAAAGAAACGAAGAACAGGAAAGGAACAAAAAACGATAAACTTGCCCCGAAACGCTGCTTGGGAATACTTGGAGTAGCCGCTCTGCTGTGAGTGGTTCTGGTAAGCAGCGCTTACTTGTCATGCATTCCCAAACAGAGTTTGGGAATGCGAAAACTTTCGTGACTTTTGTGGTTTAAATTACATTCAGAAAACTGTACTCAAGATAATTTCTCCAGCATTGCTTGTGCAATATCAATCGCTTCATCATATTCGTATTGCTGTATCAGTTTTTCTAGTTTTTTAAGTTGCCCCGACTCTGCATTTAAACCGGTAAGCTCGGTAATTTCTTCCAGCATATCAACCGCATCGGCATCATCGTCGAGAAGCAATTCCAGCAATTTTTTATACAAAGGCAGTAGTGTTTCTGAACTCACTTTTTCAGTGCTTGCTGCGGTCGACTTTGGTGGTGCTTGTAGTGTTTTCAGACTTTCCAGTACCGGTGTTAAATTCGCTTCTACCCTGTTTAATAAATTCATTATCTGCTGGATATCCAGTTTGTCTAAACAAGCGAGTTCAAGGGCTGCTGCAGCTTTTTGTATTTCATGCGCGCCGATATTTCCGGCGACACCTTTCAAAGTATGGGCTACGCGGGTCGCTGCATTAGCATCATCGCTGGCCTGTGCCTGCTGAAATTTTTCACTAAAGTTTTGCTCGCTGTCCAGAAATTTAATGAGTAAGCGGCGGTATAGTTTTTTATTGCCCTGGGTGATAGCCAGACCCGCATCAGAATTTATACCGGTAAGTTGAGAGAGATCCAGTTCAGGCTGATTGCGTATTTGCAAAGTGCTGGCTTTAGTCTCTTCAGAATGACTTGCCGGAGATGCAGGTGTGATCCATTTAGCCATGGTGCAAAACATTTCTGCAACATTAATGGGCTTGCTGATATGATCATCCATGCCTGCTTGTTGCGCCTGTTCAATATCTGTGGACATGGCATTGGCAGTCATGGCGATAATCGGTAGTTTTTTGCCTATTTCAAGCTTGCGGATAATTTCTGTTGCACTATAGCCATCCATAATCGGCATCTGAATATCCATTAACACGCCATCAAAATCCTGTTGTTGTACTTTGTCGACGGCTTGCTGGCCGTTTTCAGCAAGTATCACATTAATGCCATTATTTCCTAACAGCTCCAGTGCCAGTTCCTGATTAATGTCATTGTCTTCAACCAGTAACACTTTAGCGCCGCGCAAACGCTCGATCGACTCGCTAAAATCTTCCTGGCGTTCAACACGTCGTGAATTGGATGCTATCTCTCGGCCAAATGCACCCATGATGGTATCGAATAGATATGAAGCATTGGTTGGCTTGGTTAAGAAACTCAGATGATCAATATCTTTGGCTCTTTCCGCTAATTCCTCCTTGCCATAAGCGGTTACCATGATAATGGTTGGAGCTTTGTCTAACTGGGGGCCTTCCTGAAGTTTGCGAATGGTCTCTACACCATCCATTTTTGGCATCTTCCAGTCCATGATAATCAGGTCATAAGGTTGTTGCTGCCTTTCTGCCTGCTCTACTTTCGCTATGGCTTCCAGACCAGAACTAACAGTTGTGGTGGTATAGCTTAATGAATCGAGCATACCAGACATGATTTCTCTGGAGCTTTTATTATCATCTACAACCAATACATTCAGGTGTTCAAGCGTGTTTATCTGCAGGGGTTGTAGATGATCTTCTGCTTTGCCAAAGTTAGCCGTGAAGGAAAAGGTAGTCCCTTCGCCCGGAACGCTTTCTACCCAGATTTCGCCGTCCATCATTTTGGTTAGTTTTTTGCAGATTACGAGTCCTAGCCCGGTACCGCCAAATTTTCGGGTGGTGGAGCCATCTGCCTGGACAAAGGACTGGAATAATTTATTTTGTTGTTCCTCGGTCATACCTATACCGGTATCTCTGATCGAAAACTGGATTTTCGTGTGCTGTGCATCCGATTCCAGTACCTGGGTGGATAACACCACTTCACCTTGTTCGGTAAATTTAATGGCATTATTGCCCAGGTTAACCAGTATCTGTCCCAGGCGCAAAGGGTCGCCTTGTAATGCCATCGGCATATTGGGGGCTATATCAAATAACAGTTCCAGTCCACTTTCTTCGGCTTTTAAGCCTAGTAAATTGGCGAGGTTTTCCAGCACATCTTCAAAGCGGAAGTCGATGCTTTCCATATCCAGTTTGCCGGCTTCGATCTTGGAAAAATCGAGAATATCATTGATAATGCCCAGCAATGCTTCCGCAGAGCGGTGAACTTTTTCGATATAGTTGCGCTGCTTGCGGTCTAAGTCGGTTTGTAATGCCAGATAGGACATGCCGATAACAGCATTCATCGGAGTGCGAATTTCGTGGCTCATATTAGCCAGAAAGTCCGATTTACTTTTATTGGCTTCTTCGGCAATATGTTGGGCAATTTCGGCTACTTGTTGCGCCTGCTTAAGCGCTGTAATATCGGTCAGTGAACCTGCGGTACGATAGGAATGTCCGGTTTTATTGCGCAGTGACATACCCCGGGCATGAAACCAGTGATACTCGCCACTTTTGGTTTGCAATCGATATTCGATATCATAGGGTACATCTTGCTCAAGATGCGAGGTAAAAGCGGTAAGGGTTGCTCCTCGGTCGTCAGCATGCAGAGCATCGCTCCAGGATTCTACAACACAGGGGAAGTCCTCTTCATTGTTATAGCCAAGCATGCCTCTAAAGCGCTCAGAATACCAGAATTCTCCGCTGCCAACATCAAAGTCCCATAAACCAACGCCACTCCCGGCAACAGTCAGGTCGAAGCGCTGCTCACTTTGTTGTAGTGCTAGTTCTGCCTGCTTACGTTCGGTGATGTCGATTAGAATACCAATCATTCCCGCAGGCTTGTCATCACCTAAAGTGAACGCTGTACGCCAGTAGATAATATCAAATGATTGTCCGCTATGATGGGTGATTGATATTTCTTTATGAGCGGAACCGCTTTCACTTTCCATGTCAGCATCCGCGAGCAAAAAAGCCTGTTTAGTCGCTTGCGTATAATAATCCAGGTTTGCGATGGGTCTGCTTAGATAGTCTTCCCTGCGTATATTAAAGAACTGCTCATAAGCTTTATTGCAGCTGCTAAACTCGAGCTGTTCATCAAATACGAAAATAGGGTTAGGAATAGCATCCAGTAGTGCTGTTTGGTAGGCCAGCATTTCGTTGCGCTCGATTTCCCTTAATCCTGCACGGCGTAAATAAAATGCTAGGATGGTCGAAAGAATGAAGATCGCAACCGGTAATTGTAGATTATTTGAGCTCCACTCAGGATACAATTCAGAATTTGCAGATTTAGCAATAATTTCCCATTGCCTGTCAGCAAACTGCATGGTTTGTTTAGCCTGGTAAGTGCTCTGGCTTTTATCCAGCTGATTGGCTGTTTCTACTCTCGATTTACGGGGGTTATGCGAATATAAAAATTGCTCGCCTGGTAAGGAGTCTATATCCAGAAATTCGATATCCAGGCCTGCAATCGATGTGTGCTGCGAAAGAATGGCTTCAATCATGGGCCCAATACCGATTATAGCTACTGCAAAACCCTTGAGTGATTGTTTGCGGTGTTCAATAGTCTCGGTAAGTGAGCCTTGTTTAAAAACAGGTAAGGAGACGATAAAGTCATAGCTGTTCTTATCTTCCTGTAACCATTTAATTCGATGCGATGCTATTGGCGTATTGCTATCAATGGATTTCATCAGACCACTGAATTCTTGGTTATTACTACCCAGGTCAAAGCCAAGCGCTTTTATATTTGCTTGTAGGGGCTCTATATAATAAATGGGGTAATACCATTCTCTCTCTGCGGCGGAAATGATTTTTCCCTGTTTATTAAGCTCAGCAAAAGCATAAGGTTTATTCAAGGTTTTAGAGGCTTGTTGCTCAAACTGATTACGCTGCTTTTCAGAGACCTTGGGTACCCACTCTAGTGCTTTGATACCTGGATATTGATGTGTTAGACGGTTGACTAATCGATAGAACTCCTTTCTATCTATATGTTCGGATGAATCAAAGCCAGCGCGTATGCTATACAAGGATTCCAGGTACGGCGTAATACCGTATTCAAATGATTTTACATGTGATTGTACGGCTGACTTGAACTTGTTATAAACAGTGAGTTGAAATTGATGATGCAACAGGCTGTATAATGAAAGCCCTAAAAAAAGTCCGGTTGCTAGTACCATCAGTGGTACATAAGTGGTTCTAACCGCGGTGCTTTTCTGCACATCCTGTAACAGCACAGAGCGGCTAATATAAACCAGAATTAGAGAAAGAACGGTGCCTAGGAAAAGCAGGCTATTACTGACTAATTCGGCAAAACTGCCATATTCAAACTCTTCCGGCGATTGGGCGATTAGTGCCTGCCAGAAAGCAAGTGTGATCGTTAACGAAGCGATTCCTATCGGAAGATACAGCCACTTTGGAAAGCCTTGGTAAAGCAATCTTTCCCGGTGCCAGGCGAGAGCAAAAAAGCCCAGGCCAAGAATAAAAAACCCCAGCGCAGTATGAATAGCCATCTTGGTTAAACTGCCCCAGCCATAAGCTGTTTCCATGCCTGCGAGGTAGCCCGTAAAAGCAACGAAACCCAGTCCCAATATAATGATGCCTAGTGTTCCTAAGGTGCTGTTATTGTTGTCTTTATGTTTGAACAGAGTCGCCAGTACCAAGGCTAGGCCAGATAAAGCAAAACATAATGCTGTATTAGGCGCCATACGCCCAGGGGTTGAGGTCTCGACATCGACATAATGCTGCATAAACAACTGGTCTATGGATAAATCAATGCCTGCGATGTGTTCAATCAGGGTTGCACTGCCGAGTAAAACAGTTAAGCTTCCAAAAAACAGGGCAATCGGTAAACGACTGAAAGCCAGGGCAAGTAATCCCAGGCCTGCCATCACAAAGCCTAGCGCTGTGTTGTATTGCATCGGGACAAACGCCGGGTTCACCTGAATCAAATCCAGGGTGTGGGTGTACCAGCCGGTGAGCACCACTAGGCCGAGCACTAGGGATAGCGTGCTGGCTAATAGCGTGCCGGAAAATGACCAAGATTGCCTGGCGAGATCAGGTTCATTTTTTGCTTGTTGGATAGGCGTGTTTTTAGTTTGTTGCTTGAACATTAATATTTCATCCTTTTTTGTTTATCCAAAACGCTGATGCATTACTCTAGCGATGTTCAAATGTTTTACTGGAGTGCAATAGCTAACACTATGGCACTCCAGTCTTTATGTCCATTCCCAGGTTGGTAGCCAAAATCCTCACAGTGACTGTTTAGAAAGTTTTTATCGCAACAGCCATCAGGTTATAATGAGACTAACGAGAAAAGCCTAATATTGAAATCTAAACCTATTCTAATATGACTGTCTTAAATATTAAAGATTCTGCACTTGGCAATGATATTTACTCAGGGCGGAACCAGTCATGAGTGAAGCACAAAATATCATCCTAATCGTGGATGACACGCCAACTAATATTCAATTGCTCAATAGTATGTTGCGCGAGCAATATAAAGTGAAAGCTGCAACTAGTGGTGAAAAGGCGCTAAAAATTGCCCGTACAGAACCACAGCCAGATATTATTCTGCTGGATATTATGATGCCTGAAATGGACGGCTATGAAGTCTGCAGGCAATTAAAGTCATCGCCTCTCACGGCGGATATACCGGTTATTTTTATTACCGCTAAAACGGCAGTGGAGGATGAGCAGCTAGGATTTTCTCTTGGCTCTGTTGATTATATTACCAAACCGTTTAACCCTGATATAGTCAAAACCAGAGTTAAAACACAACTGGAAATTTATAATCAGCAACGAAAGCTGCATGAAGAAAATAAACACTTGAAGCGGCGGGTGTCTAATGAATTCAGTGATTATATAGAACCTGAAATAGTCAGTATTTTAGAAATGGGTGAAGGTGATGGCACTGAATTTAAATCGACCCTGCGCTGGAATTTGCATACCGATAAGGCTGATAAAAAAATCGAAAATGCTTGTCTGAAGACGGTGGCTGCTTTTCTTAATAGTGATAGTGGTGTGTTACTTGTCGGCGTTGATGATAGTGGGCATGTGCTGGGTCTGGAGCAAGATGGTTTTGCCAACGAAGACAAATTGTTATTGCATTGGAATAGCCTGTTAAAAGCACATGTAGGCATAGAGTTTATGCAGCTTATTCGCTCCCAGGTGAATGGCCTCGGTGGGAAACGCGTGTTGTTGGTACAGTGTCTGCGCTCGTCCAAGCCGGTATTTTTTCGCCGTGATAATGACGAGATATTTTATGTGCGCACCGGTAATGGAAGCAATCAGCTTAAACCCAGCGAAGTGATTGCCTATCTTGACCAGCGCGAGAGCGAATAGCACTGCTTGCTAAAGGGAGTTGTGTGAAACAACAGCAAATGAGACTCTCCTATATTACCTTAGCGGTGACTGATTTCCCTAGTATGTTCGTTTTCTACCAGGCACTAGGCCTTCCCGTGCATAAGCTGGGCAAGGATCCTGAGCAGCCTTTTGCAATGTTTGCCATGGGTAGCCTGATACTGGCTTTATATCCTAAAGCCTTATTGGCTAAACAGGCGGGTTGCGCCATCGAGGGAGATAATAGCGCATTGTCTTTGTCACTCAATGTGGCTGATAAAAACCAGGTGAATATTACGCTGGAACTTGCCTTAGCGCATGGCGCCCGTATTACTCGAACTCCCTTTCAACCCGAATGGGGGGGCTATTGTGGATATTTTAAAGACCCGGAAGCTAATTTATGGGAGGTCGTCTGGCATGAAAAATACCACCACCAGCCGGAGTTTGCTAATCTTTGAGAGCAGTTTTTTAGCATGACGAACATAAAGAGCTTGAAGAGAACAGGGCCTTAATAAGCTCAACTGTACAGTCGAAAAGCCGTTATTTCTACAATAAAAAAGGAGTGTAATAGCTTTAGCTATGGCTGCCTTTTTCCTTCATTGCCTTCATGCTTCAGGGTAAAAATAGCAGTCATTTCCTGGAGCGCTTTCATTTACTTTCCGTCAAAAAACAGCTTTTCTTCCAGAGTTTTACCCTGACTAAGCTGGCGGTATTGCCAGTTATTGTCGTTAATACACGTAATGATATTTAGGTCCATACTGGGTTGTATTTCAGGGTTATATTCGATGATAAACTCATTTTTTTGTGGGTTAGACACTCGAGAAATACCCGCTATGCTATTAAATTTAGCCTGCACATCGGGGGCCGAGCAAGGTTCCATTTGCAAGGTAAGAAAGCGGGTAGGCTTATTATTTTCCGAGGCATTTAATTGCATAGTACTCATAATACCTTTGTCCAAAAGTAATATCTGCTGGCATAGGCGGCCTAGTTCAGCTAGGTCGTGAGAACTGATAATAAAGGTTGTTACGAGTGAAAGCTCGGTAATAATGGTGCGAATTTTACGCATATTTACAGGATCTAAACCAGCAGTAGGTTCATCCAGAAGTATTAGTTTCGGCTTGCCGATTAAAGCTTGAGCAATCGCGGCCCTTTTTGCCATGCCGTGGCTAAGTGCACTTGGCTTTTCCTTTAAAACATCTTTCAGTGCAACTGCTTCGAGCACTCTGCTAGTTTCATGCTTAGCTTGTTGTGTGCTTAGGCCTTGTAAACGCGCATAGAAATACAGCTGTTCACCTATAGAAAAGGCTGGGTCTAGTTGTGCATCCTGTGGCAAAGCTGAGACTCTACCGCTGAGTGCAGATGCGCCAGGCTTATGTCCGAATAGGGTTACATCGCCTGAAGCACTTCGCATAAAACCACATAGAATATTGAGTAAAGTGCTTTTACCCGCCCCATTTGGGCCGACTAAGCCAATAGGTTCACCTGATTCACAAGTAAAGCTGATATTACTCAGTGCTGTTTTGCCAGAATAGCTATGGCTAAGGTTATGGCATTTTATAATCGGAGCATTCATAAGCTTTGTCTATGTATAATCCAGCGACCTATGGATAGTAGTATTATGGTCTGGAGTAAGGGAATATATGCTAGTTGCAGCGTTTGCCATTCTGCTAATTGAGACAGGTTTGATATTTGATAACCAGGAATCAGGAGCTTCAAACTATTCAATGCAGGCAGGTAAGCGGAGAAGATACTTATAATCCAGGCCAAAAAAGTCCAGATTAAGATGGCCCAGCTTGTCGCTTGCCGGGCAGACTGAACAGTTGCGGACAGTGCCGCCATCATCGCTGTAAAAGGCAACAAGGCAATGACTAAACTAAGAAATATTGCCGAAGCACTGTTGAATGCGACCGGCAGCAGTGTTGTATCACGAAAAGCGATCAACGCTACGGTACTTAATAAGCTTGCGAGAATTAATATAGCCTGGGTCAGCATAATTCCGGAAAATCGACCAAAGAATAGACTGCCTCTACTGACTCGTAAGCATACAAAGCGTAAAGTGCCTCTGTTTCTATCTGAACAAGTTTGATCTGCAGAAGTTACCACGGTTAGTAAAGGAAATATAACCAGAGAGAAATGCCAGTACACGCCAAGTTCAGGTATTCTCCAGTTTAGTAATGAACCAAAGCCAATAAATTGAAAGAAACTGTTACCTTCAGGTGTGTTCTGTTGCTGGCCTAGAAAATCTGAAGAAAAACGAATCGGGTAAAACAATATTAAATACCAGATGAAGGCAAAAGTGATCATATATAGAAGGCCTTTTCGGGTAGCAAAAAACCTTTTTAGTTCAAATTGGCAGATCAATGAGGTGTGCTTAAGAAAGCTAGGGATCATCGTCTTTCCTGTCAATAGATATGATGAAGTAAGGGTCGAGGGTTTAACAATTTCCGGATCTTGAATCATAACGTGTTGTTTATCCTTTTTCAGCGTTGTGCAATAGTTGCGTAGCTAGCTATGCAGCTATTGCTTCTTTCCAGTATCAAGCGGGGGCTAGGCTTTGAATACCAACATACCCCCTGTTCTTGTTGCCAAACTTATTTTGTTTGCGTTCCTCAGTAATGTGGTTTATTAAAGCTTTGTAAAAATGAGCCGGATGGATTGTTTTCAATGATGAACTCAGAAACCTGAATATGATATTATGCGAGCTAGCAGTATATTCTACACTTCCAGGTTATGCAGTGAAAAAATATTATATCGGCCTCTCAATTACCTACCATGATCCGGCATTGGCAATTATTAATGATCAAGGCGAAGTGCTATTTGCCGAAGCGACGGAGCGCTACTTACAGAATAAGCGTGCGCTAAATTGCCCTGCCGATCCTTTGCTACGCGTTGAGGAATTGCTACAACAATATTGCCCGGACCCGGGTGAGTTTGTGATTGTCAGCAACTGGCGCAAAAAACGGCCTTTATATGAAAATATTATTGCCAGGCTTGGTTGTTTAACGGCATCTGGCTTAAACAAAACAGGCATAAAAAAACTACGCTCGCCGCTGAATAATTACCAGTTGCATCATATGATTGCTAGTCAGCGTAATAATATCGACAGTGCGGGTATAAATCTGGCGCGTATTATTGCTGAGTATTATCCCGACTGTACACTTTCCTTTGTGGATTACCACCACCATTTAACTCATGCTGCGACCGCTTGTTACAGTAGTCCGTTTGCTGAATCGGCTTGTGCAGTGATTGACTCTTTTGGTGAGAATGGCTCGATGGGCTTTTATCATTTCAAGGATCAGCGCCTAGACTGCTTATATGAGACCCGGGGCACCGGGAGTATTGGCTTTTATTATATGAAAGTCACCGAGCTATGCGGCTTTGATTGGCTTAAAGGTGAAGAATGGAAGGTGATGGGGTTGGCGTCTTATGGTCAGCTTAACGATGAACTTTATGAGTTATTAAAAACCACGATTACAGTTGAGGGGTTTGACTGCCTACATCAATCGAGCAAGCTATTTTCTAGTATTTCCGCCCTGGATAAATTCAAGCGCCGCGATCAGGATCCTATTATTCAGGCTGCTGATTTAGCTTTTACGGGGCAATATTTTTTTGCTGAATTGATGACCAGTTTACTGCAGCATTTACAGCAAAAAACCGGCAGTAGGAATCTGGCATTAGGAGGAGGTTGCGCCTTAAATTCCGTTTTTAATGGACAGATAAAAGAGCGCACAGATTTTACCCAAGTGTTTATTCCTTCCGCGCCTGCCGATGACGGCACTGCGCTGGGGGCGGCCTGGCTTGCCTTGCATCATGATCAGCCTGGTTTAGAGATTGCTAATTCGACAATTAAATCTGCTTATTTAGGTTCAACTATTAGCGATAACGCGGTTAAGAACTTAATACACTACAATCGCGCACTGGATATCCAGCATTTACCTGACAGCATTTGTGCAGCTACCGCTGAATTACTGGCACAGGGTAAGCTCATCGGCTGGATACAGGGTAGGGCAGAGTTTGGTCCGCGCGCATTGGGTAATCGCTCTATTCTGGCAGATCCCCGGTTTGCTACGACCAAAGACAAGATTAACCAACAAGTGAAATTCCGAGAGAGCTTTCGTCCGTTTGCTCCTTCAGTATTACACGAATGTGCGGATGAATTTTTTGTAGATTATCATGAGTCGCCCTATATGGATAAGACTCTACGTATTCGAAAGTCAATGCAGGAGAGTGTAGCGGGAGTCTGTCATGTTGATGGTACCGGAAGGTTGCAGACGGTTAAAGAGCAATGGAATCCGCGCTATTATCAATTGATTAAGGCTTTTTATCAGCAGACTCAGATTCCGATGCTTTTGAACACCAGCTTTAATGTGATGGGTAAGCCCCTGGTTCATTCTCTGGATGATGCGCTCGCGGTATTTTTATCTACCGGCCTGGATGCGCTGGTGGTCAATGATTACCTAATTTGCAAGCCGCGCAATGACTAAGCC
The DNA here is from genome assembly GCA_012960135.1 of Methyloprofundus sp. Classification (GTDB taxonomy): domain Bacteria; phylum Pseudomonadota; class Gammaproteobacteria; order Methylococcales; family Methylomonadaceae; genus Methyloprofundus. The sequence goes on from DUBW01000007.1 coordinate 21,617, forward strand.
TGAACATGCTTTTGACCCCGCATTGGGCTTGCAATTTGCTCGGCAATTAGAGGCTAGTCAAAGTCTGGGCAACAGTTCTGCTATTGATATTGACGCTCGGCAGTTGTTTTATCAATTAAATCAGTCAGGGAATAATCAGGATGTCATGCCGGCTGCGCATCATTTTGTTAGCCAGCAATTAAATAAGGCTAGTCAGGCCTATATGTCTTTGCAAGCGACTAACTATAGTCAAGAATCGCTTGCTAGTCTGCAAGCGCCTGCAATCCCACCTTTAACCGAAGGTTTACAGGGTGAGAGTGATTTTTATCAGGGTTTAAATCAATTGGCAGCGGTTCATTTAACACAGCCCTGCTGGTTAGAAAATATCTCGCAGATTGGCAGTAGCCAGGCAGATACTACGGTAACTGTAATGGCAGTTTACTTACAGCTAACCGGGGCAGAGCAGCAAGGGGCTAATGCTCAACAGTTGTACCGTGCGTTGTTGCTGAGTAGCGGGCGTAACACGCCGATGCTACATAGCTTTGAATATAGCCAGCAAACAGGGGTGCTAGCGGAGGTCTTTAATTTTGCCAGTATTCAGCTTGCTTTAGCGCGATTTCCCCGAGTGTTATTTGCTGAAATTCTTGGTTTTACCCTGGCTTATTGTCAAGCGCCAGTTCTACTTGAGATTTGTTTTCCAGATCATCTCCTGGCGCGCTCCTTATTTAACCTGCATAAGCAGCAAGCGCAACAATGTGCGCCAGTGTTACACACTTGTATAGCGAACTACCTGGGTTTATTTTCTCAGCAAAGCGAGCAATTATGGCAGCGGATATGCGATGGTTTCTGGCTTTATCATACCCAGATGCAGAGTTGCAGGGATCGTCTGCAACATGTTTTACAAGCGCCGGTATCTGCGCACCAGGGCTTTGCAGATTTACTGCAACAAAAAGCAGCGGCGGCTATGGGCCATCATCAGAAGGTTGCTATCCAGGGTAAGACGCTGGATGATTGGTTTGCCGGGTTGCCAGAAAATAGCGGTCAGTTTCTGCAAGCATTAATACAATCAGGCTATGTAAATCAGAAAAACCCAGCAGACAGTCCGTTACTGAAGCTATTTGATTTTAAAGGACCTATGTTTGGTGTGCTGGATCAGGCTGAATTGGACATTGTTAAAAACTGGTTAGGTAGCGAACTTAATGAGCATACAACGGAGGTTGTCAAAGAACCGGAAAAATCATTTGCAAATGCACCGGTACAAATACCAGTCATCAATAAGGCGCAAAAAAAATATGCGAAATTATGTAATAGGGAACTGTACTATTATCTGGTAAATGCGGATTTATTTCCTGATGTGTTGCCCACTGCACGAGCAAAAGTGCAGTATAGTTTGCAAGCATGTCGCTGGTTGAATCCATTGCCTTTTAAGCATTATAGTCATCAGCGCTTTGATCATTATATTGATACCATTTATCAACAGGAAGTGGATGCTTATCAGCCATTGCAGGGTAAGCCTAAGATTTCCAGAGAAGCTTATGTCTGGGGGCTGGAGCAGATAGCACCAATGATCCTGATTGACGGTTGCTGGCTACAAAATAGCCTGGCTTTGAAAAACCTTAACCCTGAAATTTGTGAAATCTTATTTAATATTTACTGTGATGAAATCGGTAATGGCCGATTGGCGCAAAACCATCCGCATATCTTTCAGCAATTACTAGAAAGTATTTCTATACAGGTGCCGCCCGTTTATAGTGAGGCATTTGTTAAGTCCCCGGGTTTTATCAATAGCGCGTTTGATCTGCCGGTTTATATGCTGTCCCTGTCCAGTTTTAGCGTAGAGTTTTTACCTGAATTACTGGGTTTGAATATGGCTATCGAATTAAGCGGCCTGGGTAAGAGTTATATGAGTCTGGTCGATGACTGGAATTACTGGGGGATCGATCCGAGTATTGCTAATATTCATATCTCCATTGATAATGCAGCATCGGGGCATACCTTTCTGGCAAAAAAAGCGATTAAGATTTATATGGATGAGGTTTTAAATAATTCAGCTGACCGGGTAGTAGACCAACACTGGCGGCGAATTTATAGTGGTTATACTTCATTGCGATTTGTCGGTAGGCGTTTTAAATTGGCCTTGCCGATTGGGTATTTATGGAATAAATTCAGCGTAAAAAATAGGTAATAAAAAATACCCTGATAAAATAAATAACAGTAATTCATAATAATAAAAATAATCTGAGGTCGGCAATGTTTGACCATTTAAAATATTTAAGCAGCTTCTTTTTACCCGGCTGTGTACTCTGGTTTTTATATACAGGCCCTCATAGTGCTATTTCGGCGCTGGTCTGGACTATCCCTCTGTGGGCCCTGATTGTGCTCGACTGGTTCAGTCCTAAAGTTAATATCAATAAGAAAAAGCAGCCCGTTTCTGCAGGGTTTTATGATGCTATTTTATATGCTCTGGCTATCCTGCAATTTTTGATTATCGGTTTACTACTTCATTATGCCAGCCAGTTGCAATGGAGTTCTGTGACAGAAATTAGCCGCTCTATTGTCAATCTAGCCGTTTTAAGAATTCTGATCGGTACCACGTCAGGTAGTTCTGCGCTTATCGTCGCGCATGAATTAATCCATCGTAGTCAGCGGCACAAACAGATATTAGGAAAAATGCTGTTGTATACCGTCTGTTATGAACATTTTGTTATCGCCCATTTACAGGGACATCATTTAAGTGTGGCAACGCCGGAAGATATTGCGACCGCGAAGCTAGACGAAAATTTTTCCAGCTATTGGCAAAGAGTGATTGTAGAACACTTTAAGTATGCCTGGGACTTTGAGCTTAAGCGTCTATGTCTAGAGCATACACCTGTATATCATTATCAGATGTTAGCCAATTCGGTATTCAGAGGAGTGATTATTGAAGTGACTCTAGTAGTGTTGATACTTATTGTTTTTGGCTGGGCTGCGGCATTTATTTTTCTTTATCAGGCGCTCGCAGGTGTGCGCTTACTAGAGAGCATTAATTATTATCAGCATTGGGGGTTGGAGGAGGGTAGAGCAGATCAAATGCTGGCCTGGGTCAACCAATCCAGTTTGTCTGAGTATGCTTTAGTAGGTCTGACGAACCATGTCGGTCATCACCAGCAAGCGCATTGTTCATTTTATGAAATTCCTTATTCTGACCAGGGTCCTATAATGCCGTATGGGTATTTTGTGACTAATCTCTGGGTCAAATTGAATAACGCATCCTATCGTCGTGTCTCTGCAGGCATATTGAAAAATTATCTACATCAGGCAAGAATATGAAGCTCACGTATATTCCCCCCGCTTTGACGCGGCCTGATTTACTTTCCGGACAGGTTAGCCAGTTTGGCACTAAGCTGGGTATCTGGGCTGATCTGGCCGCTTGTGTAACCATTGGCTATAGTGTCTGATGGCTATGGCGAGGCACTGTTCACCGTGAAGATCTTTCTCTGTATTTATTTATGCGCTAGCAGCGATAGAAGAAGTGGCTATCGCCTTATGTCTGGATAGACCGCAATCGAATGCTGGAACACTCTGGCACGTGCTAAAAAACTTTTATGAAGCACATAAGCACGAAATGTAATATCAGTTGCTTGATTTTCTTCAATTATTTCTGATTGACCCCTGCCCGCAATTGCTTAAACAATACAAAAGCTATTACCAGCAAAAAACCAAACCCGACAAGTACCAGTATTTTAATAATAGGAAAGCCAACTATAAACAGAAAGCGCTGGCTGTTATTGATGCTCGGTTCTAATTCATCAGATTGTAAAGAAATTTGCATGGCATAAAGTCCCGGAGTAGGGAAGGTATGGCTAATCGTAAAAGCATTATCTGCCTGGCTGATAGTTTGCTTAAAGGCATTATCGAAATCAAATAAGACATCCCAGTATGACTCGGCCGATAATAGCTTTAAGTTTAATTTTTTATTATTGAGTAGCATGTCGGAGTGCGGATCAAAAGTAAAAATGACATCGCCGGTTGCAGGGAATAAATGGCAGAAATGCTTACCGCTGCCTATTTTTGATTCCGCCTGAAAACCACCCAGACGCAATTCCAGTCCGGCTAGATGTACAAAGCAATTATCGCCATGATCGACACCGGCATGTGCCATTAGCTTCGGAGTATAAGTAAATGTCAGGCTAAAAATGCTGATAACTAAGAGAGTAATGCGGCTATTCATGAGCTGTTCACAGGGTTTAAAAAGGGCATATTTTGGGGTTGATACGGATAACAGAGTACGGGGGAACTCTGCTTAACAATATAACTACACGCTATTTTACTGATTTTTGAGCCGCGTATCGGGTATTTTTTATAAAGGGGTTCAGCCATGATAGAATACTTGGCTACTAAATACTTACACTTACGCATCTTTAACCTAGAAACCGCAGTTGACGACTGTAACACACTATCAGTGACTGAATATTACACTAATGATTGCAAAGACTAGTCACCTGTTGGGTGAAAATAGCTCATTTTAGGGTATTATTCCGCCTGCCGATAAATCACATATTGCCTTGTCTATCGGGGAGTCAAAGCATGCTACGTCCGATGTGATCAGCGCTGCGTTATTAGCAATTATTTGCCCAGCAAAATATTACCGTATTACCTGGTAGTTTTTTATCCCGCGAAATCGATGGAATAAATCCGGGGGAAAATCATGTGCGCATGGCATTAGTGGCACCGGTAGCAGAATGCATAGAAGCGGCACAGCGAATTAAAAATTTTATTAACTCTTTAACATAGAAAAAATGATGAACCAATTAGAAAAAATTATTAACCAGGCTTTTGATAATCGTGCTGACATTTCTCCGACGAGTGTCTCCGATGAAGTTCGTAATGCAGTTAGTGAATCGATTAATCTACTAGACTCAGGTCAGGCACGTGTCGCTGATAAAAGCAGTGGCGAATGGGTGGTTAATCAGTGGTTAAAGAAAGCGGTATTACTGTCTTTCAGAATTAATGAAAACCGGGTCATGGATGGAGGTGCCGCGCGGTACTACGATAAAGTAGAAACTAAATTCGCTTCTTATACACCAGAAGATTTTGCGGAAGCAGGTGTGCGCGTGGTTCCTAATGCCGTGGCACGGCATGGTTCGTATATTGCTCCGGGTGCGATATTAATGCCTTCATACGTTAATATTGGTGCTTATGTTGGTAGTGGCACCATGGTCGATACCTGGGTGACTGTTGGCTCATGTGCACAAATTGGTAAAAACGTACATTTGTCTGGTGGTGTGGGTATCGGTGGTGTGTTAGAGCCACTGCAAGCGGGTCCTACGATTATCGAAGACAATTGCTTTATCGGCGCACGTTCTGAGGTTGTTGAAGGTGTTGTGGTCGAAGAAGGCTCGGTTATTTCCATGGGTGTTTATATTGGCCAGAGTACAAAAATCTTCAACCGCATGACAGGTGAAATTACGTATGGCCGTATTCCGGCAGGTTCGGTTGTTGTTTCGGGAAATTTACCATCAAAAGATGGTAGCCATAGTTTGTACTGTGCGGTGATTATTAAGCATGCAGATGAAAAAACGCGCAGTAAAACAGGTATTAATGAATTATTACGCGATTAAATAAATAAAGTGTGGATTAGCCAAGGTTTTTTTAATCAGGTAATGAATATCATTATTCTTAACCTGATTAAACCCACTAACCACACATACAGAGGATACTCTTATGTCTGATACACTTTCAAGCAATGCCATTATTTATGCGATTCTGTCAATAAATAGTGAAGTTACTTTACAAAAAGAATACCTGGATTCTCCCGAGGTGCTACCTGATGAGAGAGAAAACGAAGAAGGAATTCTGGATGATTTAGAACAGGCCTTTATGGAATTCGTCGATTTCTATAAGTCTTGTCGTAAACAGGATGATTCATTACCAGAACTAGATGAGTTATTGAATAATCCGCTGTAGCTGCTTTAGCTAATGCTATGCGCTATTTGACCCAATCCATGCCTATTATTGCGGTAATACTGGTAGGGTTTTTACCTCTACCGGGGTTTGCTGAGCAAGAGCTGGTGCGGAAAAATAGCGCAGAAGGGTTAGTGCTAACAGCAGAAGAACAGCGGTATCTACAGCAAAAGCAGCAGCTTAGCATGTGTGTTAACCCGGACGCGATGCCTATAGGGAAAATCGAAGCAGGGAAAAATATTGGGTTGAGTGCTGATTTTATACATTTACTCGCTGAAAAAATAAATATCCCTGTACTGTTAATACCTAGCCAGTCGTGGCTGGAATCTCTGCAGTTAGCTGAACAACGGCAATGCGATATTCTGGTGTTGGCGATGGCAACACCTGAGCGTAAGAAATTCCTGGATTTTACTGATGATTATCTTAGTTTCCCGTTGGCCATAGCTGTCTCCAATAAGCAAAAATTTATCAGTCGCATAGAAGAGGTTCTGGATAAACAGCTAGGTATAGAAAAGGGAGATGCTTATGCTGAGCTACTACACCTACTCTACCCTGCGATTGATCTGGTAGAAGTAGAAAGTTTACATGCAGGTCTGGACAAGGTTAGCCGCAATCAACTCTATGGTATGATTCGCACTTTGCCGGATATAAGTTATGCATTGCAGAACCAATATATCGGTGAACTGAAAATCGCCGGGAAATTGCAACAACAGTCAAATCTGGGAATTGCTACCCGTAATGACGAGCCTTTATTAGTCGGAATTTTTAATAAAGCGATTGCTCAGGTAAGTGAACAAGAGCGGCGTGAAATTATTAATGACTGGGTTGTGATTAAATACGAATCGGCGACCGATTATAGTATTGGGAGAGTCGCGGTTGGCGTGTTTGGCTTGATCTTTATCTTTTTACTCTACCACTATTGGCAGCTGAGAAAATATAATGACTGTTTAAGATGCTTGTCAATTACCGATAAATTAACCAATATTAATAATCGTTTGAAGCTGGATCAACAGCTTGACGATGCTCTGCACTTGGCGCAACGATATCAGTTTGATTTTAGTATTATTTTAATAGACATTGATCATTTCAAAAATATCAATGATAAATATGGGCACCTTATTGGGGACTATGCCATAAAAACACTGGCGCAATTACTCAGCCACAACATACGTCAGATTGATACCCTAGGACGATGGGGTGGAGAAGAGTTTTTGATTATTTGTCCGGGACAAACGGCTGATGGTGGACTCTTATTAGCAGAGAAATTACGCTCAATTATTGATAAACACTCGTTTGAACATTTTGCTCACTTAAGTTGTAGCTTTGGCGTTGCTGCTTATGTAGAAGGCAACAATGCAGATATTTTGCTAAAAAGAGCAGATAAGGCTTTATATAAAGCCAAAAATCAGGGGCGCAATCAGGTTTTTACTAGTGCAGAACCCGCTTATCCTGACGATTAAGTTGATAATAAATTATCTACAGGCGAACATTTGTAAACAGCATAATCCAGTAATGTAAAGTCGATGTTGTACTAGCTAACAATTAATAATAATGAAGATTTTGTACGGAATAAAAAACTGCGATAGCGTAAAAAAAGCGTGCGTATGGTTAGATAATCACCAGGTAGCTTATCAATTTCATGATTTTAGAGTAGAGGGATTAAACCCGGAGCAGCTAGGTGTTTTTATTGACAAAGTAGGCTGGGAACAACTCTTAAATAAACGCAGTAGTAGTTGGCGAACACTCACAGATCAGCAAAAAACTGATTTAAATGCAGGCAAGGCCGCTAGCTTGATGCTAGATAATCTCACCCTGATCAAACGCCCCGTGCTAGATACTGGGGAGCAATTATTGGTTGGTTTTAATAGCGAAAATTACCAGAACTTTATGAGTGATGCGCATGAGTGATACATTAAGCTTACTTAAAGAGTTAATTAGCCGTGAGTCGATAACACCTGAAGATGCAGGCTGTCAGGCGCTACTAACAAAGCGCCTGGAAAAAAGTGGTTTCGTAGCAGAGCAACTAGACTTTGATGATACTAAAAATCTATGGCTAAAGCGGGGCAATAGCAAGCCTCTTTTTGTGTTTCTGGGACATACCGATGTCGTACCCACTGGCCCATTAACGCAATGGGATTCTCCGCCTTTTGAACCAACTATTCGAGACGGTCGCTTATACGGTCGCGGCGCTGCAGATATGAAAGGAGGGATTGCCTGCTTTGTGACTGCTGTCGAGCGCTTTATCGCAAAATATCCAGAACATCAGGGTGCGATTGCGCTGATGATTACCAGCGACGAAGAAGGGCCAGCTACCAATGGCGTTGTCAAAGTAGTAGAAGTGTTAGAACAGCGCAATGAAAGAATTGACTGGTGCCTGGTTGGAGAACCTTCAAGTGATCGGCAAATAGGGGATGTGATTCGTGTTGGCAGACGCGGCTCCTTATGTGCCAAATTGGTAGTTAAAGGCATACAGGGACATGTTGCCTACCCGGATATTGCCAATAACCCTATTCATAGTTTTGCCCTTGCTTTGCAGGCATTAACTGAAGAAGTCTGGGATACAGGGAATGAATTTTTCCCCCCGACCAGTTTGCAGGTATCCAATATCAATGCCGGCACCGGTGCAGAAAACATTATTCCCGGTGAGCTGGAACTATTGTTTAATTTACGTTTTTGTACTGAATTAGACGAAACTACTATCAAACAACGAGTGTTGGAGATATTTGACCGCTTTGATTTTGATTATGAAATTAGCTGGCGTTTGTCAGGTAATCCATTTTTAACTACGGGCGGGGCGTTAATTGAAGCGGCTCATACAGCGATTAAAAAAGTAACTGGACTCGACACGCTGGATGATACCGGTGGCGGAACATCTGATGGACGTTTTATTGCTCCAACAGGCGCGGAAGTCATCGAGCTTGGGCACTTGAATGAAAGCATTCATAAGATTAATGAAAATATTCCTGTCGCTGATATACAGCCCTTATCAGAGATTTATGAACAGTTATTAATAGAAATATTAATCAACAATTAAACCATAGCCATAGCATAATAATTTGTTGATGATCTAGTGTATAGTGACGCGGATTCAGCATGAAACAACTATAGTTAGTGCCCTGACACACGAAGCGAACCCGGGGCTATCGAACTTTTATTTTTTTATGAATAAGAAACTACTTGCACTCTATCTTGGTGCGTTTTTAAGTTGCTCACTAGCTTATGCTCAGCCGCTACAACTTAGTAATGGAGATACTTTAGGTGTTGAAATTACTTACTATACAGATAGTACGATTACTTTTGTTCACCCGATACTAGGCCAGCAAACAGTTGCTAAAACCGGGGTTAGCAACATCGCAGAACTCAATCTGGATAAGGTTACTAAGCTACCGGAAGGCGAAGCAGGAAAAGCAATTATCGCAGCTAATGTCGCCAAAAAAGCGCTGGTGCCTGCCAAACAAGAAGTGGATCAGGCTAATAAGGAGCTGATTGTGGCGCAAAATAACCTTAAGCTTGCTGACGAATCTCAGCTTGATGCGGCTGAGCAGCAAGTGAAAGATGCAGCAACTAAGGTCGAGAAAGCAGAGAAAAAACTTATTGCTGCCGCTGATGCTGTTGAAGTCGCTGATAACTATATAGTCGTTGCCAGTGAAGTCAGTCACGCTGAAGCACAAGTCACAGCAGCTAAAAATGATGTTAAAGCGGCTAATAATCAGGTCGTGGTTGCAAAAGCTGAAGCGAAAGCCACGCAGAAAAAGTTTGAAGTTGCTGAGCAAGCTATGTCTACAACTAAAGCAGCCGGCGTTATGCAAGCTGAAGAAAAAGTTGCAACGGCTAAAACTCGGGCTGAAATTGCAAGTGAGCATTTTGAATTAGCAGAAGTACAAGTGCAAGAAGCCGAAGAGAACGTGGTGGTTGCAGAAAATAATGTCAAGCGGGCGAAAGGTAAAAAGGTCAATGTTGGTTTTATGGGTACGGGCTGGTTCAAGGGCTGGGATAGTAGTCTTGCTATTGGACTGAGCGGTGCTTCAGGATCATCGGTTAATAATACTTTCCGCACAGCATTTAACACCCGTTATGAAGATAAAAAAGGTCGCTGGGTTTATAGGTCTTTTTATTATCGTGATTCTGAAGATAATGTCACCGGTGAAAATCAAATCAATGCTACGCTGGTCAAAGACTGGTTTTTTAATGAGACTAAGTGGTTTGCATTTGTTACAGGTGTCTATGACTGGAATCAATTTAAAGATTGGCATCATCGACTCCAGTTTGGTGGAGGACCGGGGTATCAGTTTATCAAAACGGATCAGTGGGAATTCTCAGGGAGAACAGGTCTTACGCTTATTACCGAGTTTGGTAAAACTCAATATAATGCAAATGGTGGCGTTATCTTTAATCCTGATGGCAGTGTGCTAGAAGATACTGTTGTAGGTTTGGAGGGTTTGATCGGCGCTGATGTGACATGGCATATCACTGCTCAGCAGCATTTTAGTATTTCTAACTACTTTTATCCTAGTCTGACGCATAGCGGCGAATTCAGGAATCTGACAAATATCTCCTGGATACATTCCTTAGACTGGTTTGAAAGCCTGGCGTTGAAATTTGGAATACGTAATGAATACGACACCTCTGATTCGATTCCTAATGAATTCAACTATAACTTCTCCGTACTATGGGGATTTTAATAGCATGCGCAATAAAGAAGCTTTGATTGCATTTGCTAATAAATTACACTACAGACATAGCTATAGTTTATTAGTGAAAGTAAAAAAGCTTGAGTTTTTTATAGCAGCAAAGTTAGTAGGATAATTATAAATAAGTATTTACAAGGTAATGTCAATGACACATAACAGAAAAAGTACAGCACAAAAGATTCTTATCATCGGGTTACTGGCTTTGGGTGTCAGTGCCTGCTCTCTCTTTTCACCCGAACCCGAAATGAGCGATGCCCAAGCCTGTCTACAGTTACATCAACTGATTGAGGATCATTCTGCTGAGTTTAAGCAATTTAAAGGGAGCCTAAAAAGCACGGCTCCGCTTAGAAGTATGCAAATCTGGACTGCAAAGCGGGTATTTCCAATGGCAAAAAACTGCCAGGTCTGGCAATGGAGTTCCGGTTTAACAAATTACTTTTGCTCATGGGATGAGTCTGATGAGGAAGATGCGAAAGCCAGTTTCGATAAAGGGACTGAATTAGTCAATCAGTGTCTAGGTAAACAATGGCATAGTAAATTTACCCGCACTAAAAGTGGTGGCAATAGCGCATTGTTCTATAAAAAAGGTGGAAAGACTGTCATTTCTATACGTTCCTTTAAGGAAGCACTGACTATTTTTGATAGCTGGATAACCACTCTATATGTCGGTGATGAAAGCAATTTAAAAGCAGAGATACAGTAATAGGTTTGTAGGGCGGACTAAAGTCCGCTCTGCGTCGCACACAGAGTTTTTGTTTAACGTTTCCAGCGATGCGCAATAAACTCGACGGCTTCCTGTATATTCAAGTCACGCGTGCCGCCGCCGGTGCGTAAATAAAATTTAGGGGTTTTGCCCTGATTTAAAAATACCGGGCGTGGTGACGCTAAGATAATCAAACGACAGACATGTTTGCCATCAATAACATGAAACAGAACTTTAACAAACTGGCATAAATCTGCGCCTAACTGGGTCGAAATGGCGGTAATAATCGCTTGTTCGTATCCGTCCTGATCCTGGCGCTTTAAGGATTTATAATCTTTTTCCAAGCCAATAATTTCACCACTATCAGTCACGCCGATTAATAAAGTTCCGCCCAGTGAATTATTTAAATAACCGGCTAGTGTTTTTAATACGACGGTTTCCAGGGTACGGTTGACTCTATCTTGTTCTAAATCCCAGCGAAAAGAAGATTTGAATTCTAATAAAGGCCCTTCGCCTTGACGAATCAGGGTGTGTAAGTTGACTGAAATTTCGCTACTGAGACGGTTAATTCTTTGTAAACGCCAATGTAGCATTTCATAAATGGCGGCCATGATCAGGCCAAATACAGACCCTAGTTGTCCGAGAAATAGCGTTTTTCCTGGTGTTCCGCCCATTAATGAGGTTTTAAGCTGGCTATAAACATAAGTCAGCGCAGTATTGATTTGTACCTGTATATCATCACTGGTGCCTTCGCTTTCATAAAAGAAAATAAAATCATAGATAGGATAAAAGATTAAAACCCCAGTTAATGCGCCAATTAAAGCAGCAAAGAAATATAGCTTAAAGCGCTGTTGCCAGAGTGAAATAATTAATAATAAAAAGCGTTTCATTGTTTTTTTATCGGTAAGCCGGCACTACGCCAGGCTGTCATATGGCCTTGTACATAACGGATGTTTTGAACCCAGCCATAGAGTAAGCGAGCTTCGCTATTCCTGCGCGCGGTCCGTGCTCACAATATAGAATGACTTGTTCCTGTTTGTCTCTATTATTCAGAGCATCTGTGGAGAATGATTTCCAGAAAGAAATATGTTGCGCCTGGGGTATGTGGCCGGCGTTATATTCTGCACTGGAACGTACGTCAATAATAATGGGGGAAGGCTGCGCTGAGTTCAAGAGTGAGAGTAGTTCGGTTTGTTTGATATGGGTTTCGCTAGAGGTACTACAGGCCGGTAATAAACAGGCGGTCAGGCCTAAAAAAAAGAATTTCATTTATCCGCCAGTGCTATTCATATGACGCATAATAATGGGTTGTTCGGTTAAATCAAACTCATGTTGTTCGGGTTTGATTTGCATGGCATCAATGATGACTTGTTTAATGGCATCGGTATCACTGTTTTTATCGCGCATGATAGATTTTAAATCAACTGAATGTTCATTACCCAGACACAGCAATAAACGTCCTTCGGCAGTGAGCCGCACGCGATTACAGGTGCTGCAGAAATTATGGCTATGTGGAGATATAAAACCTACTTTGGTTTTTGAGCCCTGAATCCGGTAATAATCAGAGGGACCGGCAGTCTTGTCAGTAATCTTTTGTAGATTAAAGTGTGCATCCAGGTCTGCTTTAATCTGGTCGCTGGAATAATAGGTTTCAGCACGATCATGAGAGTTAATCAGGCCTAGTGGCATTTCTTCAATAAAACTAATATCGATACCTAGATCCTGGGCAAACAAAACCAGGTCAACGACTTCATCGTCATTGCGATTTTTTAAAATGACAGCGTTAATTTTTATCGCCTGAAAGCCTGTATTAACAGCGGTGTGTATGCCTTTTAGCACGGTTTCCAGATCACCTGTACGAGTGAGTTCGGTGAATTTTTGGGCATTCAGCGTATCTAGGCTAATATTTAAGCGCGCAACATGAGCCTGTTTTAACCGCTGGGCAGTCGTGGCGAGTTGGGAGCCATTAGTGGTCATTACCAGTTCTTCAAGCAACGGCAGGTCGCCAATTTTTTGGAGTAGCTCCAGCGCATTACGCCGTACCAAAGGTTCGCCGCCGGTAATTCTGATTTTTGTCACGCCCAGTTCGGTAAAACATTTTGCCAGTAAGTAAATCTCTTCTAGACTAAGAATTTGCTCGCGCGGCAAAAACGTCATGTCCTCAGACATGCAGTACTGACAGCGAAAATCGCAGCGATCGGTAATGGAAATACGGACATAGTCAACGGTTCTACCGAAACGATCCACTAATTGTTTTGCTTGTTTGGGGTGGCGCATTGCTTGATTATCAATAGATAAGTCTATAATAGGCAGCCAATTTTATCAGTTTTTGAACTTGCTGTTTTAAACAATCGTTTTTAATTATGATCACCACTAAAAAAATAATTCTTATCACTGCATTGCTTGCCTGCCAATTTGCCTATGCAGGCGAGAAAACCTTGATTCGTTTCGGTGCATTGGCATTTGGTACGGTTAACTGGGAATTAACGGCCATGCAGCAAACCGGAATGATGGAAACCGAGCACTACCGAGTGCAAGTGATAAAAATGGCCAATCCGCAAGCGGGGAAAATAGCCCTGCAATCAGGTGCTGTGGATATGATCGTTGCAGACTGGATCTGGGTTTCACGCATGCGCTCTCTGGGTAGGGATTATACTTTCTACCCTTATTCCAATACGACAGGTTCATTAGTGGTGGCTGCAGACAGCCCCATTAAACAGTTACAGGATTTACAAGGCAGGAAGCTGGCAATCGCAGGAGGAGAGCTGGATAAAAATAGCTTATTGCTACAGGCTTTAATGCAAAAGCAGGGGCAGGCAGAAGTCTTTGCCAGCATAGAAAAAGTCTATGGTGCGCCGCCTTTACTTAGCCAACAAATACAGCGTCAGCGGGTTGATGCTTTATTGACCTATTGGCATTATGCAGCGCGTATGCAGGCCGAAGGCTATAGCGTCTTGATGAATGGTACAGATATTTTGCGGGGTTTGGGTATACAAGTGAGTGTGCCCAATATCGGTTATGTTTTTGATCGGTCCTGGGCAAACAATAATAAAGCCGCAATACAGGATTTTCTGGCAAGTACCCGAAGTATTAAAAATACCTTATGCGTGGATGACTCGGCATGGCAAAGGATCAAGCCTTTAATACGTGCAAAAACAGTGCAGGTAAGTCAGTTATTACGCCTGAAATACTGTGCAGGGCGCGTGCGAGAGTGGGGAGAGAAGGAGCAGCAGGCTGCTGCTGAGATCTATCGGTATTTGAAAAAGCTAAGTGCTAAACGCTTAACGGGCGATGCAGAAACAATTCAACCAGGCACTTTTTGGTGAGTTGTTTATCGCGCAGCCAGGAGTAAAAAAGCGACAGATTTTTTTATTATTTCGTTGTCATATTGCTGTCATAAATATTCTCTACTATATGATGAAATTTTTTCTATTTCATTTTGGGGAGATGCAAAACCAATGCGGATTAACAAAACAGCCAAAGCCTTAGCTTTGAGCTCTATATTGATGCTGGGTAATCCAGTCGCTCATGCTGAAGAGCAGGGGCTATTCGAAATACTGCTACAAAACGGTAAAATTACACAATCTCAGTACGATGTTCTGACGAAGCAAAAAAAGGATGAGGTCAGTGATACTGAAGACCCCGAATTACTAGGAATAATGTTACAAAATGGCCTTATTGATCAGGCTCAGTACGATCAGTTACTTAAGCAAGACGTGACTGAGACTAAAGTGGCAGAAGTTAAAAGCGAGACGGCTACCAAGGAAGTGGTTATGAAAAGCGGTGATGATGTTATCGTTAAGCTGGATTCCAAAGGATTTCGCGTAGAAACTGCAGATAAAGCGTTTAAGTTTAAAGTCGGTGGACGTATTCAGGCTGATGTGAATTTCAGTGCCAATGGCCAGGAATTTGATCCTGATCCTATTGAAGGTTTCGAGCTGAGACGTGCTCGTTTATATGCTGCAGGAACTTTATGGACGGATTATAATTTCAAGGCGCAATTTGATTTTGCAGGTAATAACGTCAGTATCAAAGATTTATTTGTAAAATACACAGGGCTAGACTGGTTTGACCTGACTGTCGGTAACCAAAAACAAACCATTAGTTTAGAATTGCAGGAAAGTTCTAACGATATTATGTTTACTGAGCGTTCGTTGGTTTCTTCATTGACAGCGCCATTATTTGATCGAGCACTTGGGGTCAGAGCAAGTTCTTCAGGTAAAAACTGGTCAGCACAATTCGGTGGCTATGGTTCGTCAATTAATAGAGCCAGTACGGGCGCCTGGGCAATTACATCCAGGGCAACTATTGCACCAATTCTGTCTAAGACGCATTTATTGCACTTAGGGGGGTCTGTGGGTTATCGTAACCTGAATGATGGAAATGTACGCTTTAAGTACGAAACAACCAACCAGTCGAATGTGTATTTTACTGATACTAACGCGATAACGAATGTTGACGGTGCAACCTTAGTAGACTTTGATGCAGCGTATATGATTGGCCCCTTCTCTGTGCAGGGAGAGTACGCTCACACTTGGCTATCACGTGATAATGACTTGAGTGGTCTGGATTTTAATGCTTATTATGTGCAAGCAGCGTGGACTCTAACGGGCGAATCTCGTTCTTATAGCGCATCGCAAGGAAAGTTCAAACGCTTGCAACCCAATAATCCGTTTAGCTGGAAGAAAGGTACCTGGGGTGCTTGGGAACTGGCGACCCGGATTTCTGGTAACGATCTGAATTCAGGCGATATAGTTGGCGGAAAAGAAACCGCTCTTACCCTTGCAACGAACTGGTATCTAAACCGTAATATTCGGCTGATGGCTGATTATCGTTATGCATTTGATGTTCAGGATTCATCCGTTTTACGTGATGGTGTTAATGCTGAGACGGGTATTCATCAATTCACGCTGCGTACTCAGTTGACGTTCTAACGTGCACTAATATTTTTAGCTTCAAACCCAAAAAAGCCAGCTTTATGCTGGCTTTTTTGTTGCTTATTGAGATCAATGCCTGCGGTCCATGATCAGCTTAGGATCGCTAGTGTTTTCTTGATTTAAGAGGGCGGTTACTTCTTATAATCAGGCAAATAAAGAGAAGTTTTTAATTTTGTTATGCGCTTTAATAAGCCTATGTGATAATGACGGGTTTTAATGCGTATTTAAGGGCTTGAAAATAATGGATGAGAATAAGACGAAAGCATTAAGCGCTGCCTTAATGCAAATTGAAAAACAATTTGGTAAGGGAGCAGTCATGCGTATGGGCGATGATACCGCATCGCGTGATATACAAACGGTTTCTACGGGTTCTTTAACATTAGATATTGCCTTGGGCGTCGGTGGTTTGCCGCGTGGTCGGGTTATTGAAATCTATGGTCCTGAATCCTCTGGTAAAACCACGATGACTTTGTCTACCATTGCACAAATGCAAAAAGTAGGCGGTACCGCTGCATTTATTGATGCAGAACATGCACTGGACCCTAGTTACGCTGAAAAAATCGGTGTTAATGTTGATGATTTATTAGTCTCTCAGCCGGATACCGGAGAGCAGGCTCTGGAAATTTGCGACATGCTAGTGCGCTCCAATGCCGTTGATATTGTTGTGATTGACTCGGTAGCAGCGTTAACTCCCAAGGCTGAAATTGAAGGCGATATGGGGGACTCCCATATGGGCTTGCAAGCTCGATTAATGTCCCAGGCTCTAAGGAAATTAACCGCAAATATCAAGCGTTCTAATACCATGGTTATTTTTATTAACCAGATTCGTATGAAAATCGGCGTCATGTTTGGTAGTCCTGAAACCACAACCGGTGGTAATGCTTTAAAATTCTATGCTTCTGTACGCCTGGATATACGTCGTATCGGCGCGATTAAAAAAGGCGATGAGATCATCGGTAATGAAACGCGGGTTAAAGTCGTTAAAAATAAAGTGGCTCCGCCATTTAAACAAGCTGAATTTGAAATTATCTATGGTGAGGGTATTTCCTTCCTGGGTGAGTTGATAGATCTGGGTGTGAAATACGGCTTTATTAATAAAGCAGGTTCATGGTATAGCTATGGCAAAAATAAGATTGGCCAGGGTAAAGACAATGTGCGTGCCTTTTTAAAAGACAACCCACAGCTTGTAGAAGAGTTAGAAGCAAATATTCGAGCGGAAGTGTTTAATACAAAAGTCGACCCAGATGTTAAGGCAGTAGAGTCTGATGATACTGATGGACTTGTTTAGTTCTTAGTGATGTCTGTGTGCTTGCAATGCACGATGATAAGGAAAACTATAAAGCAATACACGAAGCTTGTTTACGCTATTTGGTGCGGCGCGAACACAGCCGGCATGAGTTATTGCAAAAAGTATCAGCTAAAGGCTTTGTTAAACAGGAGATAGCTCAGGTTATAGATGAGCTAATGGAACAAGGTCTACAGAGTGATGCGAGATTTGCAGAAAGCTATGCAAGAAGCCGGGTACACAAAGGATTTGGCCCCTTGCACATTCAGGCAGAACTACAGCAACGCGGGGTAAGTAACTGTCCATTTGATATGGCGGTAGAAGATATCACGGGTAGTTGGGAAGAGCTACTAGAGCAAGTGTATAGCAAGAAATACGGTAATAAGCCGATAGTGGATAGGCGAGAAAAACTCAAGCGTAGCCGCTTTTTACAGCAGCGCGGTTTTCCAACGGAGTTGGTTCGTCGTTTATTTAAGTAGCTAAAAATTATGTAGGCTGGATGAGTTTTTATTGCGTAGCAATAAAAACATTATCCGGCAATGCAGAGCTTTTCTGAAATGCTGGGTTACGTTATCGCGCTTCGCTTAATAAGCTAACCTAGCCTACATGTAACTTATTTTAAAAATGAATAACAGCTTAGGTTGAGAATATTAGACTTTAGCCAAAAGCCTACAAAATAGATGCTCTTATAGTTTACGAGCCAATAATTAGAAAAACGTTTATATAGTAATAAATTATGAAAAATCTGACCGGTGCCGAGCTACGTACTGCCTTTTTACAATTCTTTGTAGATCAAGAGCACTCCATCCAGCCTTCCAGTTCTCTAGTGCCAGGTAATGACCCTACCTTATTATTTACCAATGCGGGTATGGTGCAATTTAAAGATGTATTTTTAGGCAGGGAAAAACGTAACTATGTGCGGGCAACGACCAGTCAGCGCTGTGTACGCGCAGGTGGTAAACATAATGACCTGGAAAATGTAGGTTATACCGCAAGACACCACACCTTTTTTGAAATGCTGGGTAATTTTAGCTTTGGTGATTATTTCAAACAGGACGCTATACATTTTGCCTGGGATTTTCTAACCAAAGAACTGGGGATTCCGGCTGAAAAGCTCTGGGTCACCGTTTTTGATGAAGATTCAGAAGCTGAAAAAATCTGGCTGGAAGATATCAAAGTGGACCCGAATCGCCTTTCCCGGATAGGTGCAAAAGATAATTTCTGGTCTATGGGCGATATAGGGCCATGCGGTCCTTGTACCGAAATTTTTTACGACCACGGTGAAGATATTGCTGGTGGCCCACCTGGAACTCCTGAAGAAGATGGCGATCGCTATATCGAGATCTGGAACCTGGTGTTTATGCAATACGACCGTGATGCGGATGGTCACTTAACTTCGTTACCCAAACCATCGGTAGATACGGGTATGGGACTAGAACGTCTTGCTGCGGTGTTACAGGGAGTACACAATAATTATGAAATTGATTTATTCCAGAAATTACTGACCACAGCTGCGAAGCTTGCAGGCATGCAAGATTTAAGCAATAGCTCATTAAGAGTCATCGCCGATCATATTCGTTCCTGCGCTTTTTTGGTGGTGGACGATGTACTGCCATCAAATGAAGGGCGTGGCTATGTGCTAAGGCGTATTATTCGCCGGGCCATTCGCCATGGTTATCGTCTGGGAATTCGTGAGGTCTTCTTTTATCAGTTAGTTGCCCCTTTAGTCGCTGAAATGGGTGAAGCTTATCCAGAGCTTGCGGCTGCTCAAGGGCTGGTTGAGCGAGTACTCAAAGTTGAAGAAGAGCGCTTTGCTGAAACTCTGGAACAAGGTATGAAAATCCTGGAAGCTTGTGTAGAGAAAATGACTGGGAAAGTCATTCCAGGCGATGTGGTTTTTCAGCTTTATGACACTTATGGCTTTCCAGCCGATTTAACGGCTGACTATGCGCGAGAAAATGATCTGACAGTCGATCATGCAGGTTTTGACATTGCTATGGGCGCACAGCGAGAGCGCGCGCGGGCAGCAAAGAATTTTGGTGCTGACTACAATCAGACCATAAAGTTGGACGCTGAAACCGAGTTTACCGGCTATCAGCAGCTTAATGATCAGGTGCAAATTATCGGCCTGTTTCAGCAAAGTGAAGCCGTTGAGGTTTTAGCTGAAGGCGCTGAAGGTGTGGTTGTTTTAGACAGTACTCCTTTTTATGCAGAGTCGGGTGGGCAGGCTGGTGACCTGGGGCGTATCGAAGTTGATGGCGCGATTTTTGAAGTCACCAATACACAGAAGCAGGGGGGTAGTTTATTTTTACATTATGGTAAAGTGCTGTCGGGTGAATTAAAAAACAACGCGACCTGTAGTGCGATGGTCGAGCCGCAAACTAGGCAGGCGAGCGCATTAAATCATTCCGCTACCCATTTGCTACATGCTGCATTACGTCAGATATTGGGCGAGCACGTCACGCAAAAAGGTTCATTAGTCAATGCTGAGCGTCTGCGTTTTGATTTCTCGCATTTTGAGCCGCTGAGCACAGAGGAAATAAAAATCATCGAGCGCATGGTTAATCAGCAAATTCGCCATAATGCACAAGTCACCGCAGATACAATGTCTAAAGATGATGCGATAAACGCAGGTGCGATGGCACTGTTTGGTGAAAAATACGGAGATGAAGTCAGGGTTTTAAAAATAGGCGAGTTTTCTACTGAATTATGTGGGGGTATTCATGCGCAGCGTGCAGGTGATATCGGCTTATTTAAAATTATTAGTGAAACAGGTGTGGCATCGGGAGTACGCCGGCTAGAAGCGATTACCGGCGAAGCATCGATGCAATGGCTGGAAGGCAGGGAAAAGACCATTGCCGAAATTGCCAGTGTCGTCAAAGCAGTGCCAGAAACAGCTGCCGAAAAAGTGCAGCAATTAATGGCTAAAAGTAAGCAGCTAGAAAAAGAACTGCAGCGCATTCAAGCTAAGTTAGCCAGCTCAGCCGGTGGTGAATTGGCTAACCAGGCAATCGACATTGATGGCATTAAGGTGCTGGCTGTTAAATTAGACGGAGTTGAACCTAAAGCGATGGTTGAATTACTGGATCAATTGAAGAATAAGCTAGGCAGTGCGGCCATCGTTCTGGCAGCGGTAAGTAATGGTAAAGTCAATTTGATTGCCGGTGTGTCAAAAGATCAGATAGCGCGGCTAAAAGCAGGCGACTTGGTAAACTCGGTAGCTACTCAGGTGGGTGGCAAAGGCGGAGGTCGACCTGATATGGCTAGGGCAGGGGGTACCGACCCGAAAAATCTGGATGCCGCACTAAAGCAAGTGCCTGATTGGGTGCGTGAACAAATAGGTGCTAAATAAATGGCAGTTTATGTATATAAATTCGGCGGCACATCCGTCGGATCGGTAGAGCGAATTCAAGCAGTCGCAGAAAAAGTAAAACTAACTCACGATAAAGGCGATCAGGTGGTTGTTGTGGTTTCTGCCATGAGTGGAGAAACCAATCGCTTAACCGATTTAGCCACACAAATACAAAATAAACCTGTTTCCAGAGAAATGGATGTTTTATTATCCACTGGCGAGCAAGTGACCGTGGCTTTATTGAGTATGGCATTAAATGAGCTGGGTTGCCCTGCGTGTTCATACACCGGTAGCCAGGTGCGTATTGAAACAGATAGCACGCATACCAAAGCGCGCATTAAACGCATTGATGATGCAAAGATTCATGCTGATCTAAATGCCGGGAAGGTGGTCGTGGTCGCTGGCTTTCAGGGAGTAGATGAGCATGGCAATATCACCACTCTGGGGCGAGGCGGATCGGATACCACAGCGGTAGCGCTAGCAGCCGTATTAAAAGCAGATGAATGCCATATCTATACTGATGTTGATGGTGTTTACACCACTGATCCACGGATCGAACCTA
This sequence comes from Methyloprofundus sp., assembly GCA_012960135.1. GTDB lineage: Bacteria > Pseudomonadota > Gammaproteobacteria > Methylococcales > Methylomonadaceae > Methyloprofundus. The sequence continues at coordinate 43,069 of DUBW01000007.1, forward strand.
AAGCGCGGCGCTTAGACAAAATTACCTTCGAGGAAATGCTGGAAATGTCCAGCTTAGGCTCGAAGATACTGCAAATCAGATCGGTAGAATTTGCCGGTAAATATAATGTCGCATTACGCGTATTATCATCATTTTCAGAAGGGCGTGGCACGCTCATTACTTACGAGGAACCAGCTGTGGAGCAAGCGTTAATTTCAGGTATCGCATTTAATAAAGATGAAGCAAAACTAACGATTACCGGCGTGCCGGATATTCCGGGGGCGGCGTCAAAAATACTTGGGCCAGTTGCCGATGCTAATATCGAAGTTGATATGATTATCCAGAATATAGCCGATGATGCGACAACAGATTTTACCTTTACTGTGCACAGAAATGACTTTGAAACGGCCAAGAACATTCTTACAGATACCTGTAAAGAACTTGGGGCAAGGGCGGTTACCACAGATAACAGCATCGTAAAAATTTCTATCGTAGGTGTTGGAATGCGCTCGCATGCAGGCATCGCGAGTAAGATGTTTAAAGCGCTAGCAGACGAAATGATCAATATTAAAATGATTTCCACTTCAGAAATAAAAATCTCGGTGGTCGTCGAAGAAAAGTACCTGGAACTAGCAGTAAGAACCCTGCACGCGGCTTTTGAGCTAGATCAGGAGCTGCCGGAAGTGGCCGGTTAGTACAGCATTCATTTTCGTTTTGCAGGTCGATGAATTTATAACAATACGATTATAAATAATATTTTATTGCCTCTATCCGCCAATAGAGAAAGACTGCTGTACTAGTGATTCGTTAAAATATTCAATGAGTTAGCTATTGCCCTAATATGACTGGTGATATTATTAGTAATATTGATTGGGTACTTTACTCGTTTTCCTATTAATTTAAAGTGAATAAGTTTTTTGTTTTTTTAAATCACTGCTATAATAATCCGCTAAGTCCAGTTCTGTGTATAGCAGGGCTTTTAATTATGAACAGGGAGATGAGATAGATGCTTATATTAACGCGTCGCGTAGGAGAGACCTTAATGATCGGGGACGAAGTTACTGTCACAGTCCTGGGAGTTAAAGGTAATCAGGTACGTATTGGTATTAATGCTCCTAAAGATGTATCTGTGCACAGGGAAGAAATCTACGAAAGAATTAAGAACGAACAATCAGGTGATACATCAGCTGAAAGTTCAAGTCCTGCTGTCGAGCCTGGAAGCGGTGGTCTAATGGGTTCAGACGACTAAAAGTTTAAAACTGGAGAGGTGGCCGAGTGGCCGAAGGCGCTCCCCTGCTAAGGGAGTATGGGCTTTATATCCCATCGAGGGTTCGAATCCCTCCCTCTTCGCCATTTTAAGTAGTTAGCGGTAAACAATTAACCGTTGACAGGGAATAAAATAACAAGGATAATTAAAAAGCTAAATAAGGCGCCCGTAGCTCAGCTGGATAGAGTACTCGGCTACGAACCGAGCGGTCGGGAGTTCGAATCTCTCCGGGCGCGCCATTATTTATAAAAGTTTAATCCCCTGTAGCTCAGCTGGTAGAGCGGGTGACTGTTAATCACTAGGTCGGCGGTTCGAGCCCGTCCGGGGGAGCCAAATATAAGAAAGCCTTACATGTAAATGTAGGGCTTTTTTTTGCCTTGAAGAAAGTCAGGTCACTATACAAACAAACTGGATCAATGACAAAATTTAATGACAGCTTTGGGCGCTGTATAAATGATCCTCTTTTTTTAGATCAGTTTTACGCTATTTTCCTTGCTAGTTCCGATGAAATCAGTGCCCTGTTTACAGAGGCGGATATAGACACTCAAAAAGCCATGCTGATGACCTCACTGGTCTATATGAGCGATCCAGATCTACTTGCTTCGATAGCGGGGAAGCATAATCATATAAAGCCATATTTCTATACGCTGTGGTTAGATAGTTTGATGACTACTGCAAAGACCATTGATCCACTTTTTGACGTTGAAACTGAGCTGTTATGGAGAGAAACGTTGCAGCAGGGGATTGATTTTATGATTAGTTCAACCCGTTGCTTTACCCAAACTGCGGTGGCAAAATGATCTCGCAGAAAATAACTGTAATATATCGTGATCAGGTGTTCTGATACCGAACTCGACCTTAAATTACAAAATTCCCATAAGTTTCGCCTAAGTCAAACCCTGTAAAGACATCTTAGCGAAAGTAGCCTCGGCTCAAACCAGCTATTTTGGATCTCAATGCCTCAATGAATATACTTTAGGTTCAGG
>DUBW01000008.1 GCA_012960135.1 Methyloprofundus sp.
AAAGTAGATGAGGTATTGCTTAATCCTGAGAAACAGAAGAAATTGGTGGCATAATTTTTAACTTTAGGCGACAACTCTCTTGAAATCTACCGATAGCGATCAATTGCGGTTTTTAGGTTCAAGATAACTCTTACCGTAATTGAACAGGATATTGCCATTATCAGCCTCCAGCTTGCCCACAACAACAGGGCTGGTTTCATTCGGTAACCATAACCATACAAAGGCTTCGCTATAGTTCGACTTAGAAATCATCATCTACAGCCTTCGTAGCGTTACGTACTGATTTTGGCAAAAGAGCCAGTTTATCTTCTGTCTGGCTAATATGCCTGATCAATGTGCTATCATCGGCATCAAACAATTTCACGCCGACAATGCTGGCAACCTCGCACATTGCCCCGATTTCGCATATAAGATCACCTTTTTCAATACGCTGTAGCAATCCTCAGGAAATACCAGCACGGTCAGCTACTTCCTGAGTGATGAGCTTACGTTCTTTGCGTACGCTCTTCTGTACTAGCACACCAAGAAGTGCTAAAGCATCTCGACTATAACGAGAGTAGGTGTGCGTAATTGACTTAGGCATTTCTATATACCTAGTGCGTTAAAAATTATAAGAGAGTTATATGGTCTTTCTGAAACTAAAAATAGCTCTTGATTAATGCTAAGTGTAATGATCTGTATATAGCCCGTTTAATGATATTAAGATCTATATGTAGACCATTTATAATATAAATCAGCACTTTTAGAGTAATGATGTTTATTGGCTTTTCCAATTCAGAATAAATATCTTGGGCTATTGTGCTTACTGCTCCAGGCTAAGGGTAATTCCCGAAACGAGAGAAAAACTAAATCTCATTCAGCCCAGATAGGATGTCCAGTATTTCAAGATATTCATACTCAGATTTTAACCCTAAAGTGAGTGTCTTAAAATAATCCGGCAAATTCTTTTTATTACGAATCGTGGACTCTCAGATGACATAATGTCTCCAGTTCAGAATTTTTTATTACTCATCGAACCTCCCCTTCCTGACCTCATTGGCCCGGAAATCCATGCATTAATGACGGTTAGTGAACGTTGATATGTATAAAGATGGCTCTATGTGAAATACAGTGGGCAATCAAACTTCATTTTTCCACAGAGAAAGTAAATCATATTGATAAAGTTGTTGATATTGCGGTAACCCCTAGCGCGTCCTTTGGCCAACTGAACCTTGCTATTAATGCCTTTCAATATACCGTTTGGGATGTGTGAATCACCGAAGTGAACAATGCCAGATTAATGCGCTTTACATGTTTATGCAAAGGTCAAGAAGGCCGACATTTCTCGCTCAATCAAGGCCATTACAAACGCCTCAAACAAGAGGGTGAAGCCGCTACCAGGACGTGCCCATGGGACGTTAACCGTCACCACTTTGCCTTCTGATGTTTTATGCGTGGTCCCGCACAATGCAAAAAAAGTGGTGCTCAAAAAAATTTAAATGTTGCCATTTTCGCTCCACTTCATGATACACCACCGGTCTCACCGGGGAATCGTGCCCCCCGCAGGAAAATCTATCTATATATGGCGTTCTTTTGATTTGGATTCGTCGGAAACAAATGAAATATCTTCCACTTACCCAGGAGCTTGTAGACCAAGGGCCATGCTACATAAAGCGGCACTATTCATCTTTGTATTATCTCATTACCTACTAAGATTCACATAGAGCCTTAATTAATTGAGTGAAAGTAGTAATTCTCGACCATTTCTAGTAGGAACACTGCGTAATATACGATTCAAGCGTATAATTAAAATATTTTAAAAATTAACCGTTACCCTATGAAAATACTAATCCGCAACCTCACCCGAAATACCACAGAGGCAGAGTTTAAAGCTTTGTTTGAGTCTTATGGTACGGTACAGTCCTGCACTCTGGTTTTAGACAAAGACACTGGAATATCCAAAGGCTTTGGCTTTGTTGAAATGCCTAAGATCGGTGAAGCTAAGGCGGCGATGAAAAACCTGAACGGTAAGAATGTAGCCGGTAGTAAGATTCGGGTAAAAAAGGCAGAGCAAAAAGTATCTGATAACAATAGTGATGCCGCGAAGACAGATGACTAAGCTGCATAATCAGGATCCTTTGCATGGTGTCAACTTAAAGGAGATAGTGACTCAGTTAGTTAAAAAATATGGCTGGCCGGAGTTAAGCAGTCGGATTACTATTAAATGCTTTAGCAATGATCCCAGTATATCCTCTAGTCTGAAATTCTTGCGTAAAACTCCCTGGGCAAGGCAAAAGGTCGAACAACTTTATATCGCTACCGATTGGCCGAGCAAGTTAGAAAACCCTTATAAAAAACCCAATCTTGGATAAAGCAAGATAGTTCCCACGGTCTCACCGTGGAAATTCATGAATGGACGCTCCCGCGTCCTCACGTAGAGATTGGGATCGATGGGTGCATGTGATATCCATCAAACTATTGTGTTAGGCCACTTGTCTTATCAGTCATAAGCATCGAATCTATCAATATGAACAAAGAAAAACGCTTTGAGATATTCTCTCGACTAGCCGAGGCGATTCCAGAACCTGTGACTGAACTGAACTATAACAGCACTTTTGAATTGTTGATCGCGGTGGTTTTATCTGCTCAGGCGACAGATAAAGGGGTTAATAAAGCGACAGCGAAATTATTTCCGGTCGCAAACACACCGCAGGCGATTTACGATCTGAGCGGAGAGGGTTTAAAAGAATATATTAAGACCATCGGTTTATTTAATAGTAAGGGCGCTCATATTATTAAGCTGTGTCGTAAGTTACTCGATGATTTTAATGGCGAAGTGCCGCAAACACGTGCTGAGCTGGAATCTTTGGCGGGGGTCGGTCGTAAAACAGCTAATGTCATTTTAAATACGGCATTTGGTCAGCCTGTTATGGCAGTCGATACGCATATTTTTCGGGTATCAAATCGTACCGGTATCGCGAAGGGAAAGAATGTCCTAGAGGTTGAAGCCAGACTGGATAATCATGTACCGAAACAATATAAACTGGATGCACATCATTTGTTAATTTTACATGGTCGCTATACCTGTATAGCCCGCAAGCCAAGGTGTGCAAGTTGTGTAATCGAGGATTTATGTGAGTTTAAGGATAAAGTAAGCGATTAAAAAGTTCTCAAATATAATTAACCATACTCTTCAGCAATATTCAAAAAATCTTTCTTCCCGCCTATTGTTAGCAGGAGTTGAAAATTCCCAAGAATTCAATAATAGGAACAGACTAAAAGGTAAAAGGCATCAAACTACGATGCTTTTTACCTTTTAATGGATGCTAAATTTTAAACAGAGGCGGTAAAGGATCGACTTTCTCAGACTTATCTAGGTCTGTTGATTGATGGTTTTGAAAGGCTACCCATAGTTCAGCACCTTGCCAGGTTTGAGCCTTATCACTGTATAAAATAGCATTTAAAGAGAGTATTTCCTGCTGAAAATCCGGGGCACCTTGCTCAGCAATTTTAGTTAAACTGGACTGCTGAAAATTATCTCGTCCCCACTTTAATAGCGCATCTTTAGCCTGCACGGGATCATTATTAGTACACGCTTTTTTTAGCTGTTTTTCAATTGTCTGTGTATTTTCGGGACTTGAAACACGGGACTCTTTTTTTGCTTCGTTAGATTTTTTTGTTAGGAAATACAGTACAGTTACGGCCCAGCCACAGGCAAAAAATATGGCTAGGCCAAGCCATAGCTTATTGCTTTTCTGGGAATTATCTGGCGCTATATCAACCGGTGTCGAAAGTTCGGGCGTAGGCATTAACGGTGGGCTTTGGGCTATTTGCGTCTCAGCAGTAGAGGATGATGCCGCAATAGCTGTTAGTGTATGTGCAGCAATTCGTGCCACCTCCATTTGCTGAGTTTGAGTATTCCACCAGGGAATCTCGATTGGCGGCAATGTATAGCTACCAGCCTGACCTGGAATTAATGCAATTTTTTCTTCTCTAAAAGCGACCATACCATCCTCTTTAGCCTCTTCTTTTAATACCGGCTGATCAGGATAGGCTTTTAAATTTTTAGGCATATTGTCTTGATATAATTCAGGTAGCACCCCGACTGTAGCACCATCAGCGAATAATGAGATGGTTCGGGTGATAGGCTGACCTACAATGACCCGCTCTGAGTTATCACTCCATTGTTCCTGCAAAGCAAGCTGTTTAGCGGGAAGCCAGTCTACTCCTGTATTTTCTGGCTTAGCCTGGACATCTAATTTAATTGCTGCAGAGACAACCTGCTTGGTACGTGTGCGTTGCTGATTAAAAAAACTATTGGACCGGCGTTGGCCAGGAATAATCACTCCGGCTGTCAAGCTAAGCGGGGTGATAGTCGCAATGCCGCTTTTCTGTGGGAAAATAGCATATTTACGTTTTGTAACGACATAATTTTCGCCTTGAAACTGAGTATTGTAATTTGTATCTTCGCCTAGTTTTTCGATCAATGCATCGGCTAACTCTGGTTCGGTCAAACTTGCCTGGGCAATATTAACTTTACGAAATAGCTTTAAGGTATAAATAACTTGTTGCTGGATATAAGGCTCAGTCGTACTGACTTCGACTTGTAAAAATAAATCCTCATTGGTATTGTTAACCTGTGAGCTATCATTGACCACGATTGCAGCAAATTGACTGCTATCATTACCAAAGTTTATTGCCGGGATAACCAGCTTACCCGTATGCTTTGCCATAACGATTAATATCCATTGTATGGATTTAGTCTTTTCCCAGTTTATGATTTGTACAGATTGCTGTTGAGATTGATTTAAAATTTCGAAATCTTTATCCAGTGGTGAAAAATCAGGTTCGCCATCGGGATCATAGCTTGCGGTAAACGTAAGTTGAAAGGATTCTTGTAAATTAACCGGGTTACGATCGATACTCACACTGATATCAGCGGCGAACAGTGAACCTGTTAGAGAACTCAGGAGTATAAACAACAGTAAGTGGGACTTAAACATAAGACAAAATCAGACCTGGTAAATAATGAAAAAATTATAAAGCGTAAATATGCTGGGAATTAATTTACTCCACCAGCGGCAAGATGCTTAGGCTCCAGAATTTTCTCTAATTCTGCGCGTGAGATGTCGGTCATTTCTTCGGCAACATCAATAATCGGTCGCCCTTGTTTATAGGCGGACTTAGCCACTTCGGCTGCTTTTGCATAACCGATAATCGGGTTTAATGCCGTGACCAAGATCGGGTTTCTTGCCAGTGCATCTTGTAAATTATCTTCACGTACGCTGAAATCACTGATTGCCTTATCGGCAAGGGTAATACTGACCTGACTGATAATTTCTATACTTTGCAGGATATTGTAGGCAATCACCGGCAGCATGACATTGAGCTGGAAAGTACCAGACTGACCTGCGACAGTAATAGTGGCATCATTGCCAATGACTTGTGCGGCAACCATCGCGGCTGCTTCGGGAATAACCGGGTTTACTTTACCGGGCATAATGCTACTACCTGGTTGTAAGGCGGTTAATTCAATCTCTCCTAATCCGGCTAAGGGTCCGCTATTCATCCAGCGCAAGTCATTGGCAATTTTCATTAAACTCACGGCGATGGTTTTTAACTGCCCTGATAATTCTACAATGGCATCCTGGCAGCTTAAGCTTTCAAAAAATGAGTCATTCGGACTAAATGCAATACCGGTCACTACCGTCATGGTATCCGCAAACTTTGCTGCAAACTTCGGGTGTGCATTAATGCCTGTGCCTACCGCTGTGCCACCTTGAGCCAACTTTTGTACTCTAGGCAAAGCGCTATTGATTCGATCTATGCCATTGCGAATCTGTAAAGCCCATGCGCCTAGTTCTTGTTCCAGAGTCATCGGCATGGCATCCATTAAATGGGTGCGCCCAGTTTTAGTATGGTTTTTACATGCACAGGCCTTACTCTCGATGGTTTTCGCTAAATGTTCTAAGGCAGGTAATAGTTGCCGCTGGCATTCTAGTGCAGAGCTGATATGGATCGCAGTAGGGATGACATCATTACTACTCTGCCCCATATTGACATGATCATTTGCACCGATGGCTACTGAACCGGATTCTGATGCAAGATGCGCTAATACTTCATTAACATTCATATTGGTACTGGTGCCAGAACCTGTCTGAAAGATATCAATCGGGAATTGATCGCTATGCTCACCTTGAATAATTTGCTCAGCGGCCTGGATAATGGCTTGACCTCTGGCATCATCTAGCACCCCTAGTTCCATATTAACTTTAGCAGCTGTTTGTTTAATCAGTGCAACCGTTTTAATAAAAGCAGACGGCAGGGTCAAGCCGCTAATAGGAAAGTTATTAATAGCACGCTGGGTTTGCGCACCATACAAGGCATTGTCGGGAACCTGTAACTCTCCCATGCTATCTTTTTCTATTCTGTAATTAGTATTCATTTTTGCAGTGTCGGCTGTGTATATAACTAAGCAATATATTAAATTCTTTGATATTATGATTAATTGCTCATTATTTCAGACAAATAATCACAGTGTCCTATACGATATTCATTGCGTATGATTTTCAATTTCCTACCATACTTGATCCTGACTTTCGAGCGTATCAAGGTTATTTATAGAATTTTGTAAAATTTGGCCTAGTTCTTTTTTCTTTTCTATAAAGGCTGTTTCTTTAATTTCCACTTGCTTAAAAAGGACTCCTTTTAAATTATTCAAAACACCCAGAGCTTTTTCGCTCATACCTACTTTCGTTTCAAATCATGTATTATCACGGTTAACTCGGTCTCATTTTCTATTTATTTGACTGCATTTTATCATGCGTAACCGCTCAGACTCTTTGTAAAATATGGGGGGGTGAAGAGAAATTATGTCTAATAAAACCCGTTAATAATGATTTCTTTGATACGCTAACATGAAAAGGCATATTATGATTTGTATTGGTAATTGGGCAAACGATTGTAAGCCCCGTTGCCTTATTGAAGATGCTATTACTGATCACTAATGCAGGTCTTCGGCCTTTTTGCTCGTGACCTGAATGAGGGTCAAAATTTACAACTATAAAGTCACCTTTTTCAGGGATATACATGGGCACTTACCAGAACTCTTGACCAGACGGAACTCCCAAGTTTATTTCTTCTGCTTCATAATCCTTTGACATTTTACATACTAAATCCTTTATATCATATTTACCTTGTATTTTATGTGTAGGTTCTACAATGATTTTTCCATCTTTGACTGTAATTTCAACCTCTTCACCAATTTTTATATATGAGTTTTCAAGAAGATTTTTTGGAATTCTAATTCCTTGGCTATTTCCCCATTTTTGAACTTTAGATAACATATAAACCCTCCTATCGAATAAGTTGTAAAAGAAGTGTATATCCAAATATATACACTATGTTTTTTATATTCAAGAGACATTTCTTGATTATCAGGCACTTGAAGAAAAGGTGACTCTATTTTTTATTCAAGCTGCTAATAGGGAGTGTAATGGTCAAGTATTCCTGTAGGTTATTAAAAGCACGTTGAGTCTACGCCATATAAAGCATCAGAAGACACTGGTAATTCGCCCATGCTATCTTTTTCT
>DUBW01000009.1 GCA_012960135.1 Methyloprofundus sp.
GCGTTTCGGAATGCCTTTTATTTTGTCTCCACCTACGCTCGCGCTACGATTCCGACAAAACAACGGCCCTACGCCTTCTGGGGGCTACCAGCCCTCGCGTTCGCTCTCCATGGCTGGCAGCGTTAGATTAGTGCTGGGCTTAATGGTGAATCGTGTCAAATAAAGACCGTGACGAGAAAGGCGATTTGGTCTTTGATGTAATCAGCCGGAAAACTAATCAGCTTGTCTGGCGTACAGCATGGCCGGCAGCGGCGAGTCTGGGTGATATTCCACTGGCTGAGAGAAAGCCAGAATTAACGTATTTGTAAAAAAATTATTGGCCTTTTTGCCTGAAACGTAATTAAATGGATATTCCAACACAAATTATAGGAGAATAAAGATGAAACAGGAATTTGAGCAGTTAATGGCAAAATTAGCAGCCGAACGTGATGAGGTTAATTTGAAATTACATTTGGCTTCTATGGAAGCTAAAGAAGAGTTTGCTGGCGCTGAAAAGATCTGGGAGCAAGTCAGACAAAAAGCGAGTGATATCGCAGATGATTCGGTAGAAACCACGGATGAGTTTGTTGGCGCGGCGAAAGTTGTGGGGGAAGAGTTGACAGCAGCCTACCAGCGTATTGCTACTCGTATTAAAGGTTAATAGTTTTTTTTATTTTCAGTATCTAGTACGGAGCTTGCATAATTTTACGGAAATTGTGATTCTACTATCCCGTATTCCGCAAGCTCCATGCGGACTATCCTACTAATCTACAGGCGCCACCGGGGACTAGTAGCAGAATGGCGGGTTATTTTATTATAACCACCACGACAGTGAAAAATATTAATGCGATGGTGTTAACTCTGCGCTCCACCATTTCTGCTAATTGAAGCTATTTATAGTTGGCTAGTTTACGATCGGCTATACCTTCTTTCGCCCCGTCGTATATATAGTCGAGGCGTCTCATTACCATGATTTTATTGGCAGCCGCCATGTTGACGATAAAATGAACTACTCCGACCAGAGTTAGAATTACCATCATGTCCTGTAAAATATTTATGATGTTCTCCTACTAGCAATACCAGTTAACCCGGAGGCTCAGTTACGCTCATATCGATCGCATATAAAGCGGAATAATATACAGCCTAGCGGCACTTTACACGCACTATAGCAACTCATATTACTCCTAAGTCTTTCTATAGTGGACCATTAACATCTTCCGGGTCGCCTTCATAAGGTGTCGCATATTTACAATCTTTCTGGGGACACACTTTTTCCGGCCCACGGCTCTTGGTGGTTTTTAGCGTCAGGATTGGCCACTCACAGGTAGGGCAGGGCTCATTCACCGGCACATTCCATAAGGCATAATCACATTTAGGGTAACCCGAGCAGGAATAGAAAACTTTATTGTTACGTGACTTACGCTTGAGGATGGTGTCTTTTTTGCACTTAGGGCATTCAACACCTGTATCCAGCGGCTTTTCCAGTGGTTCTATATGCTTGCACTTAGGGTAAGAACTACAGCCGATAAACTTACCATAGCGGCCGGTTTTAATGACTAAATCGGATTCACATTTAGGACATTTTCTATCGGCAACGATTTCAGGTTCATTTGATTCTGTGCCATCGTCATTCAAATTACGCGTATAAGAGCAAGTAGGGTAGTCTGTGCAGCCGATAAAGCGTCCATTGCGCCCTAGGCGGATAGAGAGCGGTTTATCGCATTCTGGGCACTTCTCGTCGATAGCTTCCTGCGTAACGTCTTTGCGTTGCACCGATTCTTCTTTGTCATGAATAAGCTGGGTGAAAGGTATCCAGAAATCACGCATCAGCGGAACCCAGTCTTTTTCGCCACGCGAGACAGCATCTAATTCATCTTCTAGATTAGCGGTAAAATCATAATCCACGTATTTAGTGAAGTGTTCGGTTAAAAACTTAATCACTATCCGGCCTACATCTGTAGGGTAGAAACGTTTGCTCTCAAGCGTTACATATTCCCGATTTTGTAAAGTAGAAATAATCGAAGCATAGGTGGAAGGGCGACCAATACCGTGTTCTTCCAGCGATTTAACCAGGCTTGCTTCGCTGTAACGGGGTGGTGGCTCAGTAAAGTGCTGATTAGTGACAATCGCTTCTAAGGGTATCGCATCGCCTTTTGCCATGGGCGGTAAAAAAGTTTCCTTATCATCACTTTCTTTATTGTCATCTTTGCCTTCCAGGTAGACGGCCATAAAGCCAGGCTTGGCGATAACAGAGCCAGTCGCACGAAACAGGTCTTGCTCACTGCCACAGGCTAAATCAACCGAGACGGTATTGATGGTCGCATGAATCATCTGGCAGGCAATAGTGCGCTTCCAGATAAGGTCATATAGCTTAAATTGATCGCTACTTAAATACTTTTTTAGCTCAGCCGGTGTTTGTTCTGCAAGCGTAGGTCGGATCGCCTCATGTGCTTCCTGAGCATTCTTAGACTTGGTTTTAAATGCGCGCGGAGCTGGCGGCATCTGATCAGCACCATATTTTTGGCTAATGAGCAGACGTATGTTTTCCAGTGCTTCATCAGCAAGGTTAACCGAGTCAGTACGCATATAGGTGATTAATCCAGCCGCTTCACCGCCACCGATATCCATTCCTTCATACAGTTGCTGGGCAACCATCATGGTGCGTTTAGTTGTAAAGCCCAGTTTACGCGCGGCTTCTTGTTGTAATGTCGAGGTAATAAAGGGTGCGGCAGGGTTGCGTTTGCGCTGTTTCTTTTCCAGTTTGGTAACGATTAAAGTGTCGCTGGCAGCTTTTGTTAATGCCTGTTGCGCAGCTTGCGCCTGCTCATCATTTTCGATGCTAAACTGGGTCAGTTTTTCGCCATTATAATGAGTCAGCTTGGCTTTAAAGGCTTGTTTCTCGTGCGCCATTTTTGCTGTAATCGACCAATATTCTCGCGTTTTAAACGCTTCGATTTCCAGTTCGCGCTCAACAATCATACGCAAGGCAGGGCTTTGTACACGTCCTGCGGATAGACCGCGACGAATTTTTTTCCACAATAAAGGTGACAGGTTAAAACCCACCAGATAATCCAGGGCTCTTCTTGCCTGTTGAGCATCAACTAGCGTAGTAGCAATCTCCCCCGGATTTTCGATAGCATGCGTCACGGCTTTTTTAGTGATTTCATGAAATACAACCCGGTGCACCTGCTTATTTTTCAGGAGCTTCTTGGCTTTAAGCATTTCCAGTAAGTGCCATGAAATAGCTTCTCCCTCTCTATCAGGGTCAGTCGCGAGATAGAGGGTGTCAGCACCTTTCAGCGCTTTGGTAATGGCTTGTACATGACGTTGATTACGATCTTGTACTTGATATTTCATGGCGAAGTCATTCTCAGGGTCAACCGCGCCTTCTTTGGGAATTAAGTCACGTAAATGACCATAAGATGCAAGAACTTGAAAGTCTTTACCCAGATATTTCTCAATTGTCTTGGATTTGGCGGGTGACTCTACAATGATTAAATTTTTGCTCATTCTCTTTAGTAACCAATATTAATTTAAAAAAGCAGGCGATTCCTGGTAGATGATATGTTCCATGTGAGCAATGGCAAGTTCTTCATCTGCCTGGCTAAGTAAGACAATCAAGGAAATCCACTTTAGTTCTTCGATGGATATATGCTTATTGTCTATTGCCATTGCACGATCAATGACAAGTTCTCGGCTAACCGAAGTAAGGATATTCATGCCCTGTAGAAACAGAATAAAGTTACGGCACTCCATATCCAGTTTGTAGCACTCTTCTGGACAAAAAATACGGAAATTTTGTTCGGATTTGAACACAGGCGCTTCTTGTAGTGCCAGTGTATCTAACCACTCAAAGGCTTTTAAAATAATGCCTGAATTAAAGCCTGCTGCTTTGAGTTCTGTTTGAAGCAAGTCGGTATTCGGGGTGATGTCAACCTCACTATCCATATAATTTTCAAATAGATAGATCAATACATCAAAAATGTCTTCATTCATTAAAGTGCCTATTGGTGGGCTGTCTGCTGGAGGCGGACTATTTTATGCGAGTGTAAGTACCGCCATTTGTGGCAATAATATAACCTTGAATTTCTAATATGAGCAAGTGCGAAGCGATAATTTCTACAGAAAAGCCCGTTTCATTGACTAGCTGATCTATAGAGGTGGGGCTATATAGGACATAATTCAACAGGTTTTGTTGCTCTGCGTCAAGATTAGTTGCTTGGGTGCTAGCAATGTCCCCTTGTGCTATAGGCTGGTGAAAAAAATGTCCTAGCTCATCTAAAATATCATGGGTTGTTTCTACTAGTTTGGCACCTTCCTGAATTAAAGCATTACAACCCCGCGCAAGCGGATTATGTATAGAGCCGGGTATGGCAAAGACTTCCCTGTTTTGTTCTAGTGCCATACGCGCGCTGATTAACGAGCCACTTTGTTTAGCAGCTTCGACAACTAGCAACCCGACACAAAGCCCACTAATGATCCGGTTGCGCCGGGGGAAATGATTTGCTTTGGCAGACGTACCCGGGGGGAATTCGGAAATAAGTACACCATTATTGATGATTTCAGTGGCAAGTTCTTTATGTGCGGCAGGGTATACACGATCTAAACCTGTGCCGGTGACAGCGATGGTTTTACCTTTTACTGCTAAAGCGCCGCGATGTCCGGCCGCATCAATGCCCAGTGCTAATCCGCTGGTAATGGTAAAACCGATTGAAGCCAGATTGCTGGCGAATTCAGTGGCAATTTGTATACCTGAAGAAGAGGGGTTGCGACTACCCACAATGGCGATCTGTGGAAAATGAATTAAATCAACATCGCCCCGGGCAAATAATATTGGAGGCGGGTCTGGAATTTCTTTTAGCTGAGGAGGGTAGTCTTGGTCTGTAAATAACAGGATATGGTTGCCATCTTGTTCCAGCCATAATAAATCCTGCTCAACAATACTCCAGTCGGGATTTTTAATGGCATCGATGCTTTGCCTGCGTAGACCTAGTTTAAGCAGGGTATCTCGAGAGGTGGAAAAGAGTTGCTCTGGAGGACAGTATTCCAGACATTTTAGAAATGTCTTACTGCCAATGCCTGGCGTGCGCAAAAGCGCAAGCCAGTATTTATAGGAATCTACGCTATTCTGGGAGGGGCTATTCTTCAGGTGTTTGTACCAAATCTAAAACGTTGATATTTCTGGCGGCATTCATGACCAGTGCATAGCTGACACGGTCAAAGACACGGAAAACCATGGCAATTCCGGCTTTACGGTCAGGTAATTTAACCAGTTCATTTTTAATTTTATTAAAAGGGTCAGGAATCAGCTTGCCTTTTTGCATGATGGTTAAGATATTGGCTACTTTAAGTCCATCCCGATCACCTTTACTAAGTACAATAATATCATAAGTACCTATCTCGGTAACACCATTGAGTACACTGATAATAGATCCGTTGATTTGTTTTTCAGGGGGGGTAGGGAAATAATTAAAAACTACATTTTCTTCCGAAGTTGGCATAAGACGGTCGCCACGACGCACTTCTCTATCAGAGTTAGTGATTGTCAAGATTGCCGGGTCCCCCAGGTTAACGATAACATTATCGGCGATATACTCTGCTTCATAACCCAGGGTTTCATCAGTTTCAGGATCAACATATTCCTCTCCGGACCGATAAGTCGTATAGGCGAGGTACTTGGGTTCTAAAATAGTGCGTACATAAATTTCATCTCCTTCACCTGCAACTATATGCTCGCCTGCAAAATCAACAATATAGGGCGCATTTGCCAGTTCGTCTTTGCCAACCACTTTAGGCGAGCTGAGGTAGGGGGCAATGGCTTCGAAAGGAATCATGGCAATGGCATTTTTTTCATCTGATATACGCATATGAGGGTAGAGCATGCGTTGATCGCTTTGGGCGCTATTAACACAGAGCATGGGTTTGCCATCAACAAAGCAAAACGAGATAACATCCCCGGGATAAATCAGATGCGGATTTTTAATCTGGCTATTATGTTTCCAGACATTTGGCCATAGCCACGGGTCTCTTAGGAATTTAGCGGAAATACCCCAGAGTGTATCACCCCTAACTACCACATACTTATCTGGGTGTGATGAGTTAAACTTGACCACATCAGCTAGGCAGGAAAGATTAAATGCCAGGGTAAGGATAAGTCCTATAATTGCTTTAGAAGCCATTTTTTTATTCCAATCAATCAAAAAATAAAGGCTAAGTGTTGTTATGAAAGCTTTATTTTCACAAAAATTGGGCAACACTGAGCTTGCTAAGTAGAAAGTTTAGATGATTTCGGATAGAAATCTACCCTATTTTATAAGCTGTTGATTTAACACGATTGAAATGTTCGTTGAATTTATAAAGTGTGATACCTTAATGTCACAACTTTACATCACACAATAACACTGCTTAGAAAGCATATGAATGGATAGCCTTCTACAAAAATATCAGGAAATATTATGAATACTAAAGCTGGGACGAATGGACTGGAAAAATTAATAACCTGCCCGTGGTGGTTTATGTTTAGAGGTGCGGTGATGCTGATATTAGGCTCGGTATTGTCATTATTTACAATTATGGCACCTAATATGCAAATGTTAGGAACTAGTTCTTCCTGGCTTCCTGTTGCGGCCTCTTTAATTATACTGGTAGGGATTCTACGTTTTGTAGATGCCTACGTTTCTTCTAGTCAGTCTTTTTTATTAATTTATTTTTTGGGCAGTATCATTGACTTAGTCTGTGGGGTTGTTATTGTGTTTAGTGTCGGTAAAGATGTAATTGCGTTTAGCTTGCTGATAACTGCATATCTCATTATTCAAGGTTTGTTTAGAATTATGATTTCTTATGTGCTGAGAATACCCAATTCTAATTTAGCGAGAATCGGCGGAACTATTACTGTATTACTGGGTATTATGACTTGGATGAATTGGCCCTTTTCAGATTTATGGTTTCTCTCTTTTGCTTTGAGTGCTGAAGTTGCTAATCGCGGCTGGGCCTTGATTTTTTATGGTAATGCGGTAAATAAACAAAGAGTGATCAGTCAATGATTAGAGTGTTTTTAGCAATAAGAGTAGCTGTATAGGTGCCTATAACGGCACTTTTTAGGGAGTTACAAAGTTATGACAGGTTTAAACTATATCTAGTTGTCATAATTGTGCACTAACGTAAAAGCTTTTAAAGGGGAGTCGCTATTTTTGCGAAAGCTTGTTTTGGGCATCCCAGCCCAAGCAAGCGGCAAAAACTTAACGCGACCACT
>DUBW01000010.1:0-3321 GCA_012960135.1 Methyloprofundus sp.
ATTCACTAGCGGGGAGATAAAACTCCATCCGACTCCCAGAATTGAACCTGAATAGCGTTCAGTAAAATCCCGTTTAGTAAATTCTATTAATAGGCGCAATTTCATTAAGCTTATCGTTCTCCGATTATTATTACCATACTGCTCGAATAGCTTATTTTATCTTTAAATGATATTTTTAACCATTAAGGAATAATTAAAAGTGTGGGGGGCTATTTTTATAGCGCATTAAAAGTTAAAATAATTTTGTAGCAGAGAATGCTCTAACAACTCCTCAGCCAACCTTCCCCAGTAAAAGAGGGCATAAGATCAGCACTGTGTTAAAACAATAACAGAAGTATTATACTTCACCCGACCGTATCCGCGCGAAGTATAGAATGTGGAATAAAAAAACCATCTGCCACTGACCAATTCATCATTAACTCATTCTATATGGCTAAACAATCATGCAAACAACGATTACTCTACCTCCCTGTGTTGGGTAAATTTATCCGTGGCCTTGTTACACTAAAAAACAGTAGTAGATTTATCCGTGGCCTTGTTGCACTAAAAAACAGTAGTAGAACTCAGCATCGCGTTGCAGAACTGGAACTCAAATACGCTGAACTCTCTGCCAGCTTAAATGAACGACAATTAAATTTGAAAATTGATGTGGAGCGGATGCTAGCCAGAAAACAAAATTTAGCTGATGATGCAGCCCCTCAACCCATTCCACAACCATTACCTAATGATCTGGACGATTTTTATATTGCCTTTGAGAATCAGTTTCGTGGCACAGCACAGGAAATCAGACAACAACAAAGTAAATACCTACCCTTCTTAAGCACTTTACAACAAAGCAGCAACGAAGCTTTACTGATTTTAGATGTCGGCTGTGGTCGCGGCGAATGGTTGCGTTTATTAGGCGAACAAGGCTACTGCGCACAAGGCGTAGATATTAGCCAGACCATGGTTGAATTTTGCCGCCTGGAAGGTTTGCAGGCTGAGCACTGCGAAGTATTAACTTATTTAGCAGAACTCGCCGATGAATCATTACATGTGATCAGTGCTTTTCATGTGATTGAGCATTTAAGTTTTGAACAGATGATCAGCTTATTTGATGCCTGTCTACGCATTTTAAAACCGGGCGGCAAAATTATTTTTGAAACCCCTAATCCGGAAAACCTGGTGGTCGGCGCCTATTCTTTTTATTTAGACCCTACCCACAAAAACCCATTACCGCCTGCGACAGTTGAATTTGTTGCGCGGCAACGTGGCTTTAGTCAGGTGGATATTTATCGCTATAATCCACGCGAGGAAGTGGGCGAAGACAGTCCATTAAAACAACAATGGTTCTGCTCTCCTGTTGATTTTGCCGTGATCGCCGAGAAATAAATGCGTATTGCTATTGCTACTACACTGGCCCCTTTTATCAAAGGGGGCGCTGAATACCTTGCTGCCAATCTTGCTCAAGCATGCAGCGCAGCCGGACATCAAGTTGATATTTTCAAGCTGCCTTTTCTGGATCGCTCAGCTGACAGCATTCAGAAAAGCATGGATTTAAGCTTGCAGGAAGATTTTTCCTTATGGGGGCAACAAGCTGATTTAGTTATTTGCCTAAAATTTCCTGCTTATTATGTACAGCACCCCTGTAAAACCATGTGGGTATTACATCAACACCGTTCAGTGTATGACCTATGGGATCACGCCGTTGCCCAAGGACATAGCCATTCTGCTGAAGATATCGCTTTACGTGAGCAAATTATGGCGCTGGATAAGCGGGTGTTTAATAGTGTTTTACAAAATTTCACTATCTCTAAAACGGTCAGCAACCGCTTAAAACATTATAACCATATCGAATCCAGCCCACTTTATCACCCACCAGCTCTGGCAAACGCCTTTGCTATGGATGATACTCAATCTGAAACAGCTGATTTTATTTTTGCACCCAGCCGTTTTGAACCTTTAAAACGGCAGCATTTATTATTAGAGGCTTTAAGACTCACTAAACACCCTGTTAAAGCGGTATTATGTGGCAGCGGCAGTTACGAGCATCATTTACGCAACCTTGTGGTGCATTATGGCCTGCAAGATCGCGTAACCCTACACACTCACCTCAGTGTAGCGGAGATGATTAGCCATTATAAAAATTCACTGGCTGTATTTTTTGCACCCTATGATGAAGATTATGGTTATGTAACCCTGGAAGCAATGCTGGCTGAAAAAGCAGTGATCACCTGTAATGATTCGGGGGGGACTAATGAATTTGTCGTTCATGATCACACGGGCTATATAGAACCCCCTGAAGCAGAGCAAATAGCCGCACGTTTAGACGCCTTATTTATGGACAGAAATTTAGCAGTCTCTATCGGGCAGAATGCTTTGCATCATTACCAGTCATTATCACTTAGCTGGGATAATGTGCTTAATCAGTTATTGTATTAAACAGTTAATGAATAATCAGTCAGCACTACCAAAGATTGCTATTTACATCGATGATACGCTGGATTATTCCGCCTGCTGCTGGCGTCACTGTTTACAAGCCTTAGGTTTGCAAGTGGATATAATCACACAAACTATGCCGCAGCACACTGATCCAGACTATCCAGTTCACACGCTAACATCCAGCGCTGATTTAAATCACTATCATGCGGTAATTTACCAATATAACAATGATTTTATTGAGCTATCAGATTGGTTTAGTGCTTATCAAGGAGTGCTCGTGATCAGTTATCAAACGGGCGTTGCTTTATCTTATTTCCGATCTTTTTTACATACCACGGGCAAAGTTCGAGCACTGGAACAACAACGCCAGCATCTTGCTGAATGGGTACAATCGAATCCGCAGCGAGCCTATTGGCTGCCAGACTGTTTACATGCTGCACATGAGTTGGCAGGGTGGGGGGTTCGGTTTACCGCTGACGCTATGTCGGTTTGCCCACCTTTTATAAGACTTGATCCCGGTATTTATAGCTGCAGCAAGCATAGAAAACATCATACAGATAAGAGTCCCATCAATATCTTAATAGCGGGCGATTTTGCGCCCTATACCGGACACAAAACGCTGCTGAATATTATTGCCGCCTATCGCCAGGCTTTTTCTGACGCTATCACTGTCACTTGTTCTGGCACCAGCCACTTTGATTTTCGTGTTTATCAAGAAGATATTTTAGCGTTAAGCGATCAACTCGCTATGGACTCGCACCTAAACTGGCTAGCTTGCCCTGTTGATACCACACATTATTTACAGGCCGATATCCTGTTGACTATGGATAGCTCCAGACAATATTCAGCTGAATTAATCCGCGCACAAGCCATGGGTCTCCCGGTGCTACAAATCAATGA
>DUBW01000010.1:3373-4974 GCA_012960135.1 Methyloprofundus sp.
CAATCAAGCCGTGAGCAAGTGATTGTTGATGGCTATCGAAATATCAATGAACATTTTAACCATCAACAGCTGGAACAGACCTTTTTAAGCTGTATTTTTTCGGCTCTACAACGCACAAAGGTATCATTATGAAAGTCGGCATAGCCTCAGTACAAGTGCCTTTTATGACTGGCGGTGCAGAAATTCATGCACGACTGTTACACGAACAGTTAATTCATCGCGGATTTGAGGCAGATATCATCACCTTACCCTTTAAATGGTATCCACCCCAGCAACTATTAGATCATATTGCCGCAGTGGATTTACTCGATTTATCTGAGGTAAACGGACAGAAGATTGATCGTCTAATTACTTTAAAGTTTCCTATGTACTATGCCAGACATCCCAATAAAGTGGCCTGGGTTTTACATCAGCATCGTCAGGCTTATGAGTTATTTGAAACCCCGCATAGCGATCTGCATTTAACTGCTGAGGGACGGACTGTCAGCCATAAGATTCGTGGTTTAGACACGCGAAGACTACCTGAGCACAAACATATATTTACCAATTCTAAAAATGTAGCACAGCGTTTATGGCGTTATAACCGCATTCATGCTGATGCTTTATATCACCCGCCCGAAGATCATGAGTTATTGCATTGTGCCAGCTATGCCAATTATATTCTGATGCCTGGACGTTTAGATGCCATAAAACGCCAGTTACTCATGCTTGAAGCACTGGTTGACTTACCTGCACTAGAGTTAATTATTATTGGCAACCCCAATACGGCTTATGGTGAAGTGTTACAACACCGGGTCGCGGAACTCAACTTAACACAGCGGGTACAGATTAAGGGCTTTGTTTCACGCGAGGAAAAAGTGTCGCTTTATGCAAACGCACTGGCGATTTACAATGGTGCTTATGAGGAAGATTATGGCTATGTCACCTTAGAAGGTTTTTTTTCTAGCAAGCCTGTGATTACCCATACTGATTCCGGTGGCCCACTTGAATTTGTGATTGACCAGGAAAATGGCTTTGTTACAGAACCAACATCCACTGCGATTGCTGACGCATTATCCGGGTTAAATAAGGCTAAAGCCAGACAGCTAGGAAATGCAGGCAGACAACTTATGCTTGATTTGAATTTAAGTTGGGACTTTATTATTGATTCTTTGCTTCAAGCTTAATGCGAGGCCCAACCCTATGATTGCGTATATTTCACCGTTAGTGCCTAAAAGAACAGGCATTGCTTTATACAGCCAGCATTTAATTAATGCCTTACAAACCGCCCTGGCTGACAAGAATGATCGGATGGCTGTTTTTGATGATGATGTAAGCGAAACCAATCGTTATCAATCAGACTATCAAGCTCAGGAAATATTGCCTTTACTCTTCGAACAAACACGACGAGAGAAATATCGTCAATTTATTTATCATTTTGGTAACAACCCTTCTTTCCACTTGCCGATGTTGCAGTTATTACAGGTTCAAAAAGGCATTGTGGTCTTGCATGATACCGTTTTGTATTACTTAATTGCCGGTCAGGGAACTGGCGGTATATGGCAGGCGCTAACCCGGCAATCTACTGATAATGCGTTTGCGGCTATTGATGAAATTGTTAA
>DUBW01000010.1:5069-6434 GCA_012960135.1 Methyloprofundus sp.
TCGTGCATAGCAAAATGGCGCAACAACAGGTGATCAAGGCAGGTTTCAACGGTGCTATTCATCAAGTCCCTTTGATTGATTATCAACAGGCTATGAGTGCTGATGAAACACGAATAGAAAATGCCATGGTGATTGATTTACTGAAACAAAAAACATCTCACGGAACATTTATTATCGGGCTGTTTGGTTTTGCGGGTCAAACCAAACGTAGTCATAGCATATTTCAGGCCTTATCTGAATTACCTGATAAATTAAAAGCAAAACTCAAATTACTTATTATCGGTAATGACCTGTACCAATCAGAAATTGAAGCGATGGGTTTGTCTGATCTTGTTGTAAATACCGGCTATGTGAGCGATACCGACTATGACCAAAGTATGGCGATATGCGACCTTATTATTAATTTACGCTACCCGTCAATGGGCGAAACATCGGCCGTGCAAATTCAAGCTATGAGCGCTGAAAAAGCGACTATTGTCAGTAATTATGGCTGGTTTAGTGAGCTAGCCGATCATGCCGTCCATAAAATTTCCGTTGCTGAACAAGAAGTTGAGGAGCTGAAACAGGCTATTATTAAGCTGGCAGATGATGAGAGCTATCGCCTATCCATCGCTCAGCAAGCTAAGCATTATGTTACAAAATATCACTCGCCGGCGCAGGTTGCACAGCAATGGATGGACATAATCTGTGACCGCAAGGGTGCTTTATAATGCTGCGTTAATTCGCTGTATTTCTTGCATTAACCTGCGAGTACTGTTTTGCCAGGTAAATTGCTTTAAGTCAAATTTTGCCCCTTCATTTAATAATAAGCTGCCCTGTTCAACCTCAGCAATCTTCTTCGCCAGATCGGCCGGATTATTTATATCAAAATAAATCACACTGTCCCCACCCACCTCTCGATGAATCGGCGTATCACTGGCTAATACCGGCAGTTGATAATGCTGCGCTTCAATAATCGGCAAGCCAAAGCCCTCCACATAAGAAGGAAACACTAGGGACTTGCTATGTTTATAGCAATAAACCAGCTCGCTATCGTCCAGGTCATGCCATAGGAACAGCTGTTTATTAAACTGTGGGTGTTGCTCTATATCGTGTAAGAGTTTGTCCACTTTCCAACCCACCCACCCCACAATATGCAATTTAACACGATGGCCTTGCCGCCATAATTCATTAAATGCATCCAGCAAGTATTGGTGGTTTTTCCGCGGCTCAATGGTACCAACAATTAAATAGCTATCTTCTTTGGACAGCATTTCTCTTAATTTCTCACGGCCACTTTGCTGCTGTTTGGCAACATCAGCACCTAGATAAAAATAACCTAATCGTTCATTTTCTATCTGCGTACCTATCGACATCAAATAATCC
>DUBW01000010.1:6450-6759 GCA_012960135.1 Methyloprofundus sp.
AGGCTTTGCCGTACCGTCTTTGAAATAGCAATATAAGCGTCAACGTGTGTTGAGGCCTGTTTAATCCACTGTCTAACCGCATCGGTCAGTTCCTGCTCACAGAATTGTGGATGCGTAATAGGGATCAGGTCATAAATGACCACAATGATGTTAGCCCCCCTGTTTTTCGCATCGCGAACAGCCCCCCATGCCGGCAGGTGCGAAGATGCGTCAAGCATTAAAAGCACATCCCCTTGTGCAAAAAGCACCGGGCGGAGGGAGGTGTTTTTTGAACGCGCTATTGTGTTGTTTATTATTGTCGTTAGCGCT
>DUBW01000010.1:6943-7214 GCA_012960135.1 Methyloprofundus sp.
GCTTTGCCTTAAATCAGGCAGAGTCTCTAAATAATAGAAATTACCGTCCTTAATGGTCACCAAACTGATGGTAACAGCCGACGAAGGTATCGAATCGAGTTGCTCGACAACACGCCTGACCACTCTTTGTATGCCTGTGTTTAGTCCGGACGTTGCGGTATTTGTACACTCAATATACAGGTGTTTCATCATGTGCTATGAACCATCCATTTCAATGTCTCTTTGAATTCAACAGGGACCAATAGCTTAGGTGTCAGACTGAACAGTTTCT
>DUBW01000011.1:0-7601 GCA_012960135.1 Methyloprofundus sp.
ACACTTTCTTTCCAGATGTTGCTGAATACTTTTCAGGGTTGCCCTGCCTCTTCCTGCGCAGACTTGGATGACACGTGATGCATCCAGATCAACACCTAAGGTGACATATTTATGACCTTTCTTTGACGATGTCTCATCTACTCCTAACCGAGTCATTGAGGACGGATCATCTGACTGGATCGCTTTCCCGATCCAGTGGTTGAATACAGCCCAGACACGCTACGGGTTAAACGCCTAGCATCTTGGTGACACGATTCACCGACATTTCTCGCTCAATATATGGAGTTCTTTTGATTTGAATTCGTCGGTAACCAATGGAATATCTAAGGTGTTTATAGACCAAGAGCCATGCTAAATACAGTGACACTATTCATCTTTGTATTATCGTGTTACCCACTACGATTCACATAGAGCCTACTTAATTAACTGTTTTTTTATTTCAGCAGTGATTTCCTGGCTCAGTTTTTCCAATAACTGGCTTTGCGCTGCAACATAGGCATCATACCCTGCTCCATCAACCTTTTCCTGAAACACTGATTTTCTAGTAAAGATACTTTTATCTTTACTTTTACTAGCCACTGTCCAGTCAGCGTTCAAGGTCACCATGCCGCCTAATGTACCATCAAATTCACGTATATATACCAATACCTGATAATCAATGGGTTGTAAGACTATTTCCTGACCCAGAGTAACCTGGTCAGTAGGCAGTAAAATGGAAATATTTTCTCCGATTACGCGCTGCACATTACTCTGAAAATCGCCCCCCCAGCGGTGAAACTCTGCAATAATCAGTCTATTATCACCAGAACGACTGACAATCCGTGACTGATCGAGGACATCGCTAATAGAAACAGGTCCAACCTTGACAACAATATTTTGAGCTTCCTGTATCGCTGCTGACATTGAACTATCTCTATCCATTGCGTCTAGAATATATATCTTGGCATTGGGCGAACTGCCACAGCCTGCAAAGAACAATGTAGCTACAATTAGCGATAAAGATAAAATACGACGGTTATTCATAATGAGTCTCCTTCTTTCCTGTAATTAATGATTCTGGGTGCATTTCCAGATAATCGGTCAGGGTCTTGATAGATCGTGCTGTTTTGGTAAATTCGCGTAATGTCATTTGCAAATCCTGCTGAAGCGGTGAATCATTTTTCAAGGTATCCTGGAGAGTAACTAGTGTATTTTCAGCTTGCTTTAAGGTACCAGACAGCTCAGGTTCCAGGTTATGATTCAATTTATAACTCAGTTCATTAACTTGTGTCATCATAGCATCTACTTTTTTCAGAATACTGCTTATATGAACCTTAAGCTCGCCCAAAGTTCCTGGTTCCGTAGGGAATTCAGTAATTTCCGTACTCCAGTCCATCACATAAGGAACTGCATCAGGAAAAAAATCCATTGCCACAAACAAACTTCCAGTTAACAAATTCCCGGTCTGCAATTGCCCTCTAAGCCCTTGCTTTATGAAATAGTCGACGCGACCTTGATGAGTAGTAACGGGCTGTGTCGCAGACTGGGGATTTTCCGTCATTGCCATCTTGCCATAATCAATAATAACTGTTACCGGAACGGTAATTGTTTGATTGACTGTATTATAGGATAAGTGAATGTCGATAACTTCTCCCATCTGTATTCCTAAGAAATAGACAGGTGCTCCTAGTTTTAGCCCGCGCACTGACTCGGTAAAATTAAGTACATATTTATCACCAATTTTGTAATTCTTTTTTTGCGAGTCTGCATAGTCTTTATAAAGTGTAAATTCGCTGTTATTATCCGCTACGGTGTTTTCTGTACTCAGGCCGATCGATTGAAATGCAATTCCGCCAATTAAGATGGAGACCAAAGATTCGCTATCAACTTTGATGCCATCCGCGCCCAATGAAACATCAACGCCACTGGCATTCCAGAACTTAGTCGTATTATTAACCCATTGATCAAAAGGTGCCTTGATAAAGACACGTACCGTGACTGACTCACCATTATCATCGAGTTTGACATTTTCGACACTGCCGACACTGAATTTTCGATAATAGACCGGAACATCCCTTTCAATGGATCCTAGGTCTTTAGCATGCAATATAAAATGTTTACCTGGTATTCTCCCGGTAATCACTGGTGGCCTTTCTAAACCTTCAAATTTTCTTGATTGTTGTCCTTCCTTACTAGGGTCTAAGCCGATATAAGCACCTGAAAGCAAGGTATCCAGACCCGAAACGCCACTGGCATTAATTCGCGCCCTGACCACCCAGAACTGGGTTTTATCGGTAAGAAAGGGTTTTATGTTTTTAACCATTTCGGCTTCAACAATGACATCTTCTGTATCATGGTTTAGATGGATGCTTTTAACCACACCTATTTCAACATTTTTGTATTTTATTTTAGTTTTACTGGCTTCAAGGCCATCCGCTGTTTTAAAGGTAATACTAATCGTTGGCCCTATTTCTGACCAGGATGTATACCCTATCCAGGTACCAATTAAAACTGCAACCAAAGGTACTATCCAGACGATAGAAAAATTTGTTCGAGGTTGAATATTGCTTTCCGGTAAATCATGTACAGACTCGCCTTGTTTCGGCTCACTCATTTATTTTCTCCATATTATCCCAGATTAATCGGGGATCAAACGCCATTGCAGCGAGCATAGTTAAAACCACTACGGCGCCAAAAGCAACTGCACCCACACCTACTTCTATCACCATCAGACCCTGAATTTGAATCAGGGCAGCCATTAATGTATCGACAAAAATATCCACCATAGACCAACGACCTATAAATTCAGTCAGACGATAAAGATAAGTTCGTTCCCTTGGACGCCACTCGGATTTAAAGTGTACTGTGGTCAACAATAATGACAGGATGATTAATTTAATCGTAGGCACAAAGATACTAGCGATAAAAAGAATAATCGCTAGTGGCAGGTCCCCGCTTGTTGCCAGATAGATAACGCCGTTAATAATGGTATCACCTTCGGTTTTTCCAAAACTAGTGACCACCATTACCGGTAATAAATTCGCTGGAATATACAGCACACTAGCTGCAATTACTAGCGCCGTACAACGATTCAAACTATCGGGTTTTCGGAAGTGTATGGCTGCGTTACAGCGCGGGCAACAAGATTCATGCGTCGGGCTTATGGTACATAACAAATGACAATTATGACAGTTGGTTAATTGTGTGCCTCGTTTAAGTTTTTCTAGCTCTACCGCCCGAATTCTGGGGCTGATTTTCTCCCACAGCATTTCGGTATCTAGATCACTTAAAATAGCCGCTATAAATATCATTAATAAGGCCAAAGTCCACAATGCAATACTGGGAACGACAGTTGCCATGGCAGATAACTTGACCACTGAAACTAGGATACCCAGCATTAGAACCTCTAACATACTCCATGAGGTAATAATACGAACCAGGTGGTATATCTGTGGTGCATAATAGGGTGGCATGCGATTAAAATTAACTGGCAATAGTATATACAACAGGCCAGTTAACTGAATAAGTGGTGCGCCGATGGTAGTTAAAAAAATCAGTCCGGCAAGGAACTCCATCTCATTACTTAACAGATATTTTACGCAGCCAAATAGCGTTGCTGCGATTTCATGCCCTTCCGTCTCCACCTGAATAATCGGGTAGACATTCGAAATAATTAATAAAACCAGCGCTGTAATAACCAGTGCCAGAGTATGCTCAATACTCTTAGCTGGTTCTACACGCTGACGCTTACGTAAGGTCGCATCACAACGGCAACATTGGACCGCACCATCTTCGGGCATATGGCTTATTTGTTGTAATAAACCACAATCGTGACACATCGTAACTGGAATATATTGCGTCATAAAATATTACAAACGTTGAATGAATGCTTATTCTATCAATATTGAATGGCGTAGAGTAAATATTTTGCTTTATCAGGAGCCTCGAATATTCTCGTCTATCACAAGTAATGCAATACCATCAAACAGAAAACTAATACCGATCAACGAGCCATGTCGAACTTAATGGCCAACCTACCATGGTTTAATAAAGCAGGACTCATTTAAAGGCTGATTTATTAACCCATTACAGTTGGCGCCTTGATATAACCGCGCGTCACTTGTAAGTTCGAGCAATTAAAACCATCACTTACGTAACCACCAACACCTAATGCATAAATAGCATTATTTTACTATGCCTGAATTCATATAATAAGTGCATAGCCTCTGTATGTAACATGTTATTGCTTGTTAATTAAAGAGGGGGCAGCGGGGGTACTTATTTGTAATTCCTTACTGAATAATGAAATACTGTAACAAATACAGAGGATGAAATATTTTGACTGAGCATAGTAAATAGACGCAGCTACGTTGAATTTAGAAAGTTGTAAGAAGACTACTAATGACCAAAGATTTAATAATCTTCGAATTTTGACTTGTCTTTGTGTCCGTTTTCCGCATTGTAACAATAGTTGCGTAGCTTGCTATGCGTCTATTGCTACGCGTTGAAAACGAACAAAAGTTCTGCGTCAAACGTCCGTATAGCATTAAATGCTCACTCTGAAACCTAAGACAGCAACTCACTTGGTATGAAAAATAAATTAAATGGAGGTTATAAGTATATTGCTTTATTCAGCATTAATTCAGTTATAAAATACACTGTTTTTATCAATATCATTGAGTTAGCAAAAGTTCCTTTTCCATTGTAGGCGGCTAGGCTGAGTGAAACATTAATCATTTATATTTATCAGGGACCTTATATGCATCGCAAAACATGCCACAGACAACGTTTACTATGTGGATTGATATTATTATTCTGTTTCTATTCTGGACTCGTTAACGCTCACGCGGTGGTGACAGACTATTCATTAAAGACAGAAGAGGTTAATGCGGGTAAGCCCGCTCAGGTTAAGCTGAATTTTAACTCGAGCATAGAGCTAGGTTTATCGCAGGTTTTTCTAGTGCGAACTGGGGATGTGGAAGAGACGCTACAAGTGAGAGCTGGACAAGAGCCTGGCGTTGTCTTTATCAATATGCCAGCACTAGATGCTGGCGAGTATGCATTGCATTATAAAATTTTTGCTGCAGATGGTCATATCACAGAAGATATTATTCATTTTACAGTTCAGCCATAAGGAATCAGAATGGAAGGTATTGCTGATTTTTTAGATTCTATTATTGGTGGGATTGATCTTATTTGTTATTCCCTGGCTGTTGGTGGCTTAACCTGGGGATTATTTGTAGTAAAACCCTGGGGGAATGTCGACTGGCAGAATGCTGATAAGCAAGGCCAAGCTCTAAACATACTAACAGAGCGAGCCATTCGCTTAATTTATCAAGGCGCATTTGCCCTAGTGATTGTTCAATTGCTTAAAATTCTGCTCAAGATATGGTTGATGGACTCTATTTTAGAGCGCTGGCCTTTTCCGGAATTTGCCTCAACGACACAGTTTATAGGCGGTATTATTCGTTTGTTTTTAGCTATGGCATTAGCGGTATTCGTTTATTATGTCTTGCGCAGCAATGCAAACTCGCGCCAGCACTGGTTTTATGCGGTGGTAATTGCGCTATTAATGATTATCTCAGGTGCCTGGCTAGTACATGCTGCAGGACGATTTGATGATCGTGTGTTGTTAATGAGTTTGACTACTGTGCATCAAGTTGCCGCTGCTACATGGATTGGCGGCGTGTTTCAGTTAGTCAGTACCTGGCAACTAACCCGGCAAAAGCAAATTCCTGATAGCTATTGGCCAGCTAGCCTGAAGCGTTTTTCCAGGGTAGGAATGTTTGCGATAGCTGGAATATTAGTGTCTGGTACTCCTATGGCGCTGAGTTATATCACAAGCTGGAATGGCTTTATTGGTACCGGTTACGGCAATGTTCTGTTAGTTAAAATCTTATTGCTGGCTATTGCATTGGGTTTCGCCTGGCTCAATCGCAGTGCCGTATTAGAATATTATTCAGCTAATAAACAAGGTGTATTTAGCCGGGTACCTTATTATATTGAAGCAGAAACCTTTGTTCTAATTACTTTATTGTTCACTGCGGCTAGTCTTGCCTCTCAGCCGCCGGCTATTGATATTCCAGGGTTAACAGCGACCTGGGGAGAAGTGTTGCATTCTTTCACACCACGAATTCCACGCACGAGCTCGCCTAGCCATACAGCATTACTTGCGGGAGAAGCAGGGCGCTTAGCAATTATTGGCCAGATACCTTCGGCAGCCGCAACGGCTTGGTCGGATTACAATCATAATATTGCCGGTATCTTTGTCACGGTGATGAGTCTGTTTGCCATGCTATCTTATAAAAAATCATTGGCCTGGACGCGGTATTGGCCGGTTGGTTTTATTAGCTTGGGTATTTTTATTTTACTGCGCGCCGATGCTGAAAGCTGGCCTAATGGCACCATGGGGTTTTGGGAAAGTATGCTGAAAAATGGTGAAATATTTCAGCACCGTATCGCAACCCTGTTAGTTTTCTTATTAGGGGGAATAGAGTTACGTGCCAGAATGACCAGCGACCCAGAAAGTAAATTACCTTATGTCTTTCCCGTACTCTGCGCTTTCGGCGGTTTGATGTTATTGACGCATTCGCATGTAGGGTTTCAGGCGAAGAGTTCGTTTCTTATCCAGATAGGGCATACTTTTATGGGCTTATTTGCGTTGATTATGGCGATAGGTCGATGGCTGGAATTAAAGTTGGATTCGCCAGGAAAAAATATTGCTGGCTTTATTTCTGTGTTTGCTTTTTTTCAGATAGGATTGATCTTGATCTTTTATCGTGAACCCTTGTATTAAAAGTGGCATGCATTTTTACTATTCAAGTATTTAGAGCGCCTATAATTAAAATAAGTTTAGTTACTCAGCGTAACTAAGCAACCACCTGTAATGGTCTAATAAACCTGTAGGGTTTGATAGCCTATTAATATCACAATAGGATAAAATATGACCAATACAGCTAGACAATGATTCGATAATACTTTTTTATACTACGGAGAGCTTGCATGAACGATATAATAAAATGGTTTCTCGAGAACACCTTTACCTGGACCGCTGTCCTGGCAATTATACTTGGCATAATTAGAAAGCCAGTTGGCATGAATCATTACGCCAATACCTTGCGCTTTTTATTTCTATTGTACGCTGGCATTGCCTTTGTTTGGTCTGGTTACTTTCACTTAATGCTACCCAACTTTACTGCCGCCAAAATAGGTTGGGCGCCCTCGCCCTTTCAATTTGAAGTAGGTCTAAGTAATCTAGGCTGTGCAATTCTAGGTTTTATGGCGTTCTTTCGGAAAAATAATTATCTTTGGTTGGGAGTAATTTTATCGATAGGAATATTTACAGTCGGTGCTGGCTTTGGCCATGTCTATCAAATGCTAACCGAGCACAATACAGCGATATCCAATTCTGGACTTATTATGTACACGGACATTATTGTTCCTAGCATTATGCTATTCTTATGGTTTAAGGCTGGCACTGACAATGATACAAACAAATCTAAAGAATCATAATAGATCTCCAAAGCAAGGTTTTCTCATCCGCTGCCAGCTATGGAGAGCGAACGCGAGGGCTGGTAGTCCCCAGAAGGCGTAGGGCCGTTGTTTTGTCGGAATCGGAGCGT
>DUBW01000011.1:7695-10511 GCA_012960135.1 Methyloprofundus sp.
ACGTACGCAGGACATCTGGGGCGCCGAAGGCATTAGTGGTCGCGTTAAGTTTTTGCCGCTTGCTTGGGCTGGGATGCCCAAAACAAGCTTTCGCAAAAATAGCGACTCCCCGTTGGAATTAATGGAACTAGAGCTTTAATAAAAAGCCCGTCAAATAAACGTTTATATGATGAGCCATATTCATGAGCTGTAAAGCTCTATGTGAATCGTAATGGAATAGTATAGTACCCCAAACAATGAAGACAATTATTTCAAAAACCTTTTTCCCCTTAATTTAGGCCGTTACAGAAGAAAGTGGAATCTTAGCGTACTATTTTTTCCGTTTCGTGAGCAGCCCCTATAGACCCATTTTTTATGCCTATAACTAATTAGTATAAGATATAGCTAAACAATCGATGGCTAGGTAAAATAGTTGTTTTCTTTTTATTTACCCCTTTATAGAGATTCATGCGCACCTCACAATTTCCACTTAGTACTGTTAAAGAAACGCCAGCCGATGCTGAAATTGCCAGCCATAAATTAATGATCAGAGCGGGGCTAATTCGTAAATTAGCTTCTGGTCTTTATACCTGGTTGCCTTTGGGTTTACGTGTACTACGTAAAGTTGAACAGATTACTCGCCAGGAAATGCAAAAAGCAGGTGCACTGGAAGTGTTGATGCCTGCTCTGCAGCCAGCAGAACTCTGGCATGAAACAGGACGCTGGGATAAATATGGTCCCGAGCTAGCGCGCTTAAAAGATCGCCATGATAGGGACTTCTGTCTGGGACCAACGCATGAAGAGATTATTACCGACCTGGCACGTAATGAGTTAAAAAGTTATAAACAATTGCCGATTACCTACTACCAGGTACAAACTAAATTCCGTGATGAAATACGCCCGCGCTTCGGTATTATGCGTTCACGTGAGTTTATTATGAAAGATGCCTATTCTTTTCATCTTAGCAACGAATCTCTACAACAAACTTACGATGTAATGTATCAGGCTTATACCAATATATTTACAGGTCTGGGTCTTAATTTCCGCGCGGTTATGGCAGATTCGGGTTCGATTGGTGGTGCTGTTTCTCATGAGTTTCATGTACTGGCAGATTCTGGTGAAGATGCTATTGCCATTTCATCCGATAGCGATTATGCGGCAAATGTAGAAAAAGCCGAGGCGATTATGCCGGCTGGTGCGCTAGCAGAAGCTAGCCAAGAATTAACTTTAGTTGATACGCCTGAGCAGCACAGTATTGATGAAGTTGCACAATTCTTAAATGTCTCAGAACAACAATGCCTGAAAACTTTAGTTGTTCGCGGTGAAGACGACATACTGGTCGCTCTATTACTAAGAGGCGATCATGAACTGAATAAAATTAAGGCAGAGAAAATTTCTGGCATAAGCAGCCCGCTAGAATTTGCCTCTGATGAAGAAGTACTTAATGCTTGTCAGTGTAGACCCGGCTCAATCGGTCCTATCGGCTTACAGATCAGAGTTATCGTAGATCGCAGTGCCAGCATATTATCGAATTTTGTCTGTGGTGCCAACCAACAAGGTAAGCATTACACCGGCACCAACTGGAAAAGAGACCTACCCTTGCCTGCCGAAATTGCAGATTTACGCTCTGTCGTCACCGGTGATGCCAGCCCCGATGATAAAGGCACGTTAAGCATAGTGCGCGGTATCGAAGTTGGGCATATCTTCCAACTGGGCACGACTTATAGTAAGGCAATGAATGCGAATGTTATTAATGAAGAAGGTAAAAGCGAAACCATGACCATGGGCTGTTACGGTATTGGTATTTCACGCATCGTTGCTGCAGCTGTAGAGCAAAGTCATGATGATAATGGCATCATCTGGCCAAATAAACTAGCGCCTTTTGAAGTTGCTCTATGCCCTATGAATATGCATAAATCAGAGCGTCTGCGAACCGCGGCTAATAAACTCTATCAAGAGCTATCGGATGCCGGGATTGATGTGTTGTTTGATGATCGTAAAGTACGTGCTGGCTTTATGTTTTCTGATATGGAATTAATCGGCATTCCACACCGTATCGTTATCGGTGACCGCGGTCTAGATAGTAATACTGTAGAGTATCGCGCGCGTACCGATAGTGAAAATCAAGACATTGCATTAGATAATATCGTTGCTTATATTCAAAAACAATTACGCTAAATAAACAAGGACAAACGATGCCAAAAGCCAGTGAGTTAAAGCGTGGAATGATCATTGAAATCAATGAAGCACCACATGCCGTTAAAAAAGTTGATTCAAGAAGCCCTTCTTCCAGAGGCTCATCGACGCTGTATAAAATTCGCTACACGAATCTTAAAACCGGACAAAAGCTGGATGAATCCTATAAAGGTGATGACTTCCTGAAAGAAGCCGATTGCATACGAGTTAAAGTCCAGTATTCGTATAATGATGGTGAAAGTTATGTGTTTATGAATTCAGAGGACTATAGCCAGTACATGCTGAATGAGGACGACCTGGAAGGGCAAACTGGCTATATTACAGATGGCCTGGAGGGTATCACTGCACTGATTATGGATGATAATATCTTAGGGATTGAACTCCCTGCTTCTGTGGATTTAGAAATCATAGAAACGGCCCCGGGAATCAAAGGCTCTTCTGCAACAGCTAGAACAAAAGCCGCTGTTTTACCGACGGGCATTGAAGTTCAGGTTCCCGAATATCTAGAAACAGGTGAAGTGATCAAGATTAACACTGTAACTGGAAAGTATATGTCACGGGCTTAACGGGGAGTCGCTATTTTTGCGAAAGCTTGTTTTGGGCATCCCAGCCCAAGCAAGCGGCAAAAACTTAACGCGACC
>DUBW01000011.1:10611-40696 GCA_012960135.1 Methyloprofundus sp.
TTTTATTTTGTCTCCACCTACGCTAACGCTCCGATTCCGACAAAACAACGGCCCTACGCCTTCTGGGGACTACCAGCCCTCGCGTTCGCTCTCCATGGCTGGCAGCGGATGATTTCTTTACCACCTTGCTTGTCTTTTCGGACAACCCCCTTAAATTGTGACTATTCCTTATTAGCTTAAAGAGGCCTTGCTGCAATAGATCTTTATTTCACTGCTAGGGCGTTGCTTATTCAATCAAAAAATCGTTTACTATGTCACAAAAGGCTTCTGGCTGCTCAGCATGTAGCCAGTGCCCTGCTTTTGCTATGGTTTTAATTTCTGCTTCAGGAAATAACGTTTTAACACTATCCTGGTCTATATAATGAGACGTTTCCCCGGCTAAAAATAGCACCTTATCTTGATAAGCATTAAGACCCTCAGTATCAGAAAAGGCAATGATATTATCAGCAGTGCGGGCAAAAATATCTAAATCTATACGCCACACATATTTGCCTTCTTTTAAGGCCAGGTTCTGTAACAAAAACTGCCTGAAACTGGATTCGGGTATCGCGCTAGATAATAAGCTATCTGCCTGTTTACGATTGTTTAATTGCTCTAAAGGCAATTGCTGTAAAGCCCGAATTAGATTATCAAAACTATGTCGATAACTCACTGGGGCAATATCGACTACAATGAGTTTATTGATGCGCTCGGGCTGAGTTAAGGCTAGCCACATAGCAACTTTACCCCCCATACTATGACCGACTATATTAGCCTTGCTCAAGTGCTGACTATCAAGAAATAATTCTATATCAGCCGCCATGGATGGATAATCCATTTCCTGGATATGTGGCGATTCACCATGATTACGCATATCTAAAAGGTAGACATGATAATCATCCGCTAAATTTCTGGCTATGCTTCGCCAGTTACGTGATGAAGCAAAAAAACCATGTAATATTATTACGGCTGGGTTGGTCGCTAAGCCATATTCTTCATAAACCAGAGGAATAGCTTTACTCATATGTCTGACCTGTGATTGTTGCAACCACAGAGCGACTAGCGCCATGATTACGATGCTCACACAAATATATACCTTGCCAGATACCCAGGTTTAATCTGCCTTGAGTGATCGGCATATTAATATTAACACCTAAAATGCTGGATTTTAAATGTGCAGGCATATCATCATCACCTTCGTAATCATGTTGATAATAAGGTGCTCTTTCTGGCACAAAGGTATTAAAATGACTTTCAAAGTCTGCTCTAACAGTAGGGTCAGCGTTTTCATTAATGGTTAATGAAGCCGATGTATGTTTAATAAATAAATTAAGCAGACCACATTCAATCTGATTTATTTCAGGTATAGCTTGTAAGACTTCACTAGTTATTAAATGAAAACCTCTGGATTTTGCAGCTAATTGAAATTCTCTTTGTATCCACATACACAGTCACTTTAAATTAAACATAAAAAAAGCGACATGGAAGTCGCTTTGATTAAATAGGTATCGATTCAGACTAAATCAAAAATTCGGATTTATCCCGGCCTGATTCAATCAGTGTGCCTATCCACTTAGGCATTAGGCCACGACCTGTCCATGTTTGACTAGCATTATCAGGGTTGCGATATTTTGGCGCTACCTTGACTCCCATACGTTTTTGCTTTTTGCCTGTTTCATGAATCTCAACACTGACACCAACAGAATCGGCTAATGCCTTAATCTGGGCAAAAACTTCTTTACGTTGACTTACTTGTTTATTTTTTAATGCAGATTCTGCATTTTCTATCATCGTCTGTAATTCACCGACGGATAAATTATTTAAATCAGTCATTTTATTAACCTTGTAGAATACTATTAATTAAATTATTAATAATTATTTGTTCATGCTAAAGCGATATTCATATCCACTATAACAAATATACTAAAAATTACTAATATATTTATCGTTTTTCGACTGAAAAATAAATTTTATTAAGTACATCGCCTTTTAATGTAATAATTCGTACTTGCCACTGACCTGTGGAATTGTAAGGAAATAATTTACTAGTAGAAATCCGCCACCTATTACCGCGGATATTAATTTTTCTTTTAAATACTGAATTACCATCTTGTAGCCATTCATGAAAAACCGTATCACCCTGCATATTAATTACTTCAGTGAAATAAGTAACGGGATAGGCTTTACTGTTATCGACTAGTATGGGCAATTCAATATCGCCAAAGGGTTCTAGTTTATTAACTCCCTGTGCTAGTTGGGCGCGATTAATATAAGGGCTCAAATTTGACGAACTAACAGCGGGACTTTGATGTTCTTCCTTTACAACAACATCGTCTTGTTTTGTCTCTTTAACTAATGGAGCTGGGGGAACAACAGAGGTTTGGTTTGTAGACGTTTTAGAAACAACGCTTTTTTCTGAAATGTGTTTTGCTATTTTGTTTGCAACTGCTAGTTTTTCAATATTTTCTGTGCCTGTTTTATTAACAGGTGTTCGTTTAACAAGGCCTGGATTATGTAGAGCTGTTTTTTTAGTTTCAAGAGCGGGAGATTTTTCGCTATTATCCATCATGCTGAAATAATAAGCGGGTAAGATAATTACCAGGATGAAAACGATAAGTGCGAATAAAATATTTTTAATATTCCACTCAGTTATCATTTCAAGCTCAGGGTCTTCCATGATACGTCGTTCTGTTTTTGACTTTACTTTTATGGATAATTTTTTTTCAGCTTTCATAGGTCATTTATAAAGCGGTGAGGTTGTCCATATTGCGCTCCATAATTTTGTGCAGCAACATATACAAGTAGTTATTAGCATTTAACCACGAATTTTTATTGCACCGTAATCTGCTGCGCATTCCATTATTTAACCAGATGCTATTTCCAGTAGTTATCTTTCTTTGCTATTTAAGTAAAACTCAAATTATTTGAACAGAGGGCATACAAAATTCTCATCTGCCCCGCCATCCATGGCCGGCAGAATCCTATGCTACAGTTGTCAATAATATATTAGCTATTATAAGACAATTTATCTCCAAAAGCAGCAGACCAATCTTTATTAAACTGCTCTACTGCTGGTTGTACAGCAGGAAAATTAACCATCTGCTCTATAACATCAACCGGTAATGTAATCGCACCACAACCTGTTGCTAGGCAATCCAAGACCTGTTGCGTTGATTTAAAGCTCGCTGGTGTAAGAATTGTAGGTAAATCATGTGCATTCAATAAGTGCTGAATTTCCGCACAAACACCTACGCCATCATTATTCAGAGTATCGATACGGTTTACATAAGGTGACATATAGTCAGCGCCATTGAGTGCCGCAAGGAAACCTTGCTGAACTGTGTAAATAGCGGTCGCTAATGTACGAATATTTGTTGAGCGTAGCTTTTTCATTGCAGCTAGGCCAATCGGTGTAGTAGGAATTTTTACTGTGATGTTTTTATAAGGCAATTCTGTTAGCTTATGCGCTTCTGCAACAATTCCATCAACAGTGGTGCTTAATGCTTGTACAAAAAGTTGCGTATCTTCACCTAAAACTTCAACAATCGCTGGTAAAACATAATTCACCCCTTTACCAGAACCTGACATAATTGATGGGTTTGTTGTTACCCCATGTACAGGTAGATATTCATTAATTTCAGCGATTTTTTTAACATCAGCTGTATCAAGTAATAATTGGAACATATTTATTATATCCTTTGTTTTAGTTTTCAGATTGTGATTGTATGGCTGTCATAACAACCGTATTTACTATATCGGTTACTGTACAGCCACGACTTAAATCATTTACAGGCTTATTTAAGCCTTGCAAAATTGGACCTATTGCTATTGCTCCCGAGGAGCGTTGTACAGCTTTATAGGTGTTATTACCGGTATTCAGGTCAGGAAAAACAAACACATTTGCCTGTCCTGCCACTTTACTATCAGGTAATTTTGTCCTGGCAACACCCGCATCAATCGCTGCATCATATTGCATAGGACCTTCTATTTTAAATTCAGGATGTGCCCTCTGTGCAATAGCAACCGCCTGACGTACTTTGTTTACTGCTTCCCCTTTACCAGACTCTCCAGTGGAATAAGAAAGCATCGCGACTCGAGGCGATATATTATACATCATTGCAGTCTGTGCTGCACTGACTGCAATATCTGCTAATTCCTGGGCATCTGGATTAGGATTTACCGCGCAGTCACTATAGACAAGCACCCTATCTTCCAGGCACATAAAAAAGACACTCGATACAATAGACACACCAGGTTTAGTCTTAATAATCTGAAAGGCCGGCCTTATCGTATGCTGCGTGGTATGCACTGCTCCTGATACCATGCCATCGGCATGATTCAGATGTACCATCATGACTCCAAAATAACTAACATCAGACATAATATCATAAGCCATATCATAAGTGACGCCTTTCTCTTTTCTCAGCTTAAAGTACGCTTTGGCATATAACTCGCGCAATTCAGACTTAAGGGGGTCTATGATGATAATATCGTCCAATTGTAAACCTAAACTAGTTATTTTTTGTTGAATTACTTCGACATCCCCTAAAAGGGTAATGTTTACAATATTTCTTAATAATAATATTTCTGCTGCTCGCAAAATTCGCTCTTCATCCCCCTCAGGTAAAACAATATGCTGAATATTGGCCTTTGCTCGTTGAATCTGTTCATATTCAAACATAAGCGGCGTTACTCACTCAGAATGATTATTAGTAAGGCGCTGGCATAATTCATCAAAATTTAAATTATTTTCCATTAAACCCAACGCGGTCGCTATTTTTGTCTCATCTTGTGAATACAACCGCGACCTGACATTTGTGATCTGCATTGCCGTCGTAAAAGTATCATGTTCTACCGACAAAACAGTAAAAGGAGTATCCCCTAAACCCGCTATCAGGTTGATAACCTTTGCTTGCCAGTGAGTAATAATCCAGCAATTTGAGGATGATTAGTCGAAGGATAAGACATTAAACAGGCGAGAATAATATCTGCGCGATCGCTGGGCGTTATAATTAAAGCTCCCTCTTCGAGATGCTCTAAAAAATCAGGCACCTGCATGGCTGCAATTTTAAAATGATTTACTGCTCTATTAAGCGTTTGCTGATCACCGGATAAAATGCGGACATCTAATTGCCGGGAAATATTACCCACACTAAGCATATTTAAAGACGGTTCACTAGGTACCACATAAACCGGAAATGTACTGTGTGGCTGATGACTATAACGCATGCGTAACTCTTCAACTTGCGAAGCTTCAACACCATTAATGATACTAGAAAAAAGATCACAACCAGATTCTAGCAGCGCATGTCTCAGTCTGTTTACAGCATCAATAATTTGATAATTTTCACGCCCGTGCCCCTGCACTACAGGCATAATTAGGCCCCAGGCACAAAACTTTGTCACATTGTGCGGAAAGCGTTCTAAACTTGATTAAAATGCGTGTTAGTAACTCATTATATTTATCACGATTAATTAAATCCTGCGCTTCTTCCAGTTGACAGCCATACATAGACTCATAAGGAAAATCGATATGATAGCGATGCCTGATTAATTGAATTAATTCATCCTTGCTTTCACTATCGTTGATAATAGGCCTAAAAAAACCGATTTTACCTGCATAACCTGATAGCATATCCATCATGGCCAGCATAATAATAGACTTACCGCTTCCCTGCTCAGCGCCTGTGACATAAATATTCTGTTTATTCATAAATAGGCGACTTTGTTCGACTGATAATGTTTGCTTCATTTAGTTCAAGTAATGCTTCTGAAATTTGTATCAATAATGCTATTAGAGGGGGCGTATTCTTAAGCGTTAATAACGGCTCTCTTTGATTATGCTTATATGTAGGTAGCGTATTTATCGGGTCATTACAATTTAGGTAAAACATATTTTCTAACGATGGTATTAATAGTCGTTGACGTCCCTGCTTTCATTGTTCCTACTACCGCAATTAGTGTTCCCGCCTGCGAAAGCTTCTCTATTTCATTATCAACCTTTGCAATAGAGTTTTCGACTTCGTTAAAATCATAAGTTTTTTGAATTTTTTCCTTATTTCTGTTAAATAGGTTATTGATTTATAAAGATACTTTATATATTTTCTTTTGTTGTTTTAATAGGCCACTTACTTCTTTTCCGAGTACTTCATAACTAATAATTGACATTGATTTTAATCTCTCCGGTGTCCTGGATAATGATAAAAAAATATTCATATATATTTAAAAAAACATAGTATCTTGCATCGTGTGCAAAATGAAAAAAGAAAAATATTTTTCATTCTGACACCTTAATGATTGAAAGATATACCTTTTATTGAGTGACAAGGGCATTAAACCACTGCAAAGTTTTGATTTATAAGAATAAAGCAGTTAAATATCTGGTTATTTTTTATGCTTAAAATAAAAATAATTCATGAAAGGAATCACATAATTTAACCTGAGTTTCATCATTAAGAATACCTAGTTTCTTTACTAACCACACTTTATTATCTGATCTATAAGTATTAAGCCTTTTTTGCCTATAAATTCGCATTCAACTCGGCAGGGATATTAAAATCCTTTTGTTGCCATGGGGCCAACAAGAACTGTGGCTAATGCTGATAAGTCATTGGGGGAAATAACGACAAAAGGTCTTGTTTTGTTAATTTCCCTTCCTTGAAGATTAGCTTTCTCTATCATTGGCTTAGGAATCCTAATGCCCTGATAATTTCCAATTCTAATTAAATGAGTTATAAGTATATTTTTTTACAAAGTTGTAACTATAATGTGATTACCTGATGCTTGCAATAAATTACCTTCTATAACTCACCAGGATCAAAATCATCCACCCTGATGGCCTCAGATCTGGCTTGCTCTGCTGTATGTAACAACTCTGCTTCAGCCGAGCTAATAATATTTTTTGCCAGAGCACTGTCTATTGTTGAGGCAAGTACCCCCTTATCTAAATTACCTTGTTTTTGTGCCGCATGGATTTTCGCCTCAACCGGTGCTGCCATTAATACTGCCTTAAAGGCTACTTCAATTCTTCCGGTAGCATCCTCTGGATTATCATTAATATAAACACCTGCAGTTAAGCGATCTCGTGTCGGACTATCATTTAACAGTAGTTTGGCAAGCTCGCCAACAAGTTTATCTTGCGGTGGTGCATAAGGTTTTCCTAGTGGGAATAACACCGTGCGTAATGCTATTGCTGGAATACGCATGGGTAGCAACCAGAATACTGCGAGTAAGGATTGCTGGGCGCGGTGCAAGCTATATTGGCAAGCCCAATTTAAAAGTAGAATATCCGTTTCTTGCGAGCCTTGATTCTCAAAGTGTTTGAGTACACAGGAACATAAATATAGGTGGCTCAATACATCAGCAAAACGGCCTGAAATTCTTTCCTTACGTTTTAAGTCGCCTCCCAGAGTCAGTAATGCAAAATCTGCGGTGAGTGTAAAGCTAGTACTCAGTCTTGCAAGTTGCTGATAATAGCGGCGGGTATGTTTATCTCCCGGCGTGTTACTAAAATGTGCATTACTAACTCCAAACCAGAGTCCTCTGCCCATATTTCCCAGAAAAAACCCGATATGCTTCCATAGTATTGCATCAAAATCCTTTAAAGCCTGTTCTTTATCTTCCAAAGCTAGAGCTGCCATTTCACTTTGAATATAAGGATGACAACGCACTGCGCCCTGGCCAAAAATCATCATGGTGCGCGTTAGGATATTTGCCCCTTCCACCGTAATACCTACGGGTATCGTCTGATATAGACGCCCGATATAATTTGACGGCCCCAGGCAAATTCCAGAACCTCCCTGTATATCCATGCCATCATTGATAACACGACGCATGCCTTCGGTTAACTGGTATTTTATGATGGCTGAAATAACCGAGGGTTTGTAACCATCATCCAGTGCAGCACAAGTCACTTGACGCGCTGCATCCATTAAATAGGTCGTGCCTGCCATACGAGCAAGTACTTCTTCTATGCCTTCAAAAGCGCCTATAGGTAAATTAAACTGTGTGCGTACACGTGCATAGGCACCGCTATTTCTACAGACAAATTTTGCGGCTCCAACACTCAGGGCTGGCAAGGATATCGCACGTCCGGTAGATAGACATTGCATAAGCATTTTCCAGCCCTGCCCAACCTGATCAGCCCCACCAATAATCCAGTCTATAGGGATAAATACATCCACCCCCCAATTAGGTCCATTCTGAAAGGCTGAGTTAAGTGGAAAGTGGCGCTTACCTATAGAAATTCCCGCAGTATCAGTCGGAATCAGTGCGACAGTAATACCAAGTTCTTCTTGCTCACCTAATAAATGTTCCGGATCAAAAAGTTTAAATGCTAGACCTAGTACGGTTGCGACAGGCCCCAAAGTAATATAGCGCTTTTCCCAGTTTAAGCGAATGCCGAGCTGTTCTTTGCCCTCAAATTCAGCATAGCAAAGCACTCCCGTATCGAGCATTGCGCCTGCATCACTACCGGCTTGAGGACCGGTCAGTGCAAAAGCGGGAATTTCAGATCCTGCCGCAAGACGAGGTAGATAGTGGTCTTTTTGTTGCTCACTACCATAAGCTAATAATAATTTAGCCGGTCCCAATGAATTGGGCACCATTACCGTTACAGCCGCAGAAGCACTACGACTGGAAATTTTCATAACAATCTGGGAATGTGCATATTCGCCAAATTCCAGACCGCCATAATGCTTAGGAATAATAATCCCACAGAATTTGTTTTGTTTGATAAATCCCCATACTTCAGATGGTAAATCACGGCGATTATGGGTAATATCCCAATCGTCCAGCATGGCACATAAAGCCTCTGTAGGGCCGTCGATAAAAGCCTGTTCTTCATCACTTAAGCGTGCAGGAGGTAAGTCTTGAAGTTTTTGCCAATCGGGTTTACCGGTAAATAATTCGGCATCCCACCAGGTATCACCCGCTTCCAGTGCTTCACGCTCGGTTTGCGACATTTTGGGCATCGATTTACACATTTTATTGAACAGCGGAGCGGTCAGTAATTTACGCCGTACAGGAGGTAACCTTATACCGATGGCTCCAATCAGGATATATAATAATTTAGACATGTGGTACTCCTGTTTAATTTCTAAGCGGTTTACCAGTTTTGAGCATATGTTCCAGCCGGGCAAGGGTGGCAGGCTGTTGTACTAGATGAATAAAACTTTTAAGCTCGAGATCGAGCAAATCTTGTTCTGTTAATGACTGAGTAATATCGGTATCACCCCCGGTTAATACAGTTGCCAATTGTTGAGTAATTTCCACATCATAGGCAGATGCTTTTCCAGATTTGTGCAATGAATCTATTCCAACTGCTAATGTAGCCCAGCCACTTTTTCCGGGCAGTGGGTATACGGGGTGCTCGGGTGCCTGATAATTTTTCACCATAGAAAGCGTGCGGGCTTTAGCATCTGCCAGTAAGCGCGATTTATTCATGCTAATAGCATCGGTTCTTGCCATATATAATAGTTCTTTTGCTTCCTGGGCTGATCTGGATACTTTAGCGAGCCCAATGGTTTCAAATGTTTTCACAATAGGTGGCATTGGACCACCCGGGCGTTTGGGTAGATTTAGCCAGCGGCCTAATAATTCTTTGCAACCTCCCCAGGCGGGTACCAGACCAACACCAACCTCTACGAGCCCCATGTATAACTCGGCATGCGCCTGAATAGCATCACAATGCAATAAAACCTCACAGCCTCCCCCTAAAGCAAGACCAGAGGGTGCCGCGACTACCGGGCATGGCGCGTACTTTAATGCCCGAAAGGTATTTT
Organism: Methyloprofundus sp.; assembly: GCA_012960135.1. Lineage (GTDB taxonomy): Bacteria > Pseudomonadota > Gammaproteobacteria > Methylococcales > Methylomonadaceae > Methyloprofundus. The sequence goes on from DUBW01000011.1 coordinate 20,373, forward strand.
GACCTAGCTGTACGATTGATTTAACGGTATCCCAATCTCCACCAAGAATGGCAGGAGCAAGCAGGGTTAAATTCGCGCCTGCAGAAAAATGCTCGCCTTCATTGTAAATAACCATCCCTTTATATTCAGCCGAAATTTTAGCAATACTTTGCTGAATTAAGCTCATGCTATCCGGGTCCTGGGTATTCATTTTGCTATGAAACTCCAGACAAACAATGCCATCGCCTATGTCCCAGAGGCTGGCTGAGGCATTTTCCAGTATTGCTGGTTTTTGTAATTTGATATCACTGAGTAGCAAAACTCCCTCTGCGCGTTGTATAGGATGGTAGCTACCCGCAGTATCCTGGTATTCTGGAATGCCCGATTCGCTACGATACAAGCTTTTTCCATTCGCGATAAGTGCAGGTAAATGCTGTTGCTCTGCCTGGGCCTTGTGTATAAACCACTCCACGCCTAGGCGGTCTAATAATTCAAACGGACCATAACGCCAGTTATAACCAAGTCGCATAGCAGTATCAACAGCATCAATATCGTCGGCAATTTCAGGAATTAATTCTGCCGCATAAATAAATGTTGTTGACCATACTCGCCAGACATACTGGCTGAGCGGATTATCAGCTTCTAAAAATTGGCGTAACCCAGCGGGTTTACGCGATACACCTTCAATTTTAAACCGTTTGCTCAGACGATAGTCGCCTTGCTGAAGATCAATGGACTGTTTAACTTTTGCTTTACCATCGGGCTGTAAACGATAAAACCCTCCCTTGCTTTTGCGCCCTGTATAGCCCTCTGCAATCATGGTCTCTAATATCGCTGGAACCTCTGTAATGCTATGTAAACGGTCTTCAGGATCCAGAACCTGCTTAAAATTATTCAGCACATGCGGCATTAAATCCAGGCCAATCAGGTCTAACAAACCAAATATGCCCGTGTTAGGAATACCAAACAGGCTGAGTGCAGCATCACATTGCTCCACTGTTAACTCATTTTCAATCGCTTCCAATACAGCCGTTTGCATCCAGAATGTACCAATCCGATTGGCAATAAATCCTGGCGTGTCTTTACACAGTACGTTGCCTTTACCCAATCTAATATCGGCAAAATCACTCACTGTCTTAAATAATTGCTGATCCAGTTCAGTTGAAGACACCAACTCCAGCAAACGCATATAACGCGGCGGATTAAAAAAGTGAGTAATCATAAACCGGCGCTTGAATCCATCTGACTGGTCCGCGGTTAAGATTTTTAGTGGCAAGGTAGACGTATTGGAGGAAATCAGTGTGTCAGGCCCACAGATACGATCCAACTTTTGATAGAGTTCCTGCTTAATCGTTTGGTTTTCAATCACAGCTTCAATAACCCAATCCACCTCAGCCAGTTTTTCCAGGTCGTCTTCGGTATTTCCGGCAGTAATCAAGCGTGCATTTTTGCGATGCATAAAAGGCGTTGGCTGGGTTTTTAGCATTTTCGCAATAGCGCCTTCAGCTATAACATTTCGCTCTTTAGGACCTTTAGCATCTTTCGGTACTATGTCTAACAAATAAACTGGAATCCCGGCATTGGTAATATGAGCAGCGATACCACTACCCATAACTCCTGCACCAATTACGGCAATTTTTTCAATAGTCATGACACTGCCTCCAATATCGTTGCAATGCCCTGACCTCCCCCTATACATTGAGTTGCCAGCGCGTATTGTTTATCTTCACGCTGTAAAAGGCTTGCCGCTTTACCTGTAATTCTAGCGCCAGTAGCACCTAAAGGATGACCTAAAGCGATAGCACCGCCATCAATATTTAGTTTTTCTGCAGCAATCGGTAAATCGTGTAATACCGCCAGACTCTGTGCAGAAAAAGCTTCATTAAGCTCGACTATATCCATATCAGCCAATGTTAAATTAGCACGTTGTAGTGCTTTTTGGGTAGCCGAAACAGGACCTATGCCCATAATTTCAGGCAAACAGGCAGACACTGCTATCGATTTAATACGTGCTAATTTATCTAAACCATGAGTATCAGCATAATCCTCACTGCAGACCAGCACAGCGGCTGCGCCATCGGTTAGCGGCGATGAAGTGGCAGCAGTAACACTCCCTTGCACAGAAAATGCGGGGTTAAGCTCTGCCATACCCGCTGCACTGGAATCAGGGCGCAGACAGCCATCTTGTGCTATTGTTTCGCCGCGTTGCGAGACGATGGGAATAATCTCATCGCTAAGTAAACCTTGTTGTTGAGCCATATAGGCTTTTTGCTGACTTAAGAGTGCAAAAGCTTCCTGGTCAATCCGCGAGATGTTATATTTTTGGGCCAGATTTTCCGCTGTCTCTCCCATACTCATATAGGCTTGGGGATAGCGCTGATAGAGCTCTGGGTTGGGTAAATAATTGAACCCCCCCATAGGTACCCGACTCATTGACTCTACCCCGGCACAGATAAACGCTTCACCAGCATTCATTTGAATAGCGCCTGCAGCAAAATGTATCGCCTGCATGGACGAACCACAGAAGCGGTTAAGTGTAACCCCTGCGATACTAATAGGTAGCTCACCAAGTGAAACTATTAGTCGTGCCATATTCATGCCTTGCTCACCCTCGGGAAAAGCACAGCCCAGAATGAGATCCTCAATATCATTGGCATCAATGCCTGATTTAGCAATGAGTGCTTTAATTACCTGGGCAGTCATATCATCTGCTCTAACAGTCATTAGAGCGCCTTTATTAGCCGGTGTGAACGGCGACCTTGCATAAGCTGCAATCACTACGTTTTTCATGTGACTATCTCCCGAACTGGTTGAGTTTGTGCTTGTGTCTCTAGATTCTCCACAAGATGACTTTGTTGCTTTAAAAAATCATCAATCAAGCGCCATATGTTGTCAGTATTTTCCATCAGTATGCCATGATTATCGGCATTGATAACATGCAGTTTTTTCTGTGTTGCGCCGAGTTTTTCAAAAACCGTGTCAGCACTGGATATTGCTACCACAGGGTCCTGATCTGCATAGATTAATAAGGTTGGTGTGTTAATGTTCGGTAAGCGCTTTTCAACATCCTGGATTAGTAGACGTAGTTCATACAAGGCTCTAACCGGGGTATTGTGATAATTAATGTCAGGATGTTCGGGGCTATTTTCGATAAAAGGCTTTACCCCTTCAAAAGATGACATCCATTGCACAAACGTATTGGTGTTATGCACTAAAGGCACCAGCATAAAAGAAGAGTTAACAAATTTTATTGGCACCGATACGGCAACTACGCCGATAATAGCATCAGGATTTTCCTCAGCCAGTTTTAGAGCCAGCGCACCACCGGTTGAAAAACCGATAACAAATATCCTGGCACAATATGCCTGCAAAATACTAAAACCTTTTTGCACGCTTTGATACCACTGCTGATTAGTCAATTCACGTAACGCATAAGGTGAAGTGCCATGTCCCTGAATTCTAATACCTAATACGGCATATCCCAGATCAGCAAGATAATGACCGTACTCACGCAGTTCTGCAGGACTAGCCAGCAGACCATGCACTAATAATACTCCATAGCCGTTTGGCTCGTTTGCCTGGATAAAAAATGGCATAGGGTCCGCTGTGACCGTTTCCAGTTGTTCGGTTACCGCATCATTAGTTTTAGGACTGAAGCTCTGTTGTTCGAAAGCCAGATTGAGTTGCTCATCTTCAAAATGCCAGGCGGCTAATTGGCAAGGGTCGATTTTATGATAGCTACGCTCTGCCGCGATAACATGCTCACGAACAATATGCATTGGTTGGGCTTCGTTGTTATAAACAGCGATAGGGTTTTCCAGGCGTATCTGGTCAAAATCGTGATCTGCGAGTAATTTAGGTAGAAAATAATAACATTCATCTTGCTCACTAATTAATTCTGCATTTTTGGCAAAACGAATAAACTGGTCAAATCGCGAATTTGTACCATATATCAAATCACTATAATCATAAGGATTTAACAAACTACGGTGCAAATGGATCGTGGTTTTTTTCTGTAAGGTTTTAATTGTAATATACAGAACGGTATAAAATTGTGTTTTAGAAATCTGTTGTCTGTCATCACTGATAAGGCTCATTATTAGCGTAGAAGCTAAATGACTGAGATTTATCGTCACATTGGTATAAATTCTGTGCATGTATTGATTGCGTGCACATTTTGCATTATTAACAAAATAATAGCCTAACAAACGTTCTTTCATATTACGCGGTTCAGTCTTCAGCTTGAAGACATCATCCAGTTCAACAATATTCGATGCCACTTTATCCATCATATAATGAGTATATTTGCCCCAGACACAACAAGGATTAACAGGGTTTCCCATACGAATATCCATATCCGTATCTTTGAGCATAATATTACTTTCGATTAACAATTCTTCTGATTGACGCAGGCTCATCCCTTTAGAAAGCATATCGACACTTTTAAACAACAGGTTTTCTGAAGAGCGGATCGGGTAAAAAGTAATATTAGAAGGCACGATTAGCGTGGGCTTAAGCGCCGAAGCAAGGAGTTCGTTTAAGTTATCAAACTTGAGTATCTCTTTCCAGTGCTGCAAGCGTTCCATATCCCTTTCTTTAAATGCATAACGAATGGCAGCTTTTAATGCTTCTACCCCCTGCCCTAAAACTGCAGGGCCGGTATGTTGCTTACGTCTATTACCGGCGATCCGTGAATAGATACTATAGTGCCCTTTTTTATCAATAACACAGCGATCTTTAACCATCCCGCCTTCAGGAAAAATTATGACTTTACGCCCGCGTAATATCTGCCCCGCCAACATGGCAAAAAGGCGTGGGTGGTCATGTGGGAAGACACCAACTTCTTTCAGGTAATTAGACAAAAAATTGGTTTCATCGAAAAATTCACTGGATGCAATAGCACAGCTATAGGCCCCGGTTTTTTCATAGAGCAAAAATTGCGGGATAAAGGTTTCAAATCGGGAAAAGTGATTAAATAAGAAAATATCCCCTTGCAGGGCTTTCTCGTCGGCAAATAATTCAAGGTTAACACTGAGTAATTTTTTTACCGCACTGAACAACATTACCGAGCGCTTGTAATATGCACTATCAATATCAGGCCAGTCATCAGGGTAGTTATTCTGTTTCATGTTATCCTTCTTTCCCGACCACCTAAAAAGATAGTCTAACGGGGTTTTGGATTAGGTGAATTTACATTTTATTGATTATCGATTGTTTTTAATTGAGACCATTTTTTGCTACTTAGTTCCATCATAGTTTGAAGCACAACAAATATCCAGTCTGTTGACCATTTTTATCTGCTGTTGCACAGCTTGTTCGGTTTTATAAGAACAGGTATATAAAGCGTAAATCTTAAAAAATACTTGCGCAGCTTAGATTTAACAGAGATCATAAAGTCGTAGTTATAAGTCGAGCGTCTGGATAAAACCTTACAAATAAAAATACAGAGACATATAGCTAGGATCGTTATGTTAAGGAGCAAGGATTTAACGGTTTTTTTAAAACTAACTTTTAACCTACAAAGGAAGTAACATGAATAAAATCAATAAAACCAAATTTATCATTGGAACATCAATAATTGCTGGATTTACAAGCGGATGTGCTTCTGGAGATAAACCCTTTGCGCAAAAAGATTTATCATCAGGTTTTATGAATGAATCAGAAACTGCCAAGCTACATGGCACAGAAAAGGCAAAAGATGGATCCTGTGGCGAGGGGAAGTGTGGCGGAAAAATGGCTGCCCCTGCCGTTGACGTTGACGAAGGAAGCAAAATGCCCGAGGGCAAATGCGGCGAAGGTAAATGTGGTGGCGATAAATAAGCAAGATACTTTACATCATGTAGATTCAGTACATTTATTGACTCGATTTTTGTCAGATCAAAGCGGTAAAACCAAACACTAGCTGAACTGTATAAAGTTACCGTGAGTGTTATTGGCAAAAATCAACTCGAACTAAATCTGAACCTAAAGCCAGGTTCAGAATATGCCTATTAACGTGACAGCTTAAGCTCTATTCTGATTCAGGCTTTACCTGATTAGTCACTCCATGCGGAACATGCGCCGTGGATATATGCGGCGCAGCATCTTCACAATGGCCTTTTTGATCATCAAAAAAGATATCGGCACCAAAGGCTTTTAAAAATTCCTGCTTGGGCATCCCACCCAAAAATAAGGCTTCATCAATGCGAATCCCCCATTTACGCAGAGTACGCACGACTCGTTCGTGTGCCGGTGCAGAGCGCGCCGTTACCAAAGCTGTGCGGATAGGAGAATCGTCTTCTGAAAATTGTGCCTGGATAGATTGCAGTGCTTCTAAAAATCCTTTAAACGGCCCTCCTGGTAAGGGAATTTTTGCCGACACTTTCTCGTTTTCGGTAAATGCCGCTAAACCTTGCTCTTGATAGATACGTTCAGATTGGTCTGAAAATAATACTGCGTCACCATCAAAAGCTATGCGTAATTGTTCGCTAGCCGCTTTACGTTGAGTGCCCGAGAGAATAGTCGCTGCTGCATATTTTGCAGCTAATGCATTGGCCACATCGTCAGCATTTGCAGATAAAAATAAATGCGCACCAAAAGCTGGAATATAGCAATAAGGAGTCATTCCACTGGTAAACGCTGCGCGGGTAATATTCAACTTAAAATGATCGATAGAATTAAAAATACGCAGGCCAGTATCAGCACTATTTTGTGAAAGTAGTATCACCTCGACTAAAGGTTTACTGCTGCTCGCCAGCTTATTAATGGCTAATAGTTTTCTCACTAATTCATAGCCAAAACCTGGCTCTAAAATATCTTCCTCATGCTCTACCTGATAGGTGCAATAGGCTTGCTTACCTTGTGTTTCAAAGATATGGTGTGATTCATCCAGATTAAATAACGCTCTGGATGAAACGGCTATCACTAATTTACCGGAAAACTCCATCATTACACCTGTATGGTATTTCCTGAAGCATCTGCATAACCAGAACGGATATGCAAATCTCTCTGTGGAAAGGGTATTTCTATATCTGCTTTACGCAAAGCTTCGATTAATCGAATGTGAATATCATGTATAACCTGCATACGATGACTTAATTCCTGTACGTAGATTCTAATAGTAAAATCCAGAGAGCTGTCTCCAAAACCTATAAAATAGATGCTAGGTTCAGGATCTTTAAGCACTAGCGGCGTTGTACATACGGCTTCCTTGATAGTCCTGAAGGCTAAATCAATATCGGAGCCATAGGATATTCCAAGCGGTACGACGATCCGCGTCATCGGGTCCGTTAATGTCCAATTGACTAATTGACTCGTAATAAAGGTCTTATTGGGCACAATGAGTTCTTTATGATCCCAGTCAATAATTGTCGTTGCCCTCATTTGTATACGCGTAACGGTGCCCGTAATATTATCCACCGTGACAGTATCCCCCACCCGGATAGGACGCTCAAATAATAAAATAATACCTGATACCATATTGGCAAATATTTCTTGTAAACCAAATCCCAGACCCACCGTCAGGGCAGCAACCAACCATTGAACCTTACCCCAGCTGCCACCTAATTCATTGGCTACTAAAATAAACCCTAGGGTAATCAATGCATATTTAGCTAATTGGTTAATGGCATATCTGCTACCCGCTTCAACGTCTAATTTCCTGAATACCAGTATTTCCATGACACCCGGAAAATTGAGTGTTGAAATACTGACCAGGAATATATAAAAGCTGGCAATAAATAGATTGCTTAAAGTAACTGGCTGCATTATTTCCTGGTGATTAATTACCACAATATGCTGCCACAAGGTAATATTATCTATAAATGAAAATGCCGGGAGGATGTTTTTCCAAATCACCCAAAAACTAATTAACAGTAAGGTGCTGATCAGTACGTTAACAATCTTTTCACTTTGCTGATTGATTTTAGAGATATCGAGTAATTCTTCATCAGCTATATGTAAAGTTTCTGTCATGCGTGACTCTTGCGGTTGCGCGCATTTTTTAAGGCGAGTTCCCGCTTTGTTAAGGTCAACCAGCGGATAATTATATTGTGCATAATAATTGCGATAAAAATCATGCGTAAAGTAATAATTGTTTTTTGTTGCACTTCCAGAGCGCTAATATAGTACCCCATGGCAGCAGAAACAAAGATAATAAGCGGAATACTAATAAAAACAATCAGCCAGAGATAACGTAAATTAGCCCACCAATATTTAGTATTTTTAATAAAGTAACCATCTAGAATTCCCTGTCCTGGCTGAAATAAGCGTATAGCAAAAACAAAAAGCACCGAGGCAAATGTAATTAGCCCCAGACGACCAAGATTATTACTGTGCTCAGCCATATTATTGACAGAGGTCATGTAAATGATGAAGATACAGGGCACAATAACAAACTTCATCCAGGCAAGCTGTTTTCTTATTAGACAAATAGCCTTTTTTTGCCATCTGAAATGCAGCTCTGCAATACCCTGATCCTCAAGAAAGCGGGTAAAGAACAGCAATATCATCAAAACGATGGCAGCATGTTGCATACCTACGCCAATTGCCCGGCTGAAATCATTATGAAAAGGTAACAGACTTAACTGCCAGCTGATAAAAAATAACAATAATGGTAATGGGAGTACCAAGATAAAATTAAACAACAATACCTGAAAGGTATAATAAATTTTATCCGTATAGGGCTTGCCTATTTTTTCCCTAATCGCACAGACTTTCTTGCTGAGATAAAAGTTTAAATATAATAAGCTAAACCAGAAAATAAAGGCAAATGAACTTATAACAATTTTACCCTTTACTATCTGTAATAAGTTTTCTCCAAAGTGTAACCAGCGCATAGGAGATCCCAGCCAGCGCATTGAATTGTATACATCTACTGGATAGTCTAAGTCAATCGGAAGTGAACTGGGAACCCACAGTAACCGCTGATCTAGAAATGAGGTATATTGATCAATCAGAGTCAATAATTGCTCGCTAGCAAATTTATAATCACCTAAAACCCGTAAACCTTTTAAATAAGTATTACTCAGCTCAGCTAAAACTTCCTTCTGATCACTCAGTAGTTTATCGATTTCCTGGCTGATTTTCTGAATCTCACCGACTGAAAGATTTTCTGCCCCGTGACTCTTTTGTACCTGCTGTAATTGTAAGTCTAGCTCGGTCTGAAAATTTCGTAACTGCTTCTGACGCAACTCTATTTTGTATAAAGCCAGACTAATCAGCCCTGTCTCATCGCCAATATCAACTTGTCTCTGGTACTGTTGTTTATTAGTTTCCAGCGTGTTTCTTTGCTCACGCAAGACTCGACCCAACAGAGGATTTAAACCCGCAAGTTTAATTTTCTTCTCAACGTTTTTGTAATCTTCTTCAATCGATCGCTTATAAGTATCAATCTTATCTATTTCATGATCATATTGATTAATAGTCCGGACGATTGTTTGTAAATCGCGACTCCAATAAATATTATCCTGAATAATTTTCTGGATAACAGCATGCTTGCTGATACTTTCTTGTTCAGTTTTGAGTAACGCTTCCTCCAGACTAGCGGCTTTTTCTAGCTGCACTTTCCCAAAGAGTGCTTCTTGCTGATCTACAATGTGCTGTAAATATTTTTGTTTTACTGCTAATTGTTCCTGACTACGCTTATTTAACTGAATTTGTGAGGGGTTAACTGTCGCTTCTAAGTCTAGTTTTTTTAGCTCTTCAGACAAAGCACTGATTAATGTATTTAAGTATATTTGGTGCGCCTGATATTCATACTTATTTTCTGTAGGCTGTCGGGAAATATTAATCTCTAACTTGGCTTGTTTTAAGCGCTGCTTCGAATTTAGAGTTTCTTCTCTAATTTGCTGAGGACGTAGGGAAAATTTATTAAGCTCAGTTTCAAGTTTACTTAATTTATTGTTAACGGTTCTTAGTTTCCCCTTCGAATTTACAATGAGCAGTTCTAATTCTTCTGAAGAATAGTCCTTCTTAGGGTTAAATAACACCACATTTTCCTTACTGATTGTGGGTTGCGCATTGGTTTTTAATTTATCTGCAGCTGTTGATAAAATTTCTTGATATGAACGGTATAAAAATGCAAACCATTGCTGAGCTGCAATATTTTCATCCGTTAATAGATACCAGTTCATCTCCCTTGCTTTACTTTCGGGATCAACTCCTGGCTTAACCGCAAGCTTTTCCATTTTATCTTGCAAGCCATCGCGTGAGATTTCAAAGGCAACCGCCTCCCCCGCAATCATCTCAGCATACGCATCTACCCCATGGGTAACAAGGTTGACAGCAAAAACACACAAAAAAACAAAAGGCAAAATAAACTCTCCCATAAATTCTCTGCTTGCCTTGCGTTTAAATAGCCGACCTACAAATATTCAGCTTGACGACACTACGCAAGTTTAGCCACGTGAAGTATAATAATATTCCAGTAATTGATTAATATACCTTAATGATAGCCCAGATACGTTCTCTTTTTCAGCATCCAGTTTTAAACCATGTCTAAACAACAAAGTTACGATGTGCTTATTATTGGTAGTGGCGGTGCTGGCCTTAGTCTGGCACTTAAACTGGCAGATCAGCATCAGGTTGCAGTATTGTCAAAATTTGCCTTGACAGAAGGTAGTACATTCTATGCTCAGGGTGGTATCTCTGCAGTGCTGGACTCGCAGCAAACCTCAATAGAATCGCATATCCAGGATACTATTAATTCAGGAGCCGGCTTATGTGACCCTGATATAGTCAGACTCACGGTCGAATATGGCAAACAAAGTATCGACTTCCTGCATCAACAAGGGATGCAGTTCTCAGAGCGGAAAAATAAAAAAGGCGAATCTGAATTACATCTTAATCAAGAAGGCGGACATTCTGAGCGGCGTATTGTGCACCATGCAGATGCCACTGGAAAAACGCTGTCACTGTCTTTAATTGATAAAGCTAAGCAACACCCCAATATAACTCTATTAGAGCACCATAATGCGGTTGATTTAATTACTGCTGGCAAACTTGGACTTAAACAACAACGAGTGCTGGGTGCCTATGTTTTAGACACGTATAGCAAGCAGGTCAAAACCATTACTGCAAACATCGTTGCTCTTGCAACGGGTGGCGCTAATAAAGTTTACCTGTATACGACAAACCCTCATATATCTAGCGGGGACGGCATTGCTTTAGCCTGGCGAGCTGGCTGCCGTATAGCTAATATGGAATTTATGCAATTTCATCCTACCTGCCTCTATCACCCTGATAACAATTCATTTTTAATTAGTGAAGCAGTACGCGGTGAAGGCGGTAAGCTGATATTACCGGATGGTTCAGCATTTATGCATCACTATGATGCCAGAGCCGAACTGGCACCTCGCGATATTGTTGCTCGAGCCATCGACCATCAAATCAAGAAACATGGTATTGATTGCGTGTATCTGGATATTAGCCACAAACCCGCTGATTTTATCAAAAGCCACTTTCCTTCGATCTACCAACAATGCCTTGATCTGAATATCGACATCACTACATCGCCTATCCCCGTCGTTCCTGCCGCTCATTATACTTGCGGCGGTGTGATGACTGACGAATATGCGCGTACTGATATTCAAGGCTTGTATGCCTTAGGCGAAGTAGCACATACAGGCTTACATGGTGCCAATCGCATGGCCAGTAATTCACTATTAGAATGTCTCGTATTTGCCCAACGAGCCAGTGAAGATATTCTGCGTCAGAATCTAAATCATCCGCTCCCAAACATAACAGGCTGGGATGAGTCTCAAGTGGTAGATTCAGAAGAAGCAGTCATGATTGCACATAACTGGGATGAACTGCGCCGTTTTATGTGGGATTATGTGGGCATAGTGCGCAGTACCAAACGTCTAAAAAGAGCAGAACATCGCCTGGAACTATTGAAAAACGAAATAGCAGATTACTATCATCATTACCGAATTAGTAGTGATTTATTAGAATTACGTAACCTGGTAATTGTTGCTGACTTGATTATTCGTAGCGCCTTGGCAAGAAAAGAAAGCCGAGGATTACATTACACTCAGGACTATCCAGACCTAGATAAAACCCATCATGCAGAAAATACCATACTCATCCCACCACAAGATTAACAAACGGATGTTGAGGTACGAAACGCATCCTATAATGTCTAGATAATGCTCAGCACTCGATTTACACAACATTCTTTAGTCACTGAGGCTCATAAAAGCATACAACCCTACCTGTCTGAACAAAGCATCAGTATTGATGCGACGATGGGTAATGGTCACGATACTTTGTTCCTGGCTAGGCGCAGCCTTAAAGTGTATGCTTTCGATATACAGGAAAATGCGATCAATGCAACGCGCACACGTCTGAAAAAGAATAGCTGCAGTGCTAATGTTAGCTTGCTTCTTACCGGTCATGAAACTATGTCTCAGCATATAAACTCTGAAGAAAAAGCAGATGCCATCCTGTTCAATCTAGGCTATCTTCCCCATGCAGATACGAGCATTATTACTCAGGAAAAAACCACCCTAACAGCACTTGATGATGCGCTTAAACTACTCAGTGCAAAAGGTATTCTGAGCATCATTGCTTATCCGGGGCATTGCGGAGGACAAGCTGAATTACAGGCGATTATCCACTGGTATCAACGGCTAGATAGTTCACATTTTGCGGTTAGTATAATACGCAGTATGCATGAAAAACCTGATTCACCCAGATTATTTACTATCCAAAACAGCCAATAAAAAATGCATAGAATCCTCAATCTTTCTTTTTCAACGCAGGTTTTTGTTGCACTTTGTGCAGGTATTTTTATCGGACTATTCTTTGGCGAAAAAGTAGCCTGGCTTAATATGGTCGGAATGGTTTTTATTAAATTAATTCAAGTCGCCATTATTCCTTATATCCTATTATCTCTCGTTACTGGCTTAGGCTCACTCAGCTATGGACAATCCAGGGAAATAGCCAAAAAATTCGCCATTATGTTGCTTACTCTCTGGGCTATAGGGTTAATCACTATTTTTGTTATGGCACTGGCTTTTCCATTATGGGAGAGTAAGGATTTTTTTAGCACCAACCAGATCCTAGTTGTACCAAGTATCAATTACTACGATTTGTATATCCCTTCTAACCCGTTCAAGTCACTCGCTGATAATACGGTGCCTGCTATCGTCGTGTTTAGCTTATTTTTAGGAGGTTCCTTAGTCAATATTAAAGGCAAAGAGCAATTTATTTCTCCAGCAATCATATTGCTAGAAGCACTCAATAAAATCACCAAAAGCATAGTCACCTATTTACCGATCGGTATTTTTGCCATCGCAGCAGCATCCGCAGGTACCTTGCAACCGGAAGACTTTGAGAAATTAGAAGTTTACTTTGTCGTTTATATTACGACCGCATTAATTTTATCATTCTGGGTTATTCCTTTTTTTATCAGTACCATTACCCCCTTTAAATATGCCGATATCGTACAAGGATGTCGTAATATATTGATCACTGCTTTTGCGTCGGGAAATATATTTATTCTCCTCCCTATCATGACAGAAGCCTGCAATGACGTATTTGCCAAACATAACCTGCATACCGAGGATAGTGATAGATACAATGAAATCATTATTCCCATTGCCTATAACTTTCCAGCGATGGGCAAACTACTGTCTTTCATATTTCTATTATTTGCTGCCTGGTTTACCAATACTGAACTGACTATAGTGCAACAGCTATTACTTGCTTTTAATGGCATATTTAGCTTATTTGCCAATGTGCATATCAGCATTCCATTTCTACTCAATTATTTACACTTACCGAGTGATCTCTATCAACTGTATCTTTCCGGCGATGTCCTCACTAAGCGATTTTCATCCCTGACAACCGCCATTTTTCTTATTTCGTTTACACTTGCTACAACAGCCTATCTAGTTGGCATAATACAGTTAAACCTGAAAAAAATACTGATTTTTATTGCCAGTAGTATATTGATTATTGCCATTGCAATAACGGGTATCCAGACGTTTTTTAATGTCGTACTTGAGCAAGACAAGGACCTGAGTAAAAAATTACAGCAGATGCAAGTTGACTGGGAGATACCGCAAAATATTTCCTATGCCTTACAGAGTACAGACCATACAGACAAAAATATCTCAACGCCTGCAGCCATTGTAAAGCGTGGTATTTTACGCGTTGGATATCACCCGTCACGAGTGCCTTTCTCCTATCATAATTATGAGCATGAATTAGTCGGCTTTGATGTAGAAATGATGAATCACTTATCATCATCTTTAGGCGTGACCCTGGAGTTTATTCCTTTTTCCAAGAATAATAACCTCTATCAGGCGCTGAGATACTATCAGATTGATATTGTTATTTCAGGCGTGCAAATCAGCAATGAATATCTGAGTGAAGTACTCTATACACAGCCAATAATGGACTTGACCACAGCGTTTATCGTCAAAGATTATCGTAAAAAAGAATTTTCTGATTATTCAAAATTCAACGTTACAACCCACTTAAAATTAGCCACAATGGATCTTTATCCGCACTTAAGACATATACAACATAACTTTCCCAATATAGAAATTATCAAAGTCAGTAATCCCGATATATTCTTTAATGCAGGCCAGAATCAGCAATTTGACGGTTTTATCTCCACCATAGAAGAAGGCATGACTCTGGTAATGTTACACCCCGATTATGCCGTCACCTATGACCCGACAAAATTACACCGTTTTCCTATTGGCTATGCAGTACATAATGGCAATCTGGAATTACAAGCTATGCTGAATAGCTGGATAGACATACTCAAATCAACAGATCAAATTACCAAGCTCTATGATTACTGGATTCAGGGCGGTGGAGCAAAAAGCAAAGAGCCGCGCTGGTCGATCCTGGAAAATATTATTAACCAAACTGATTAAATACAACGATGGCACTACTACTTTTTTCTTTACGCCAAGTACCTGATGATGAAGCGGCCGATATTCGTGAATTATTAGAAGAAAATTATATCGATTTCTATGAAACTAATGCCGGCAACTGGGGCATTTCCATGCCTGCTATCTGGTTGCGTAATGAACAGCAACATGACGAGGCCCGTCATTTGATTGATGAATACCAAAAAGAACGGCAGATTGTTATTCGGGAAGAATATGCGCGCATGCAAGAGTCGGGGGAAGCCCCTACCTTCTTAAAAAATATATGGCATTACCCTGCGCAAACAATCCTCTTTATTGCTGCAATTATTCTGGTGTTATACCTATCGATTAAGCTGGTATTCGAATTTGGTTTGTAACAAATATTTTCTTAACCAAACTTGATATAGCAGGGTAAAATAGCACTAAACTTTCCACCATACGCAAGCATACAAAAAACTTCATTGTCTTACGAAATTCCGGAAATATTTGTACTGAAAATAAAAGAGATGACTCGATATCATTGCACATTATGGAGCCGGTTTGATTTAACGGACAGGTAAAACATCCGCATGTTTAACCACTATATTTTTGCATTGCCATACGACTAATTTCCTCAATGGTTTTATCAGGCCATAACTTTTTTTGCCATTCTGTATAATCAAAAGCTTATCTAAGAATTAAGCTAATAAAACGTTCGGCCTGAACTTCGCCTAAAGAAGAAATTAAGATTTCAATTCCTTGCAGTTTTATTTCGTTATCTGTTATGGCTATCATAACTGTGGACAAGTATCTTTTAAAGGATAACTAAGTTATTTCCAAGTTCAAAACTCTAACTTGGGAACCAGAAAACATCCCTAAACACTGAACAATCGCCTAAAATTATCATTAGACTGTTGAACTATCGTTGCATAATCTGTCTCACGCAAATCTGCAATATATTGAGCCACATGTTGTACATAGATAGGATAGTTTGATTTCCCCCGAAATGGAACAGGTGCAAGATAAGGCGAGTCGGTTTCGATCAAGTATCGATCGGTGGGTACTTTTTTTGCTACTTCTTGAATTTCTTTGGCATTTTTAAAAGTGACAATTCCGGAAAAGGAAATATAAAAATTCAAATCCATCGCTTGCTGAGCAAAGTCCCAGTCTTCGGTAAAGCAATGTATTACACCACCCACTTCATCCGCACCCTGCTCTTTCAAGATGCGTAAGGTATCTGCCGCTGCTTCGCGGGTATGGATAATAAGCGGTTTTTTGGTTTCTTTTGATGCTGCTATATGATTTTCAAGTCGCTTATGCTGCCAGGATAAATCGCCCTCACTACGAAAGTAATCCAGCCCTGTCTCACCGATAGCAACGACCTTTTCATTGTCTGCCAGAGCAATTAATTCAGCGGCGCTGGGGTCCTGACCTACATCTACATTAGGATGCACGCCAACAGATAGTGAAATTTGTGGGTAGGGCGCGACCAGTTCACACATCGCTGGATAGGCTTCCAGGTCTATGCTGATACATAGCATATGTTCAATCTGATTTTTATCTGCTTCCTGCATAAAGTTGGAAAAATCATTCTGGTAAGGTGTTAAATCTAGTTTATCCAGATGGCAATGTGAATCTATTAGCATATCTTAAAATCTCTTGAAAATAGTACAATACGTTATTAATCGTGCGCTTAGCTTAGCACGAAGTATAATAAGGTTAAATCTATATAAATTTTGTTATCATGAAAAATGCACTTATCCCGATCTTAGGCTTTGCAGCGCCGAGTGGTACGGGAAAAACAACTTTATTGACTCAACTTATCCCCCAACTCAAAGCCCATAAGATACGAGTAGGTTTGATCAAACATAGCCATCATAATTTTCAGATTGATAAACCTGGTAAAGACAGCTTTCGCCTGCGCGAAGCCGGTGCGACCCCCGTTATGCTAGTTTCCAGCCATAGACGTGCAATGATTACCGAGTTTGATACTCCGCAAGCGCCTAGCCTGGATGAACAACTACACTATTTTGATCAGTCCAACCTGGATTTAATTCTGGTTGAAGGGTTTAAACGTGAGCATTTCCCTAAAATTGAATTACATCGCCCTAGCCTAGGTGAAGCTTGTTTTTATCCCGAAGATAACTGTATTATTGCCATAGCCTCTGACCAGACGATGCAATTAAAAAGGAAAATTGTTAGTATTGACTTAAATAACATCCCTCAAATTGCTGATTTTATAGTGCACACTTTTTTACAACAATCATGACTGACCTCTGTCATTCAAATTTCCTAATAAGTATTAACCAGGCTTTAGAAAATATTTCTACTGCACTTGCCGTCCTTCATGGAGATGAGATACTCAGTCTACATATTGCTCAGGCGCGAGTCTTAAGTGAGCAATGTGTAGCGCCCTCCGACCTACCTGCCTTTGCAAATTCATCTATGGATGGCTATGCGTTTAATAGTGCTGACATTCAGACAACTGATTTTGAATTAATCCAGACCGGTATTTCATGGGCGGGCCGTCCATTTTTCAGTAAACTTGAGCGTGGTCAGTGTGTGCGAATTTTTACCGGGGCTGTATTGCCTCTCGGTGCAGATAGCGTGATTATGCAGGAATTAGTCGAGGTCAATGAGATCCGCATTCATTTTCCTGCAAACACCCAGGCACAGAAAAATATTCGCGTGAAAGGTGAGGATGTAAAGCAATATGATTGCTTATTACCCGCTGCCAAACAACTCACTGCGGTTGATTTAGGTTTACTTGCTTCTGCTGGCATTTATGAGGTGCGGGTTAAACGTAAAATTCGCATTGCTTTCTTTTCGACCGGCGATGAATTACGCCCGGTAGGAAGTGTATTAACAGAAGGTCAGATCTACGATAGTAACCGTTATACATTAGCAGCCTTACTCGATAATCCATGTCATGAAGTCAATGATCTAGGCGTTATTACAGATGACAAAGCACAGATTCGGCAAAGCTTATTACTGGCAGCACAGAGTAATGATGTGATCATTACTAGTGGTGGTGCTTCAGTTGGGGATGCTGATTATATTAAGGAAATTTTAGACGAAATTGGACAAGTAGATTTCTGGAAGATCGCCATTAAACCCGGAAAGCCACTCGCATTTGGGCATATTCAGGGTTGTTATTTCTTTGGCCTGCCTGGTAATCCTATTTCGGTAATTGCCACTTATCAGCAAATTGTTACTCCAGCATTACGTCAATTAAGCGGTTTAAGCAGCACTACACCTATTCGATTTAAAGCCATCTGCACTAGCCCCTTATACAAAAGCCCTGGTAGAATGGAGTTTCAACGTGGAATATTAAGCCAGATAGTCCCAGGTGAATTCACTGTATGTTCTGCCGGTAAACAGGGATCCAATATATTAAGTGCCGGAAGCCGCGCAAATTGTTATATTCTTCTGGGACGTGAAGAGGGGAATGTAGCTGCTGGCGAGCAGGTTCTGGTCGAACCTTTTAATTTATTCCTATAAGCGAGGACATGTAATCATGCTAGAGATCAATCAAACCGCACCTAACTTTGCACTTTATGATGCACATGAAAATTTGCAGCAATTAACTGACTTTCAAAACTACTGGCTGGTTATTTATTTTTACCCGAAAGATAATACTCCAGGCTGCACTAAAGAAGCCTGTGCATTGCGCGATGATAATGAGGAATTTTCTAAGCTGAATACTAAAGTTATTGGTATAAGTACCAATAATAGTGAAAGTCATCTTAATTTCAGTGAGCAACAATCTTTACCTTTCACCCTGCTCGCTGATCCTGAAGGTACGGTTAGTGCAGCTTATGGCTCATTATTTAAATTAGGGCCCATAAAGTTCTGCAAGCGACATAGTTTTATTATTGATCCCGCAGGGAAAATTGCAAAAATTTACCGCTCAGTTTCACCCAGTTTACATAGTCAGGAGTTATTGCAAGATTTACAATCTTTACAACAACCCTATAGCAAGAATGAATAACATTTAAAGTAGGTCTTTATGAGTCAACCACCTATCCCACAAAAAAAATGCATTTCAAAATCACCATATAGACTCCACTAAAATTCAAAAAAATAGCTAGTTCAGCTGGCTTAGCACCTAAAATCATCCAATTAATCACGCGTATCATTAAATTATTACTGTCTAAACTTGGGCATAAACGATTACGTAAACTGCTGTATATGTTCGCACTCGTAGCAATAACAGATAGCCCGATACTTATGGTTGCTTATGAGCAATGGAAAACCAAAAAAGTAGCACTTGTTGTAGTGACGAGAAAGCAATTAATATTGTCCTATGATGTTTTGAATCAGTGAAAGAATTTGTTGTTACTTATTACCCATAGATATTAAGCGACGAATAAAGTAGACATTAACGATACTTTAGGTGGATTTTAAGACATCACCTACCCTCCACTTGACCACCAGAGACTGTAAAAATTCTGTGTAAATACCTTTTTTAAATATAGTCTTTTAATCTATCTTCAAATGCAATCATAACTTCAGAAAAGCCCTTTTATAACAGCAGCACCACCTTTGACAGCGTCACCTGCTCCTTCTCCTAACGTTTCACCAAGGTTTAACCCTAAGTTTTTAACCTCGTTGAGGTTTTTTCCTAAGTATTTATCTAGTCCAATTCCAGTCACTGCCCCTTTTGTGCTTTTCAAAATCGCACCCAATACCAATTCTGCCACTTCGACAGGACCTGCACCACCACTATTCTGGCCAATATCTTTCAAAACAATTTTAGGAAGAGCAACTTTTAGCGGTATATTGCCTAGCACCGTAATACGCGCATCAACTTCGCCATTTACGATGGTTAAACGCTTAATAATTAATTTTATTGCCTTGCCGGAACCTTCTGAACCGTCACTGTTAACCGATGTAGCACTCGCAATGTTTTTCTTTAGTGCGTCGAGGTTAGAGTGGCCCAACGCATCAATTTCATAAAATACTTTGGGTGCATTAATACTGATTTCTTTTATAACAATCGTGGACTCGGTTACTGTTGATGTATCAATACTAGTTTTAATGTTCCCTAATATGAAAATATCAGGTGCTTCGAATCCTTTAGGGTTGCCGACACTAAGGGCGCTAATGCTTCCTTCACCTGATGTTATTACAATATCGACACCGTTCACCCGGATGGGGGTTTGTGTTAATTCTGAGCCATATTTTTCAATATATTTTTCAACTAACGAGTTCAATGATGGAAAAAAAACAACAATCGCCCCAATAATAACAATCAGCCCCCCTACCCATATGATAATTTTTTTAGTGGCATTCATAACGCACCTCCAGTGCTTAGTATTCAAAAAAAGTTATTTTGGTTATTGTTAATCAGTACGGTAAATTTTCTAGTTTCAGCAAAGAGTTTCCAGCCATGGGGTTTTAAATTTCATTATATATCAGCCGCTTAAATATTTCATTTGGTAATGGCTGACGCTGATACGTGGCAAATATTCAACGCTGATTAACATTACCACAACC